>CAJBTU010000393.1 GCA_903958625.1 uncultured Ignavibacteriota bacterium | reverse complement strand
GTTGAGAGGATTTTTTATTACAGACATTACGCCGGCAATTTTTTATACCGTTTGGAAAATTCGGTATAGATCGCTGCCGCTGCTGTTAATTTCAAAATATCCCACCATGAGAAGATCAGGAATCCGCTAAGAATTGCCTGGTTCAGATCGTGGAGTGCAACGACATTCAGATAAAGCGATCCAAGAGTGAATATTCCCGTCAGTCCCAGGAACATTGCGAACACGGTCCACAGATACCCTTGACGGATACTGACAAGATAACCGATCAACGCCGCTGCAAAAGGAAATGCCATCAAGTATCCACCGGTCAAGCCGAATAATCTCACTAATCCGAATGATGCCCCGGAAAAGACCGGTAGACCGATCGCACCGGCTGCGATGTACAGAACCTGTGCCATGAAACCGTTTCGTGCACCGAGAAATGCCCCGGACAACAGCACAAAGAATGTCTGCATCGTGAATGGTATCGGTGCGTGAGGAATTTCTATCTGCGCACCAATTGCGGTGAAGGCAGCGAACAAAGATATCCAACCCGCCTGAGCAAGTGTCGATGAATGCAAATGCAGTGAATCAATAACGAACTTCTTTCGAATTACTTCCATTAAACCTCCCTGAGTAAATGTGTTTGTAACCAGCGTGTAGTAATATCCAGAACGTGATTCAATGTCTGGCTTTCTTCTTTGTATGGATGCTTTGCACCGTACATATGACCGGCACCGTCCAGCCTCACAAATTGTGTCAACTTTTTATCGGATACAGCAAATAATCTCTCTGCCTCTTCGATCTTCACGGGAATATCAGCGGTACCATGAACGATCAGCAGAGGTTTCCTCAGCGCTTCAACAGCTTTCACGATGTTCAGACGCTCCGCATTGTTTTCAACATCGTCCAGCAACGCCGTTGATATGCAGAATATTTTGTGACTGCTCACCGAATGCAGCTGAACATATCCTTTTTCTCTCCATCTCCTCTTCTGCTCATCCGTGTACCGGTTGAAATGATCTATCGTGGACCAGGCGGCAACAGCCCGTATTCGTTCATCTTCATGTGCGGCGATCAATGAGACAGCGCCGCCCCGCGAATGCCCAACCAACGCAATGTTCGATCGGTCCAGAAACGGTAATCCGAAACAATCGCCGTCGATCTCGTTCAATAACTCTTTTAGATCATCAATCTCCAGCGAGATTGTGTTTCCGGCAAATCTTTCGTGTTCAACAAATTTCCTCGGTTCTTCACCGATTCCGTTGTGTGAAAAATTGAGCACGATGGAAACAAAGCCGTGACTGGCAAAATATCTTCCGATCGCTGGAAACGGGCCCCAATCCTTGAAAGCTTTGAACCCATGACAGACAATGACGATAGGAAGATTGCTTTTTTGACGTTCCGTTGCTTCACCATCCCACCGGATGTCGCCACGCAATGGAACACCGGTAGAGGTGATCACAGTAAATTGTTTTTCGGAAATATCGGCCATAAAACGTGTTAAAATACCCAATCATCGGTGGAATGTCAATACAGTTTACTGCTCAAGTTTACGGTGAACAAACATTGACTCTCGCCTGAAATTTTGTTATTTTTGTTAACTAAAATACACTTTAACCAACGTTAAAGCCGCCAATATTTATGCCGCAACTGAAATTGTTCTCCGGACGTGCAAATCGTCTGCTGGCTGAAAAAATCGCTCATCATCTTGGTGAGCCGCTCGGCAAATTGGAAATTCAAAATTTCAGTGACGGTGAAATTTGGGTGAAGTTCATTGACAATGTGCGCGGTGCCGATGTTTTTATCATTCAAACAACGGTACCACCGGCTGATAATCTGCTGGAATTGCTGATAACGGTGGACGCGGCAAAGCGCGCTTCAGCAAGAAAAGTAAATGTCGTCATCCCCTATTTTGGGTACGCACGGCAGGATAGAAAAGATCAGCCCCGGGTTGCGATCACATCAAAACTTGTTGCGAATCTTATCACTACTTCCGGCGCTGATCGGGTGATCTGTATGGATCTTCATGCTCCTCAGATCCAGGGATTCTTCGATATCCCGGTGGATCATTTGTATTCGTCAGTGGTCTTTGTGGAACACTTACGAAAGCAAAAGATCCCGAATCTGACCGTCGTTTCACCGGATGTCGGCGGCATTAAAATGGCACGTGCTTATGCAAAGCGGCTGGAAGCGGACCTTGTGTTGATCGATAAACGGCGCCCTGCTCCGAATGTTGTTGAGGTGATGAATATTGTCGGTGATGTAGAGGGAAGAAATGTTCTTATTGTGGATGATCTGATCGATACGGCCGGAACATTTACAAACGCCGTTGCCGAATTGAAGAAAGCCGGCGCAAAATCCGTATACGGTGCCTGCACACATCCGCTACTTTCCGGCAGAGCACTGGAAAGGATTAATGCAAGCGATGTAGAAAAAATTATTGTTTGCGATACGATCCCGCTGAGCATCGAATCGCCGAAGATTGAAGTGATGTCGGTTTCACAGGTCTTTGCGGAAGCAATCGAACGCTGCTTCCATAATAAATCGATCAGTTCGCTGTTCGATGTCGACAAAGACAAAAGTTTGGATAATTAATTAATTTATTGTTTTCATGTAAGGAGAAACGTAATGTCAGAAGTAGTATTGAATGCAGTTATGCGCACCGAAACCGGTAAAGCAGCGAATCGCCTTCGCTATGCAGAGTTGATTCCGGGCGTCTATTATTCCCGCGGCGAAGAGAACATCAACATCACGGCGACACCAATCGCAATGAAACCGCTGATCTATACGACCAACACACATCTGATCAGCCTCAAACTTGATAACGGTGTGACAAAGACCTGTATCCTCCGCGATGTCCAGTTCGATCCGCTCACCGATCGTCCGGTACATTTCGATCTCCAGGGCGTAAAGGATAACGAAGAGCTGACCGTTCAGGTTCCCGTGGTTTTGACGGGCAGTCCGAAGGGTGTTAAAGACGGCGGAACGCTGCAATTTATCATGCACAAAGTGCGCGTATCGTGCCTGCCGAAATATATTCCGGAACACATCGGTCTGGATGTATCGGATCTTGGAATGAATGATTCCATTCACATCCGAGACATCAAAATTGAAAATGTGAAGGTCCTCGACAATGAATCAGCAGCAGTAGTTGCTGTTGTGCCGCCGACGATCATTAAAGAAGAGACGCCTGCGACAGCAGTGGCAGCAGATGCGGCAGCAGTGACAACAGCGGCTTCGGCGGAACCTGAAGTTATCGCAAAGGGTAAGAAACCCGCTGAAGGCGAAGCAGCTGCAGCACCGGCAAAAAAATAGTTGGATCAATTGTTCTTTGATAAAGAAGTTTCTCTTCTACGAGGCCGTAGATCATGAAATGCATCGTCGGTTTAGGAAATCCCGGAAGCCGGTATCGGTTTACTCGGCACAATATCGGTTTCCTGACCATGGAATTTTTGATCGGTAAACTTGGTGCCCGGCATTTTGAAAGCACTGAGTTATACGAATGCTACCATACGATCGTTGGTGATACGCCGCTGCTGCTTCTGATGCCGCAGACGTACATGAACAACAGCGGTGAAGCAGTAAGGGAAATCCATCAAAAACATGCTGTCAGTTTCGAGGATTTCCTGATTATGTTCGACGATTTTCAGCTGCCGTTCGGTACACTACGATTGAGACCAAAAGGGAGCGACGGCGGGCATAACGGATTAGCATCGGTTATTTATCAACTGCAAAGCGATCTTGTTCCGAGGTTGAGAATCGGCGTCGGCGGCACCTCGCTGCCGGGTGATCATACGCATGAGTTGATGGCAGAATATGTGCTTTCACCGTTTGCCGTTGAAGAAGAGAAACTGCTTCCCCGTTTGTTCCAGCATGCACATGATGCATGTTTAAGCTGGATTCAAACGGACATACAGAAGACAATGAGTCATTACAATAGAAATTTTTTCAGTTCCGCAAATGCGGAATAAGTTTTTAGAAAAAACTGATACAACAACCTACTCCATCCGCTGCGTTTATGTGAGATGGGGTCAAATGTCCAAAGGAGGATGTTAATGCAATACCAAACAAGGATCTATGAATCTATTATCATCATCAATGCAGCGCTCGAAGATGCACAGATCGAGACTGAAATTGAGAAGGTAAAAGACTTCATCATTAAGAACAACGGCGAAATGCGTGCTCTCGAAAAATGGGGCCGACGCCGCCTCGCCTACGCCATTAAAAAGAAAAACAATGGCTTTTATTGCCTGTACGAATTCAAAGCGCCGGGCGATGTCATCGCAAAACTGGAACGACTGTATCTTCTTAACGAGAATATCATCCGTTTCCTGACGGTGGAATTGAATAAGAAGGCCCTGAAAGCAAAAGAAGTCGGGCAAAAAACGCCGATCAGCGATCAAATTGTCGTTGAAGAAGCAAAAGAAGCGGCAAAAGAAGCTGCGAAAGAAGCAGCAAAAGAAGTCAGCAAAGGAGCGACCGCATGAGAAGAGAATCATCATTCGACAACAACAGACGTGATGGCGGCGGATTCCGCAAAGACGGAAATCGCGGCGACAACCGAAGAGATGCCAAAAAGGATGTGCAGAAGAAAAAACGCACATGCCGTTTTACGGCAGCGGGAACGATCTACATCGATTTCAAAGATGAAAAACTGCTCCGGAAATTCATCAATGAACAAGGGAAGATCATTCCAAAACGCATCACCGGCACCAGTGCGAAATATCAACGTCAACTTGTGCAGGCAATTAAACGCGCTCGTCACATTGCGCTTCTTCCCTTCACATCTGAAGCTATTAAGTAATTGAAAGAGGTCTGAGAATATGAAAGTCATTTTACGTCAAAATTATAACAAACTCGGCAACATCGGCGATGTTGTTGTTGTGAAAGACGGTTTCGCCCGCAACTATCTCATTCCGAGAAGCATTGCATTCCGCGCAACCGAAGGAAACCTGAAAGCACTCGAGCAGGAGAAGAAACAACTTGCCCGCAAAGAGGAAAAAGTTGTTCAGGATTCCGAAAAACTCGCAGCACAACTCGGCAGTGTCTCATTGACTATTACGATGAAGGTCGGCGAAGACGACAAACTCTTCGGCGCAGTTACATCGCAAATGATCGCTGATTCGCTCAACGAGAAAGGTTTTACCATCGATAAGCGCATTATTGAACTGGAAGAACCGATCAAAACACTCGGCATTTTTGAAGTACCGGTGAAGTTACATTCAAAGGTAGCTGCAAAAGTGAAAGTGTGGGTTGTAAGAGAGTAACATTACTGTTGAATGCAGTATAAAAACCTGACTGCTACAGTCAGGTTTTTTTTTGTATATTCAAGCCATGGTATTATAGCGCAGACATTCTTGCCTAACATTGAATTATTTTTTTGGAGTATAGTATGCCACAATCAAAATCACTCTGGGGCGGACGATTCAAAACTGCATTGTCCGAATCGGCTTTACGCTTCTCCTCCTCCATCGATCTCGATAAAACATTATATCATGAAGATATTCTGGGAAGTATCGCTCACGTTGAAATGCTTGCCTCCTGTAAGATCATTCCATCGGAAGAATCGCGACGCATTCGGACGGCATTGAAGGAAATCCATGCAGAGATCGAATCCGGCAAACTCGATCTTTCCTGGGACAAAGAAGATATCCACATGGCGATCGAACAACGGCTTATTCAAAAAATAGGGCCGATAGGTGGCAAACTTCATACCGGAAGGAGCCGCAATGATAAGATTGCATTAGATGAACGGTTGTACCTGCGCAGTGCAATCATCGAATTGAAAAAACTTGTTGCACACTTTCAGCGCGTACTGCTATACAAGTCTGAAAAATATTTCGGAACGATCATGCCTGGGTACACTCACCTGCAGAGGGCTCAACCAATATTCCTGTCGCACCATCTTCTTGCGTATGTATCAATGTTAGAGCGTGATTACGAACGATTGTCCGATTGCTATAAAAGGGTGAACCGTTTGCCGCTGGGTGCCGCAGCCTTGGCTGGGACATCATTTCCGATTGACAGGACAATCGTCGCTAAGAAACTCGGCTTCGACGGAGTTCTTGAGAACAGCATTGATGCCGTTTCCGACCGAGATTATATCATAGAATTTGTCTCCGTGTGCAGCGGCATCATGATGCATTTAAGCAGAATGTCGGAAGAACTTGTTCTGTGGACCTCGCAAGAGTTTAATTTTGCCCGCATCGATGATGCCTATACGACCGGAAGCAGCATCATGCCGCAGAAAAAAAATCCTGACATGGCGGAATTAACGCGCGGTAAGGTCGGCAGGGTATATGGTGATCTGATGAACATTCTCACCATGATGAAAGGTCTTCCCCTGGCATACAACCGAGATATGCAGGAAGATAAACTACCGTTATTCGATGCTGTCAGTACCACTCGTGAATGCGTCTATATTATGACACACGTTTTCATTCACACAAAGTTTGACAAAATGCGTTTCGAAGAGGAACTCAAGAACGATTTCCTGACCGCTACGGAGATTGCCGATTATCTTGTTCAGCAGGGCGTTCCGTTCCGTGAGGCACATGCAATCACCGGAAAGATCGTTGGATACTGCATTGAACATCAAACTTCACTTTCTCAATTGAAACTGAAAGATCTCCATTTGTTCTCGCACAAATTTTCGGAGGATGTATTTGAACTTCTTGACCCTCATGCGTCCATCGAACATAAGAAATCTGCCGGAAGTACTGCCCCGAATGAGGTGAAGAAACAGATCGTGCATTGGATGAGGTTGTTGAAGAACAAGAAGTGATCGAAGTCTGCAAATTGAAGAGATGAACTCTTGTTGTTTAAGTTTCAATATATCCGTTGGGAACGGTCATCCAGCATACATGGATCTGTTGTGTTAGAATATCCCCTTAGCCTGTCCACCGTCGACAATGATATTGGCTCCATTGATGTACGCTGCCCGGTCAGAAGCAAGAAAAGCAACAACATCACCCAATTCTTCAGGTTTCCCTAACCTCTCAAGCGGTATGCTTTTTGCGCTTTCCGCAATATACTCTTCCATCGAGATATTCTTCTCTGCAGATCGTAACCGGCTCAAGTCCTCTAACCGCTGCGTCAGGATATATCCTGGACACACGGTATTGACGGTAATATTAAACCGGCCGTATTGATTGGCAAGCACTTTTGATAGTCCGAGAATTCCCGGACGAAGGGTGGAAGAGATCAACAGATCGTCGATCGGTTGTTTTGCGGCAAGTGAAACAATCGAGATCACTCTTCCCCATATCTGTCTTTCCATTAATGGCAGAACGGCACGGGTCAGCCGGAGCATGCTCATCAACGTCAAGTTGAAACCATGTTCCCATTCACCGTCGGGAAGCGAAGTAATCTTCCCTGCCGGAGGGCCGCCAGCGTTATTAACAAGAATATCGATCCTTCCGTATTCCGCAAGAACGGCATTCACAATTCTTTCAATATCTTCCGATCGTGAAACATCACCGACGATCGGGAAGACTTTACCCCCCGTTGCTTTACGAATATCATTCGCGGCTGCGCTGATGGAACGCTCGTTCCGTGAACATATCGCCAGATGGACTCCCTCATTTGCAAGTGATAAAGCGGCCGCTTTACCAAGCCCTTTACTCGACGCTGCAACGAGTGCAATTCTGTTCTTAATCCCTAGATCCATTGATGATCTCTCTTGTTTCTACATTCGGTCTGCTGCTGACAACGATAACTGTGCGGAACAATTTACTTCAACAATCTATCGTCACAATATCTTTCTGATACGTATCACCAAGTAAGATCACTTCTTTATCCTTCGATATATATACATCAATCTCGAGCCGAACTCCAAATTCATCCGGCAGATAAATTCCTGGTTCTATGGAAAAACAGGTTTCGGGAATTATCTCGCGGACATCCATCGTTTCAAAATTATCTATATGCGCGCCGTTACCGTGCACTTCTTCTCCAATATTATGCCCCGTGCGGTGAATGAAATATTTGCCATAGCCGCGCTCTTCGATATATTTCCTTGTCACATCATCAACGTCACATCCGCGCACTTTCCTGCCCGAGGATAATTCTCTTTTCAGATATTCAACCGCAGCATCCCTGGATCCTTTTACAATATCGAATACTTGACGGTATTTCTCCGGAATTATCTTACCGGCATACCCTACCCACGTAAAGTCTGCATAGACGGCTCCCGGTTTATCTTTCTTCGCCCACCAATCAATTAGAACATAATCCCCTTTTTTAATTTCGGATGATTCTTCGGAACTGGGATCATAATGCGGATTCGCACCGTTACCATTGACTGAACAATTGGCCGGTGCATACGTTGTAAGAGAGTTCTTTTGGAATTCCCCCATGATCAATTGCTGTACGTCGTATTCAGTGACCTTTTTTCCGCTCCGCAATTGTTCTCCGATATAGGCGAATGCCATATCAATTGTCCGCAGCAGAATATTTGCCGTATCTTGGGCATCATTGTATTGCTTTTCGGACCATCGGGCTTCAAAATACTGCACAATATCGCCTGATGAAACGATATCCGCTCCAAAAGAAC
>CAJBTU010000392.1 GCA_903958625.1 uncultured Ignavibacteriota bacterium | reverse complement strand
AATCCTATAGCGTCCACAACAAAGCTGCATTCTACATTTTTCTCCCGCTGAAATTCAATCTCCCTTATACATCGAACATAATCAGCAAATCTGATAATATCATTTTGTTAAAGGAATGGTTTAGAGCGTCCCGATGCGAAGCATCGGGAAGGTGATAGGTTCTGCCGACTTCTTAGTTTTTAAGTATGACTCCATCTTCGGCATTTCTTTGAAGAGTCTATAGCGTTAACTAATCCTTCATAATTCTTCTTGCTCACGCCGTAATCCTTTCTTACCTTTTCTTAATGACTAAATCACCATACTCAAACCCAATATATCGGTTATGGTGAGCAAGTCCCGATGATATCCTGAGTTATAGCAAATGATTATCAGGACGCGTCGAACCATTAAAGTTTAGAACCGTGTTCCGTAACTTAAGTGAACATTAATTACAAAGGAATGTTATGAAAATGAAATCTCTACGCTATTGTGTGCTCTTAATTATGGGTTCACTTTCCATCTTCGCCGGAGGGAAAGAATTTACCATAGAAGACATTTTCGGTTCTTCTAAATTCGCTTCCAAATCTGTTCGCGGTATCCAATGGATGTCCGACGGGAAATCGTATTCATTTCTCGAAACGGATACGACTTCAAAATCGTCCGGTGTGTTTCTATGGTCAGTGAAAGAAAAATCGAAGAAATTGATCGTTTCCGGATCAATGTTGAAAATGAACGAATCAGACCCGGCCTTCCGTTTCAGTTCCTATCAATGGTCGCCGGATGAAAAACAGATACTCTTCGTTTCGTCGCCGCCGGATAAGCAGTATCTTTCCAGGTTGACACCTGCTGGTAATTTATTCCTTTACGATATCCAGTTAAAGAAATTCATCAGGGTCACCAATGTCACAGTACCGCAATACAACCAAAAATTTTCACCGGACGGGAAAAAGATCGGATATGTCAGGGAAAACAATATTGTTGTCTATGATATTGCTGCGGCAAAAGAAACTCAGTTAACGGCCGACGGCACGGAACATATCATCAACGGAAAATTTGATTGGGTGTACGAAGAAGAGTTCGGTATTTCTGACGGTTGGCGCTGGTCTCCTGACGGAACTTACATTGCCTTTTGGCAGTTGGATGAGAACCGTGTTCCCGAATATACGATGACCGAATGGGATTCCACACATCTGAACCTCATCAAGATGAGATATCCGAAACCGGGCGACCCTAATTCGATCGTGAAAGTTGGTGTTCTGAATGTCGCTACTGCGATGACCGAATGGCTCAACCTTGGCTCAAATGACGATATCTATATCCCAAGAATGCAATGGACTGCAGACAAAAATATCCTTTCTCTGCAGAGATTAAATCGGGAACAGAATTCCATCGAATTGATGTATTATGATATAACAAATAAAACGCTGAAAACTGTTCTTTCAGAAAAAAGTGACACATGGTTGGACGTTCACAACGATCTACGTTTTCTGAAGAACGGAACATTTACCTGGTTATCAGAACGCGACGGATATAATCATCTCTATCTCTATCGAAATGACGGTACAATGATGAACCAGATCACGAAAGGAGAATGGGATGTCGATACATTCTACGGCGTTGATGAAAAAAATGGGTTATTGTATTTTACCTCTTCGGAAATATCTCCTATAGACAGACAAATATTTTCCATTAAACTTGATGGAACAAAGAAGAGACAATTATCGTCATCACCGGGGACACATTCGGCAAATTTCTCCCCGACGTTCGAGAATTATCTTGGTTATTACAATAGCATAACGGTTCCCGGCAAGATTAAAATGATGAAGAACGACGGAAAGGGATTATATTCAATCGAAGAGAATGAAATGCCAGTATTGAAAGAATACTCATTGGCAAATACTTCATTTATTTCTTTCAAAACTTCAGATGGCGTTTTGTTGAATGCAAGTCTGCTGAAACCGTCAAACTTCGATTCGACAAAAAAATATCCTGTTCTTGTCTATACTTATGGCGGACCGGGTTCGCAAGTAGTCCGTAATTCATGGGGGGGAAGTTCTTTTTTATGGTATTCAATGCTGGCCGAGAAAGGGTATCTTGTTTTTATGACCGATAACCGCGGAACAGGAGCAAGAGGAGCGGCTTTCAAAAAAATTACATATAAGAATCTTGGTAAGTGGGAAGTGAACGATCAGGTTGAAGGTGCAAAGTATCTTGCATCGTTGCCGTATGTGGATAAGAACCGAATTGGTATCTGGGGATGGAGCTATGGCGGATATATGTCCAGTCTAACAATATTAGTTGGGGCAGAGTATTTTAAGACAGCAATAGCTGTTGCTCCAGTCACTCATTGGAAATTCTATGATAACATCTATACAGAACGCTTCATGGGAACGCCGCAAAACAATCCTGAAGGCTACAAAGCCAGCTCGCCGATCAATCATGCGGAAAAACTGAAAGGCAAATTCCTGTTAGTCCACGGTACAAGTGACGATAACGTTCATTTTCAGAACTCCGTGACTCTTGTAACGGCGTTAGAGCAGGCAAATAAGCAGTTCCAAACAATGTATTATCCGAACAAAAACCATGGCATCGGCGGTGGGGTCACGCGGCTTCACCTTTATACACTTCTCACTAACTTTTTATTGGAGAATTTGTAGTCATTTATTGCATTTTAGAGCGTTTTTTGCTAAATTAACTAAGCAAAATTTACGATAGTGAAGATCGGAGATTGCAATTTTCTCCGATTTTTTTTTGATTATTTAATCATGTCATCAATTAAAATTACATTTCCGGATGGTGCGGCAAAGGAATTCCCCGTGGGAATTACCGGCATGCAGATCACCGAAAGTATCAGCAACTCGCTGGCAAAAAAAGCATTGGCGATCTCTGTTAACGAAGAAGTATGGGATCTTCACCGCCCGGTCAATTCCGATGCAGTGATCAAGATCCTTACCTGGGAGAATGAAGACGGGAAGTCAACATACTGGCATAGTTCAGCTCATGTGATGGCTGAAGCGATCGAAGCGGTTTTCCCCGGAACAAAATTTGGGATCGGGCCTTCAATAGAAAATGGTTTTTATTACGACATCGATATGGGTGATCATTCTCTCACTTCCGAAGATCTGAAGAAGTTGGAAGAGAAGATGGCCGAATTGACGAAGCGTGATGTTCCTTTTGAACGGAAAGAAGTGAATTGGGAAGAGGCTGTAGCGTATTTCAAAGAAAAAGGTGATCCGTATAAGCTGGAGTTGCTCGAAGAATTCAAAGGCCAGCAGATCAGTATGTATCATCAGGGAAACTTTACGGATCTTTGTTACGGTCCGCATATTCCTTCAACAGGGAAAATTAAATTTGTAAAACTGCTGAGCATCGCGGGTGCTTATTGGCGCGGAAGCGAAAAAAACAAGATGCTTCAGCGGATATACGGCATCACATTCCCCACAAAACAGGAACTGGATGATCATCTGTTCCGTTTAGAGGAAGCAAAACGGCGCGACCACCGGAAACTTGGTGTCGAACTTGAATTATTTATGATCTCTCCGAAAGTCGGTTCCGGTCTGCCCATCTGGCTGCCGAAAGGAACGATTCTGCGAGAGAATCTCGAAAAATTTTTACGTGTTGAACAGAGAAAACGCGGATATCAGTCGGTCATTACTCCGCACATTGGCAATTTGGAACTGTATAAGACATCCGGGCATTATCCGTATTATAAGGATTCGCAATTTGCCCCGATCACGATGGAAAGCGGCGAACAGTTTCTTCTGAAACCGATGAACTGTCCGCATCATCACCAGATCTATTCATCAAAGCCAAGGTCATATCGTGACCTGCCGGTACGCTTAGCGGAATTTGGCACTGTCTATCGGTATGAGCAATCAGGCGAAATGAACGGCCTCACACGCGTTCGTGGTTTTACACAGGATGATGCACATATCTATTGCACGCACGATCAGCTGAAGCAGGAGATAAAGAATACCGTTGAACTAACGCAATTGGTTTTTGCGACATTTGGAATGCAGGTGACGACACGACTTTCCTATCGTGATGAAAAAAATGTGGAGAAGTACGGCGGTGATGCAAAGTTCTGGGAACTTGCACAGCGCGAAATTAAAGAAGTCGCCGATGAAATGGGATTGAATTATTTCATCGGGATCGGAGAAGCGTCATTTTACGGACCGAAGATAGACTTTATGGTGAAAGATGCCATTGGAAGAACATGGCAATTGGGAACAGTTCAAGTGGATTATGTGATGCCGGAAAGATTTCAGCTGGAATATGTCGGCGCGGACGGTTTGAAACATCGCCCCGTCATTATCCATCGGGCTCCTTTCGGATCCATGGAACGCTTCGTCGGATTACTCATCGAGCATTATGCTGGTGATTTTCCGCTCTGGCTGGCGCCGGTCCAGGCAGTGGTTCTTCCCATCACCGATGCGCAGATGGAATATGCCGAAAAAGTTGTTTCAAAATTGAATGATGCAGGATTACGGGTCGAAATAGATACAAGGAACGAAAAGATTGGCTACAAGATCCGCGAACACGAAATGAAAAAAGTGCCGTATATGCTGGTGGTTGGCGAAAAAGAGAAGACGGCAGATTCGGTCTCGGTTCGGCAGCATAAGCACGGTGATCTTGGAGTGATGTCGGTAAATGACGTAATGCAGAAATTATTGCAGGAAAATTAGTATATTGAAACACTGTTTTATTAACAATAGGAGAGATTCTTATTAAAGAAAAGCGACCTCGTATTAACGAAGAAATTCGCGGAGATGTCATTCGCGTGATAGAAGATGGCGGAGGACAAGTTGGAGTCATGTCCCCCAAAGAAGCCTTGGCAATTGCTATACAAAGGGGTAAAGATCTCATTGAAGTGGTACCGACAGCAAATCCGCCGGTCTGTAAGATCATGGATTTCGGGAAATTCAAATATGAGATCCAAAAAAAGGAGAAGTTGCAGAAGAAACATCAGCATGTTTCTCAATTGAAGGAATTGCGATTTCATCCGAATACCGATACGCATGATTTTGAGTTCAAAACAAAGCATGCAATAAAATTTTTAGAAGACGGCGACAAAGTTAAGGCAACCGTTATCTTCAAAGGACGGGAAGTCGCGTATAAGGATCATGGATACAAGTTGTTGGCTGAATTGGAACAGCGGCTTGCGGCATACTCAAAGGTCGATCAACCGGCAAAAATGGAAGGCCGTTTCATGATCATGATCTTCACGCCGGACAAGACGGCAAAAGCAAGAGTCGAAAAAATTAAATTGGAACAGGAAAAAGCACAAGCACAACTATAAATTAAGGTAGACGATATGCCAAAAATGAAATCACACAGCGGCGCGCGTAAAACATTCAAACTCACTGCATCAGGCAAGATCAAACGCCGCAAGATGAACCGCAGTCATATTCTGACAAGCAAGACGACAAAGCGTAAACGCCGTCTGCGTAAATCCGGATTGGTGTCAAAACCGGATTCAAAGAAGATCAAAATGCTGTTGTTGTAATTTAATTCACTGTTCCATTTATTAATCAATAAGGAGAAGAGCAACTATGCCTCGTTCGCAGAATAAAGTTGCCTCCCATCGCCGTCGCAAGCGGATTCTTTCGCAAGCGAGAGGTTACTGGGGTGCGAGAAGTAAACTGATCAGCATTGCAAAGCATCACTTGGATAAAGGGATGCAGTATGCATATCGCGATCGTAAAGCAAAAAAACGAACATACCGTCAATTGTGGATCGCGCGTATCAACGCGGCGGCCAGAATGCATGGTATCACGTATTCTAAACTCATCGCTGGATTGAACAAGAAGGAAGTCAATATCAATAGAAAGGTGTTGGCGGAACTTGCTGTGCACAATCCCGAAGCATTTACCGAGATTGTAAACTTTGTTAAAGCGTAATTTAAAACTTCCCATCGCATCATTCTTACGAACTGCGGTGGGGAGTTTTTTATTTAATCGATAGTGTGATTGTATGCTTGACCAGAAAATAACCGAATTGCAGTCCGAGATTGATAGGATCCTGCCGGCAATTTCCACCACCGATGCGCTGGAAAAATTCCGTATTGAATTTTTGTCACGCAGCGGCAAACTTGCTTCGTTATACGAGGCGTTAAAGACCGTTCCCGGAGATCAAAAACCGGCGTATGGTCAAAAGATCAATACTTTAAAGAAGTCTGTGGAAGCGCAATTTGAATTGCTCAAAGAATCCCTGCAGTCTTCTTTTTCTGAACAGAAAAACGACATCGACATTACTTTGCCTGGAAGAGAAAGACCGAGGGGGACACGTCATCCCATAACACAGACACTGGAACACATGAAGAGCATTTTTGTTTCCATGGGTTTTGGGATCGTTTACGGACCGGAGATCGAGGATGACTATCATAATTTTGAAGCACTGAACTTTGCTCCGAATCATCCGGCCCGAGATATGCAGGATACTTTTTTTGTTAAGGATGATATCGTTCTCCGCACCCATACGACGCCCGTACAGGTGCGCGTGATGAAAAGCCGTCCTTTACCGTTGCGCGTGATCATGCCTGGCCGTGTTTACAGGAATGAGGCGGTCAGTGCACGGAGCAATTATTTTTTCCATCAGGTTGACGGACTTTACGTGGATAAGAATGTAACATTTGCCGATCTGAAGGGAACACTGGTAACCTTCGCCAAGAATTTTTACGGGAGTGACATTAAATACCGGTTTCGACCCAGTTATTTCCCATTCACCGAGCCAAGCCTGGAAATGGATATTACCTGTTTCCTGTGTAAAGGAAATGGATGCAGGATCTGTAAACAGTCTGGCTGGCTGGAAGTGCTTGGTGCCGGTATGGTCCATCCGAACGTGCTTCGTAATTGCGGCCACGACCCGGAAAAAGTATCCGGATATGCTTTCGGCATGGGGGTCGACCGTATTTCGTTGCTGCGGTATGGTATTGATGATATTAGGATATTTTTTGAAAATGACTTGCGATTTCTAAATCAGTTTTAATAAGACCTGTATGCGTATAAGTTATAATTGGTTACGACAATATATTGATCTAAATAATAGCATTGAAGATGTGGCGCAAACGCTGACAAGCCTTGGGCTTGAAGTGGAATCGATCGATCATCTCGGTAAAAAGTTTGAAGGTTTTTTTGTTGGCGAGGTTCTCGATAGTCAGCGCCACCCGAATGCCGATAGGCTCAAACTTTGCAAGGTCCGCGTATCAAATGAAGGGGATCCGCTGCAGATCGTATGTGGTGCACCGAATGTTGCGGTAGGGCAAAAGGTGATTGTTGGCGTAGTTGGTACTACCGTGCCGCACAATCAGCACGATCCAGGCGCCAAACCGTTTGTTTTGTCCAAGGTCAGCATCCGAGGAGTCGAATCGTACGGAATGATCTGCTCTGAAAATGAATTGGGAATAGGTGATGATGCAAGTGGAATTAAAGTTTTAGAGTCCGGGGCACAGATCGGAACTCCGTTGGCTGATTATCTTGGAGTGAATGATATTGCATTAGAGATCGGTATAACTCCGAATAGACCCGATTGTTTGAGTCATCTTGGCATTGCGAGAGATCTTGCGGCGGCATTGAATACGAAATGTATCAGCCCGAAGGTTAAGCGTTTTGATAACCCAAAAAATAGTGTTACCGAACTAGCCAAAGTGAACGTATTGAATACGGCGGACTGTCCGCGATACACTGTCCGCATCATTCAAAACGTGGAAGTGAAGGAATCACCGGAGTGGATGAAAAGGTTATTGAATGCCGCCGGTCTTCGTCCGATCAACAATGTTGTTGATGCAACAAATTTTGTGATGTTGGAGTATGGTCAACCGCTGCATGCGTTTGATTATGATCATCTTGCACAGCATACCATCGTTGTGAAGAGTGCGGATAAAGGGGAAAAGTTTACGTCGCTTGACGGGAAAGTTCACGAACTTTCTGGAGATGAGTTGATGATCTGCGACGGTGAAAAATCCGTTGCTATTGGTGGGGTGATGGGTGGACTGAACTCAGAGATTTCGGCAAAGACCAGTACGGTGCTGCTTGAGGCAGCATACTTTTCGCCTGTTAGTGTACGTAAGACGGCAAAGCGGCTTGGCATCAGCACCGATGCATCGTTCCGGTTTGAACGAGGGATCGATCCGAATATCACCGATGAAGCTTCCGCCCGTGCTGCACATTTGATTGCCGAACTTTCCGGCGGAACCGTGGTCGCCGGGATAATTGATCACTATCCGAAAAAAATATCAGAAAAGAATATTGCGTTAAGAGCAGATCGAGTAAATGCAATTCTTGGAACATCGCTTACAGTGCAGCAGATTGTAAAATTCTTGGCATCGATTGGGATCAACATCACACCGGGAAAAGAGAAGAATGAATTTATCTGTTCGATACCGACATTCCGTCCGGATATCGATCAGGAAATTGACCTTGTTGAAGAAGTTGCCCGTCTCTATGGATATGATAACATCGAAAACAAAACTTCCGGTGAAGTGATGTTCAGTGCACCGGAACATTTTGAGCAGCAGGTATTTTCTGTTCGTCATTGGTGTGAATCAAACGGTTTGAATGAAGTTCTGACAAACAGTCTCATCGATACTCCGACCGCAAAAATATTTGGGAGTGATCTTGTCACTGTCAAGAATCCGTTAAGTGTTGAACTTGAAACTCTTCGACCGACGTTGTTAGCGACAATGCTCCAGACAATTGCCTATAACTACAATCACGGAGTGTCACGGCTTCATTTGTTTGAAATAGGAACAGTATTTTCCGCAGCAGTGGGTAACATTAAATCGACATACATTGAAGGTTATAAGGAAAAAAATTGTATTGGAATTTGTCTCTCCGGCGAGTCAAACTTGCTTTCCTGGCATGAAAAACAGCGTCAGGTTGATCTTTTTGACCTTAAAGGTCTTGTTTTGTCGCTACTGAGGGGTATTGGTCTTGACAATAGTGATTTAATTTATTACAATGCACCAACTTCTTTAACTGAAATGACTATAGGTGTTGAAATCAATAACACTTATATCGGTTTCCTCGGGAAGGTAAAGCCGGAATCATTAAAGAAATTCAAGATTGAACATAATGTATTTTTTGCTGAAATCGATCTTGATTTGCTAACAAAGCTTCAATCGGCAAGAAGTTACAAAGGGTTTTCGAAATTCCCGACAGTTACTCGTGATGTTTCATTTATTGTAAAGAAATCGGTAAGTGTCGGGGAGATCGAGAAAGTGATGAAACTCGCGGGAGGGTTGCAGGTAACGGCGGTCACGCTTTTTGATTTGTTTGAGGGACCTGCGCTGGGAGAAGGGATGAAGAGCGTTGCATTTTCGTTAAAAATAAATTCAATAGAAAAAACATTGACGGATGCAGAAATTGATTCGATGATCACAGTTATAGTGCAATCCGTAACAAAAACATTTGAAGCAACTTTGCGAAGTATTTAATGGTGGACCAAAACTTAGAACAAGAATCGTCTGATGCCGTGCATAGCGTTGAGAATGCGCTGTCGTCACTATGGGATAAAGCTCGAGAAGCATCTCTTCTTATTTCCACTCTGCGGGAAGAGAAAAAGAGACTGTTGTTGAAGATCGATGAGCTGGAAGAAGAAGCAAAACACGCAAAAAATGAAGCATCGACCCTGCAGTCACAGATAGAAAAACTGCATTCCGCTTCGGCATTAAAGAATGCCGCCATCAATCTAGAAGAAGACGAAAAACGCGTTCTTCAGCAAAAATTGCGGAGTGTAATTTCAAAGTTAGATCAATACTTAACACCTTAAAGGTAAGTTTTCCCGGCTGACAGAAACTCACTTTTACTTTACGACCTATGGACAGAAAAAGCGTACGTGTAAAAATATTCGGTTCTGAATATCCTCTTCGCGGAGATAGCGAAGAGTTCACTAAGAAAGTTGCCAATCATGTGGATGCTATGATTAACAGCGTTCACGATAAGATACCAGAGCAACCTCCGTTGACTATTTCTGTTCTTGCTGCGCTGAATATCACTGAAGATCTTTACAAAGAAAAAGAAAAAGGTTCTCATCTCGTATCTTCCCTTGAATATGAATTGTCAAAGATTACGAATTACCTTGATACAAGCATTAACAGCACGGAGCCGTAAAGAAAAAGGAGAATAAAAAGTTTAAAAATACCCGCACTGTCAGCCACAGACAACATAAATAAAGAACCTATAGTTTTATTTATAGGGAGCTTAGCTCATAAGCGTAATATTACAGGCCTCAATCAAACTCACGTTTGATTTTTGCAAAAGCCTTCGGGTTGTCCGCCTTGCGCGGAATAGCAAACGGTGGAAGTAAGAAACGGTTTGGCGGCGCCCACTGTGTATAAGAAAGAGGGTTCTTTCTACACTTGTCTGAGGTTGTTGTGCGGGTTGTTTATTTTAAACGGAGAAATTATGGAAATTCAATTTTTAATTTTTGGAGCAGTAATGACCGTAGCGGCGTTTTTTGCCGGATGGTTCATTAATAATAAGATCGGGAAGAACAAGATCGCATCGTCCGAAGAACAATCAAAGAAGATTCTGGCTGATGCTGAGCGTGATGCGGCGGCCATTCAGAAGGAAAAACTGCTGGAAGTGAAGGACGAATGGTACAAGAAGAAGCACGAGTTTGAAAATGAAGCGAATCAAAAACGGAACAAACTCCAGGCCTACGAAAAACAGCTCGATTCCCGCGAAGAGAACATCGACCGTAAAGTAGAACTTTTGAGCAAGAAGGAAAAAGATGTTCAGATCCAGCAAAAACAAAATGAACTGAAAGCCTCCGATCTTACGCAGAAATTGACTGAAGTTGACCGGATGATCGCCGATGAGAATACCCGCCTGGAACGCGCATCTGGAATGTCCCGCGACGAAGCACGCAAACTTTTATTGGATAATTTGATCGATTCTGTGAAGACGGAAGCCTCGCAGACCCTGAAAGATATCCGTGACAAGGTAAAAGAAGAGGCTAAACGTGAAGCGCAAAAGGTTATTGTGCAGGCAATTCAGCGTTCTGCCGCAGACCATGCCGTTGAAACTACGGTAAGCGTATTACAGATACAAGGTGACGAAATGAAGGGGAGGATTATAGGACGCGAAGGGAGAAACATCCGTGCATTTGAAGCTGCAACAGGCGTAGATGTTATCGTAGATGATACACCCGAAGCTGTTATCCTGTCAGGGTTTGATGCTTTTCGTAGAGAAGTTGCACGAGTATCACTCGAACGCCTCATCGCTGACGGAAGGATCCATCCTGCCCGTATCGAAGAGGTTGTGGAAAAAGTAAAGATCGAACTGGAAGAGGAAGTTGTCCGGGTGGGGGAAAATACATTGCTTGAGGTAGGTCTGCCTGGCGCTCACAATGAGATCGTCAAGCATATCGGCAAGATGAAATACCGGACCAGTTACGGCCAGAATCTTCTCCAGCACAGCATCGAAGTTGCCTATCTTTGCGGAGTTATGGCTGCAGAACTGGGAATTGATGTAAACATGGCGAAACGCGCCGGTCTTCTCCATGATATTGGCAAAACTGCCGACAGAAGTATCGAAGGACCGCACGCTGTCATCGGGCTAGAAATGACACGTAAGTATAATGAAAATCCGATCGTCGTCAATGCTGTCGGAGCCCATCATGATGATATTCCCATGGAACATCCTATTGCTGCACTTGTTCAAGCGGCTGATTCCATTAGCGGCGCTCGTCCTGGTGCACGACGCGAGTCGGTGGAAGGATATGCGAAGCGTTTAGAGAAACTTGAAGAGATCGCGAAATCGTTCAAAGGCGTTCAGGCTACGTATGCAATTCAAGCAGGAAGAGAGATCAGAGTAATCGTTGAACACACGAAGATTGATGATGCACAGGCGGACCAATTGGCGCATGATATCGCACACAAGATTCAACAGGAGATGGAATATCCTGGACAAATTAAAGTTGTCGTGATAAGAGAAGTGAGATCTGTTTCTATCGCTAAATAGTATTAGTCTATGATTTTTATCGGAGTTACGGGCGGCATTGGAAGCGGAAAATCGACCGTTTGTTCCATGTTCGGAAAAAAGGGAACTCCGGTTTTTTACGCTGATGCTGTTGCAAAAGAGATATCGGAAGGGGAAGCCCTTCAGGAAATCGCCGATGAATTCGGAACCGACATAATCGACGCATCGAAGAAATTGGACAGAAAAAAACTTGCCGGCATTGTATTCAATGATCCCGGAAAGCTGGAAATACTCAACACTATCGTTCATCCCAGAGTATTTCATTCGTTTCAAGAGTGGAAACATCGTGATTTCGGCAATTCAAAATTTGCCATTGTTGAAGCGGCTTTAATGTTCGAATCCGGTATGTTCGAGCTCGTTGATTACGTTCTGGCAATTGTGACGGAAGAGGACGAAAGGGTAATCCGGATCTCTGAACGGGACAACACAACGGTAGAACAGATAAAAGCTCGCATGAAGAACCAGATATCCATGGAAGAACTGCTTGAACTCTCCGATTTTCAAATCCAAAACAATGGTTCGGTTGATGAACTTACTTCAAAAGTGAATTTCTTTTCCATATTATTTTCAACGCTGCAGCCTCCTAAAGAATTAGAATGAACCTTAAAGAAAAAGAATCCCGACTTTTTTTCCACACGTATAAAAGACTTCCGCTTGAAGTAGAGCGCGGTGAAGGATGCTACCTTTACACAAAGGATGGGAAAAAATATCTCGATATGTTCTCCGGATTAGCAGTAAATGCTCTGGGGTATGCGCATCCGGCCATCATTAAAGCTGTGGACGAACAGGTCCGCAAATATACCCATCTTTCCAATTTTTTCATCCAGGAACCTCAGATTCAATTGGCAGAACGGTTATTGTCGCTATCGGGATTTGATAAGATATTCTTCTCTAATAGCGGTACGGAGGCAATTGAAGGGACCATCAAGTTGGTCCGCAAATGGGGAAAACAGAACGGAAAAAAAGCCATCTTTGGTATGAGCAACGGATTCAGCGGTCGAACAATGGGAGCGCTTTCGCTGATGGATAAGGAAAAATACCGGGAAGGTTATGAACCATTTCTGCCGGATTTTGGTTCGATTGAATTCAATAGTATTGATGACCTTAATGCAAAAGTAAATGAACTGACAGCGGCAATTTTCCTGGAATTCATTCAAGGCGAAGGTGGTATCGTTGGTGTAACAAAGGAATTCATTGAAGCATTAAGTGCGCTGCGCGAAAAGTATGGGTTTTTAATCGTGGCGGATGAGATTCAGTCCGGTATTGGAAGGACAGGAAAACTTTTCGGATTTCAGCATTTCGGCATCGTACCCGATATTATCACTGTTGCTAAGCCAATTGGCGGCGGCCTTCCTGTGGGAGCCATAATCGGTTCCCAAAAAGTTGCCGATGTTTGGACGTATGGTGTTCATGGCACCACATTTGGTGGAAATCCAGTTGCCTGTGCTGCGGGTGTTGCAACTCTGGATACGGTCATGACAGAATCTTTTTTGAAGAACATAGTAGATAATGCTGATTATTTCAGAGCAAAAGTAGTCGAAATGAAAGCAAAATTTCCCATTATAAAAGAAATCCGCGTGTATGGCTATATGATAGGCATTGACCTGACGGTAGAGAGTTCACCAATTGTTGAGGCAATTTTACAAAAAGGGGTGCTTGTAAATTCTACCGCAAATACCGTTATAAGAATACTCCCGCCGCTAATCGCAGGGAAAACAGAATTTGATCAATTCCTCTCCGTGTTTGAAGACGTTTTATCATCGGCGCGGTAAGAAATTCTTTCAAAGTAGATTTTATTGTTGGTTCATTGTCAACAATGTGAACTATACAATGAATCATGACGTCACTTCTTCGTTCCTGAAGTCAAAAAATATTTCCTCTAATTT
>CAJBTU010000391.1 GCA_903958625.1 uncultured Ignavibacteriota bacterium | reverse complement strand
GTTTGCGAATACTCAAACTTGCCGTCTCGGTCGATCTGTTTTAGGCGATACGATGTTTTGCCGTTGGCGGATTTGTCGGTGAAGGAATATGATTTTGGTGCGTTTGTTGTGCCGTTTCCTTCAACGAAGCCGATCTTGTTCCAGTCGCCCTTCCCTACGGGTCTACGACCTCGTAGAGGATCGTAGATCGACGCGTTCGCTTGCTCAGGGTGACCAGTTGTTGTTGAGCGTTCAATTTCGAAGCCGTAGTTGTTTGTTTCGGTTGCGGTGTTCCATTTCAATTCTACGCTTTTCTCTGCGATCTCTGCGGTGAGTGATGTCAATTCCACAGGAAGAGCATTATCCTGCACAATTTGTAGACGCGGATAATATCCCGATACAATTTCCCAGACACCGGTGCTGGCGGTAAAATCCCATCCGGAAAACGTACCCTGGGTTTTCATTTCCGCTGTTGTTTTGCTTGTACCAAATGGAGAAAATGTGTTCCCGGATGCATCTTTATCCCAATACGAATTTGTCACCGATACTGATCCGCCGTTAGCTATGTAACTATCGGCGATGAAGCCTGAGCCATAGGGTGCCGCTCGGGTCACCGCGCCCACACTGTAGCACTTGTCAACATTTGTCTTATTTCCACTTGTAGTCGTAGCGGTCATATATCCGATCAGACCACCGATAAACTGACCTGTGGTAGCTGTTATGCTGACAGAGGCGTAACAGTTGTTGATGGAACTTGTTCTCGCGGGCGAGAAATTATTCGTCGCTTGCCCGATAAGACCGCCGACGTGTGAGTTGGATGTCCCTGGAAGAATTGTTCCTTTCGCATAACAATTCGTCACCGTTCCTCCATTGGTAATCCCTGCCAATACACCAACATCCATCGATCCTTTGACTGAGGCACCTTCAATGCCAAGGTTTTTAATCGTGCCCAATACTGTATATCCAAACAGCCCAACATACTGTGTGCTCGATCTGTCGATCACCAATCCGGTTATTTTGTAACCATTACCATCAAAATCGCCGCTGAATGAAGGCCCCGTTCCGCATATCGGGAACCATCCCGGACTAGTTTGATAGGAACTGAGATCGATATCATTATTCAAGATGTATGATTTTGTAGGGTAATTTCTTACATCACTAAGTTGAGTGGCGGTAGCAATCTGATAGGGATTGCCCGATGTACCGTCTCCCCCCGCAAACGATTGAGCGGACACTGCCGGTGAAATAAGTAGTAACGCACACATCATTATTGTTAGTTTTTCTTTCATGGTGTTTCCCTTTGATTTAATGTATTGTCCATTCCGGAAGAGCCGATTATCTCCCGTGGTATTGCATTTGATCTATTTTGGACTGCGCACTGCATCCAATCGTCTTTCCCAACACGTTTGAATCAACCGGTAACCGGCTAAACGATGAATACGGTGTGATTTAATATGAAATTTTTCTTTTGTTGCCTCCTTGTTCTGACACTATTTCATCAACATCAATTTCCGTATCTGTATTTTCCCATCCGAAGAAAGTCTGGCAAAATATATCCCACTCGATAATTTAGCACCATCAAACTGTGCGCTGTACGTTCCCGCATCCTTCACTTCGTTGACCAGTGTTGCCACTTCTCTGCCGATCGCATCATACACTTTTAATGATGTGAAGCCGGTTGCTGAAAGCTGATAGCCGATTGCTGTTGTGGGATTAAACGGATTAGGATAATTCTGTTCGAGGGAAAATTCTTTTGGTGTGTTTGCTACTGTCACTTCAACAGTTTGCGAATATTCGAACTTACCGTCGCGGTCGATCTGTTTTAAGCGGTACGATGTTTTGCCGTTGACGGATTTGTCGGTGAAGGAATACGATTTTGGTGCGTTGGTTGTGCCG
>CAJBTU010000390.1 GCA_903958625.1 uncultured Ignavibacteriota bacterium | reverse complement strand
GTGTAATCGTACGGTAGTTCGTGTTCAAATTTATACAATTCTTTGAGAAACAATGATGTCTCGGTTTTCGATCTCCTCATGAATTCCGGATGCATGTTCTCCATTTGAGAAAAATACCATGACCGCCGCAACAATTCCTTATCGACCACCGTCACATCGGGACGGATATTCTTAACCCGCTGATAATAATATGACGCAGCAACGAAATAATCCCACTGATACGAAATCACGACGGCGTTCTGCGGAAGATTTAGGAGAATACTTTTTGTATAGTCCTCGACGAGATAGTTCTGACGCTGATCCATCTTCATATAGTTCGCCTGCACCTGAAGTGCGAGAACGACAACAAGAGAAGCAATGACAACTCTCTTTGCAAACGAACTTGGCCACTGACGAAGGAACTTCTCGGCTCCGAATCCAATAAACATAGCAATTGAAATGAACGCCAATAAAAAATACGAATCAATATCGTGGATATCATAATTGATCGAATATGCGATGCAGGAAACGAACAACAACGATACAAAAATGAATTTTTTCCTGTCGGAAAAAAGGAGAATGAAGAAGCCTGCAGTCGCCAGAACAAGAAACAGAATAAAATACTCATTCGGCAGATTGTTGAAGAAGTAATTCAATTGTTTTTTTGCGGCATCCCCCGACGTGAACATAAACACACGGAACTGTTTGCCAGTAACATGCCACCACAATCTCTCGACGGACTGCGGATTGCCCCAGTTGAACAATGGTTGCTGTGCGGCGCGAACTGGCAAATACAGATATGCCGATAAGCCGGCTAAGAATGGAATAGTGAGTACGGCAATTTTAGTAAATGCATTCTTCGTAAAACGGTGTTCGGCAAAGAACCAGTAAAGCAAAGCGGGAGCGAGCAAGATCGTTGTCAGATGGTTTGTAAATGAAAGGCCAACCATATAGGCAAACAGCAGCCACCATCTGGACCCGCCTGTTTTTACCCCCTTTACGAAAAGGTACATCACCGTACAGATCAACAGCACGTGCAGCGAATAGACCTCGATGGCCAGTCCTTGAAACCAAAAGGTTCTTGAAAATGCTAATGCCAATGATGCGGTGACTGATGCGATGATGGCGGAATGCCGTCTTTCTTTTTTTTCATATTCAAGCAGTTCAAGAAGAAGAAAGAAAAAAACGGTTGCGGCCATTGATGTCAGCAACGCCGAGAAAATATTAAGACGGAGAATCTCTTCGACAGGTATAGGAATGATCGAAAATAACCTTGCCAGCATTGTGAACAGCGGATACCCCGTTGGATGTGCGATACCCAATAACATTGCGACGGACGCCAGTTCTCCGCTATCGATAAATCCTACCGAAGGGGAAAGCGTATTGAGATATACCACAAAAACAATGAGCCAAAGCAAAAACGCTGATATTATTTCCGGTTTCGTTGCGAAGAATTTTTTCATAACCCTACAAGAAAATTGCCATAAATTCGGAGATAAAATACAAAATATTCTCTGAATTCTATGGCAAATTTTTTGGAACTCTTCTCGGCGAGCAGTGAATAACTGGGGTAGAAATCACATGTTGAAATAGTAACTCATCTTTACCAGAAAAATATTATCCGAATTCGCACTAATCAACCTGTCAACCGATCGCTTGAACTGAAGGTCGCCAATATTCTCCTGATCGCTGCGGTTTTGCGTCCAGACAATATAGATCGCCGAACCGGGTAAATATTCCCAACGAAGGACGGCATTGCCGCGCAGCGATTTGTAATTAAAATTGGGATCAGCAAAGGCATGTGTTGCGCCGGGTCCGCTTCCATCCGGATCAACAACATACCCCGCACCGGATTTAGTAATGGTAGAACCATTGGTTCCGTAAACCAAATAATCATCCGATTTTGGGCGAAGCAGTTGTTTGAAATCCGAATACAATCCGGACGACACAAGAGGCTGCATGTATAACTGAAGGCTGAGTGTCGGCGTAAAAGTCCAGTTCAACCGAATGTTTGCCGATAATTGTTTGTTGACCAGTTTGCTGAATAAATACCGTTTCCCGAATGTTGCCGTTGCCGTGGGATCAGCATATTCACCG
>CAJBTU010000389.1 GCA_903958625.1 uncultured Ignavibacteriota bacterium | reverse complement strand
GCAATCGTTTGCATAACTTAGTGGTATTTAAGAATAACAAAAGAAATCCATAATGCAATCGTTTGCACAATTGTCAATCATTTCGCTCTAAAAGCAGCTAATATTCAATATTCAGCAGAACCGTATGTCCACAACACTCAAAGATATTGCTAAAAAAACTGGTTTTTCAGTTTCGACAATTTCTCGAGTGCTTCACGACAATTCAAAAAAATACAAAATCAGCGAAGAGACCCAGACAAAGGTCCAGCAAACGGCAAAGGATCTTGGATACCGTCTGAACACTCTTGCCCGCGGTCTTCGTATGCAGAAGACGTACGAAATTGGATTGATTGTTCCCGATATTGCCAATCCTTTTTTTTCTGCGGTCTGCAAGAATCTTGCGGGCGAACTGCGGAAAGGCGGTTACAATTTTATTGTCTACGATACGGACAAAGATCTCTCCATCGAACGGTCGGCAATAAAAAAGGTTCTTGAAAAAAGAGTGGATGGTTTAATCATTGCGTCAGTCGGTCAGGAATTTTCTCACATCCAGAAGATCAGGGATGCTAATATTCCGCTTGTCATGATCGATCGCTGTTCCGATTCGGTAGATGTTGACTCAGTCAGTGTCGACAATGTGAAGGGATCAATGTTCGCAATGAATTATCTGATCAAAGAAGGGCACACCCGTATCGCTTTCATTCAAGGCACGCCTGGGTCATACGCTAATGAAACGCGGCTGCAGGGTTATAAACTTGCTTTACATGATACCGGTATCGCTGTGGACAAACACCTTATTGTCGGTAATGACTTCCGCGCGATGAATGGATATCTGGAAACCAAACATCTCTTAAAATTAGCGAATCCTCCTACAGCAATTTTCACCGCCGGAAATATTATTGCCCTTGGTGCTCTTGATGCATGCAAAAAGGCCGGTGTTCGCGTTCCGCAGGATATTTCACTTGTCACATTCGATGATCCTGTGTTCACGCCGTACCTCTCCCCGCCGCTGACGGCGGTTGAACAACCGATAAAAAAATTGTCGGAGATGGCGGTGGCTATTCTCTACCGAAGAATGAAAAATCACCATGGTATGCGAAAGACGTTATTGCTGGAACCGAAGTTGAACATTCGAAGTTCCGTAGCCCGTATTTCAACACGGAAAAACATAATTCATAGTACGAAAATAGAAAAAAATTAAAAGCATAATGTTAACCGAAGAAGTCCTTTGCATGAAAACCTCATCCAGCCTTCGAAGAAGAATAATAATTGCCGCATTAATTGCGGCAACAGTTGTTTTATCAGTCAGCAGTTTTGCCGGAAATGCCGGCAAGTTATCGGGTAGGGTTACGGATAAAGCGAGTAATGAGCCGCTTGTCGGGGTGAATGTTGTTATTAAGGGACTGAAACTGGGGGCTGCCACCGATGTGAACGGAGAATATTTCATTCTGAATGTTCCTCCCGGTACATACACGGTAGCGGCATCGATGTTGGGATATGAAACAATTAACAGCAGCAATGTGTCAATTATTATAGACAGAACAACAACGAAAAATTTTACACTCGAAGTATCTTTGATTGAAGGGGAAGTCGTCAATATCATTGCAGAACGTCCTGTTGTTGACAAAGATCTTACGGCCAGCGAGCAGATTGTTACGAGCAAAGTGTTGGAGAATTCCGGAGTGCGAACAATTAAGGATGTTCTTGAAACTCAAGCAGGTATATTCAGTGACAATTCAAATTTAGCATGGCAGCGGGGAACAACAAAAGGATATGTTCGCGGAAGTTCAATGGTCCAGGCGGTCTATATGATCGACAATCTTTCTGTAAACAGTGGATTAGTATCGGATAATTATTCCGGTTTCAATACTTCCACCATTGAACAGATTTCCGTATTGACCGGCGGATACAATGCAGAATATGGTGAAGGGCGTTCTGCCGTCGTCAATATTGTTTCGAAAGAAGCGCCGGAAGGGATACACGGAACGTTGTTAGGGAGAATGCGACCGGCAGGAGTGTATCATTTCGGCAGGAATATGTACAGCAAAGAAAATAACGATTATGTCAGCACAGGAATAAATTATTGGATTACCCAGTCACAGGATAAGAACAGTCAATTCTATCAGAAGAATCCTGACTCACTCCTGCAGGCATGGCGAAAACAGACAACACCGAACGATGTTCTTGCCAAGTATGCCGAGCGTCCTGAATATGAATTTGAAGGGACTCTCTACGGGAGCGTCTTTGAAGGATTAAGTTTTCTTGCTTCTGGACGATTTAAGCAGGGGGTCGGAATATTTCCGCAAGCGATTCCCTATAACCCTGAATATAATGTTCAAGGATACTTGAACTACAAATTCTCTCCAGAATTAAAATTACGGATTGGTGGATTTATTGGTGGATATGAAAGTGCAGACTATACTTCATCAAATCAAAATACTTCGGAAATGGGACAGGAAGCGACGTGGCTTGCTCCGATGAGGATAGACGAACAATATGCCCGGGCAAAATTTAATCTGTTTGGCGCTATCTATCGACAGTGGCCGGAATTAAGGCGCTGGTCTCAATTGTACGGCAAAGTGACTCACGTTCTCAACGAACAATCATTTTACGACGTGACAGCAAGTTATTTAAGTGATCGTATGGACCGTTCGGACAGAGAGAACCGTATCCCGGATACACTGTGGCTGCCGAGTGTCATTTCAATGCATCCCCGGTATACCCTGTTATCCTATTATCATACCTGGACGAAAGATTTTTCACAATCGTATCAGCTGAAAGGTGATTATACAAATCAGATTACGACGGCCCACAACATTAAAACAGGTTTTGCCTTCAAGTCTCATGATTTTAATTATGAAAACTTTGCGGCGGAGTCCAAGCCCGGTAGAAATAATTCCATGAATATCTTCAAGGGAAAGCCGTATGAAGGGAATCTGTACCTGCAGGATAAAATAGAATTTCCCGGACTGATCGTGAATGTTGGCATACGCGGAGATTTTTTCAACCAAAACCGAAGCGCGCCGAAGAATATGTATAATCCGCTGGCATTGAATGTAGATACCATTTCAAAACCCGGTCAAGTATTAACAGATGGAATTCCGGGAACACCTGAGATGGAACGAACAACATTAAAAACAGCATTTGCTCCACGGCTTGGCATTTCACATCCGCTGAGCGAGAATTCCGTTCTGCATTTTGTGTATGGGCATTTCTATCAACGCCCGTCATGGACGAAAATGTTCGGATTTCCATTCCTGAATTATTCGACAACATGGGACAGCATTTTTAATCCGTACGCAAAACAAATGACATTTATGGACGAATGGCAGGGATATTACGGGAATCCCAACTTAGGATATGAACGGACGATTCAGTACGAACTTGGAGTCGATTACAATATTGCAGATGTTATAAAACTCGATCTTACAGGCTACTATAAAGATGCATCGCATGAAGCGAATGTTGTCACCGGTGTGTATTCGTTGGCCCATCCTGCAACCAAAGCACTGATGGTCAGTAATTCAGGATATTCCGATGTGAGAGGTATTGAGACTAAATTGGATTCCCGGTTCGACGGGATGTTCAATTTCGGATTGAGCCATGAAATTTATTGGTCGTTCAACGGCGAAGTCGGATTCAGTCGATTGTACGAGGACGGTTCTGCAAATGTTGATGTGCCGAAAGGATTACGGCAGGGAAGAGGAGCATGGGGAAATTATCAACGCATTAAGGGATGGGCGAGTTTTACAATCAATAAAGATGAAGGTCCTGAGATTGCCGGTATTCGTCCATTCAGTGATTTTTTTATCTATTCAAATTTCTGGTGGAGAACCGGAGATCAATATACCTACCATGGTCCGGGTGATCAGTCCACCGAACCGAACAATATGCGGTGGTTCAATTATTATCAGATCGATTTTAAAATATCTAAAGGATTTGACATTGTAGGATTGCAAACGGAATTCAGCATCGATATCAAAAATTTACTGAATTCAAAATTTTTACGATTGTTGGACGGTGACAGACTGAAATTCTATATAGAAAATCCCAATTTGCCGGACAGTCAACGGCTGCCAAAGACCTATGATTTTTCGGAGCCGAACATCTGGGAATGGTATTCCTATGAAGTTCCGCCGCAAAAAATCTATTTTCAAGTGTCAATAAAATTTTAATAACGCTTAAGAGTGAACATGAAAAAATATGTTATTGCGATGATTCTTATGCTGGTCTTTTCAGACGTGTTGTCTGCTCAGGTGACCTGGGGAAAACAGACCTTAAAGCGTGGTAAACTGTGGGCAACAATTTGGAATTCCCTTCAATACGGAGATCCGACAGAGACATCAAATGGATTTCATACTATTGATTATCCTGGATATTCTAAAGGAACTAATGTCAGCGACG
>CAJBTU010000388.1 GCA_903958625.1 uncultured Ignavibacteriota bacterium | reverse complement strand
TCTGGCACTGGCCGGATGGTGGTGATGGCTGAGATCCGTCGCCACGACGATGCGCTTGATTCCCATGAAAGCCAGAATCATCGCCAGTGAAAAGCCGACGTCGATCGGTTGGCCGAGAAATTGAAGACTTCCTCCGCCGAGCATCATGCCTTCTGCCGGCATGAGCAAGTCAAGAAGTGCCACATCATAGATTTCGCCGCTTCGAACACTGTTATATGCATCTTCATAACCAGAAAACGCAACAACTTCATGTCCGGCTGCGGTCAGATCTTTGACGCCGGCTTTGCGATGCTTGTTCTTGTCATCAACCAGCATGATCTTCATTTATCACCTCCTCCGCTTGTTTGTCGTGCGCTCCCAGAAGATAAGAAACCAACATTACGTCTTCCGGATCCGGTCCAGGACAAACGACGTACCCAACAACCACCCTGTCCGGATATGCTTTGCGCAATGCGCGCGCCGCGGTTCCCTCTGAGTCATTGAACCCTCCAAGGAAAATAACGACCAACACTTTTGCCTCATCATTTTCCTTAAGCATTCGAAGTGCCGCCGTTGCTGGAGAAACAACAATCAGATCTGCATCGTCCGGTTTGTCAACAATTTCATTCACCATCTTTCCAACTGCTGCAATTACTCGATTGAGCAAATCCAAGCCTTCATTGCCCGTAATCGAAACGAACACCCGTCTTTTTTCAGCCATCTTCAATCCTCCTTTTCATATTATTTTGGGCGATATGCCCCCAAATTTTCCAAAGTACTTCATTACTGTTAAGAGAGTATTATACACCCAAAAAAGTCACTTGTCAAATCATGACACGCAATAGAAAACATAAAAAAAGAGGCGGTGTCCACTCGGTGAACACCCCTCTCGTCACTTCAATCAGCATTAGTCTGGCTGAAGTGCATAATCGCTATGCATCCATGCCGCAAACTCCGGGTGGAGTTTCTCGGCGATGAAGTCGAACAAAAACCCCGTATTAATGCTATCAAGGAAATCGATTTTATATTCAATTCCTCTGTTTGCGCATTCCTGCTTGATATAAGCGAAAAGCGCGTCTGCATCCATAAATAGAAGCTCAACTAATAAATCTTGCTCACTCATCCAATCCTCCTTTCATGACAATAGTGAAATTAAACTTATTCGTCATCGAGCTCTTCATAGGTCTTGGATTCCGGAGATGTGATGCAGCCCGGCTCGAGTTTGCAGTCACTGTGTAAAAATTCTGCGAGCTCAGGATGGATATAGTCACAAATGATATCCAGAAGCTCTTGCCTGTCGCATCCATCAAGCGTGAAGCAATCGAGTTCAGTTTCTATTTCAGGACATCTTTCCCGAATATAAACAATCAGGTCTTTTGGCCCCCTATCATTAAGCATTTCCAGCGTTTCATTTATCATGTTGCCCCCGTTTTTGACATTATTTACAATCAATTAACCTAACAAAAAATTTATCCCATCTCAGAAAGAAGATCTTCTTCTGCTGTTCTTTCCTTTAATTGCGAATACTTCTGCAGCTCAGATCTTTCTCGACTGTCCGCAAACGCCTTATTAAGGCACTCAGCCAACTCAGAATCAAGCGTTCCAAACTCCGCCAAAATTATACTAGCAGCTGCAGTTGTTTCAATGTCGTAGATAACAAATTTATCAAATACGACAAACTGCGCAATGCGATGGCGCAAATACTTGTATCTTTCACCAGAAAAATATTTAAGCAATCGGATTAACTGATAGTCAGCAACCAGTTGCTTGCCAAAATTCTGCTCTTCCAGAATAAATTCAATTTGAGATGTAAACAAATCGCGTGAATAATTCAGTTGCTTGTGCAACTGAGCCTGGATGATGTTGGCATAGCACCTCAATGCGTCCTCCCAATCTTCACGAGGACTTGTCAATCCAGAGCGTTCAAGTTCGATAATTTTTTGCATTTCCTGATCCACTCTCTTTTTCCACTCAATATCAATCTTTGGCATACGTAAAAGGGTTTCAAAAGGATGATAGCCAGAAACACATTCCGGGCTCTCAAAAGTCGAGATATCCCGAAGAGAGAGCAGCGGAAATATTTCTTCGCATCTTTTCCAGGGAAGCATTCCGAGTAATGTTATGATGCAAGCGTTATAGAAACACAATGGACTGTGATACTCATCTTGAACTACAACAGGCACGCCATCCTCACGCATGATGATTTTTGGACGATCAGAGTGCAAGGGCTTTAAGATTTTGCAAAAACCCATCACAAGGGCAACTGCATAATCTAAGAGCTCCGGTGAAAGCTTTTCCAAGAAATTTGGAAAACGGTAGTCAAATCCATTCAATACCCCTTTCCAATAGATGGGATTATATTCCCGAAAAGGTACCAGCAGCAAAAACACCGCTCTCCGCTTTATGCTTTCCCGCACTTCTTGGTTAAGAAGAATGATAAGACTATCCATCCCTCTCGTATTTCGATCCACCCACCGCCGCCAAACTTGATCATCCCCTGCCAAAAACCATTTACTCCGCAAATCCTCAATGAAACTTCTCAGCACAGTTAACATAGTCTTCCTCCCCATTTTTTATGCTATGATTCATATTTTAGCGACAAGTTTGTCACTATTATTTGTTCAGGTACTTCAAGACAGCCTATTACAAAATTAGCCTTTTGTCAAGGCAAAAAGCCTGCATATAGATATACGGCAAACAATTATTTGACACAACCACTTTACTTTGCTAAAGTGAAAATATGAATTGGAAAAACACTAACAACCAAAGATTAGTAAAGGCAATTCTGGCACTGGAAACGGAAACCTTTACGGTG
>CAJBTU010000387.1 GCA_903958625.1 uncultured Ignavibacteriota bacterium | reverse complement strand
GATATTCGCGGATCTTTCATTGATTTGTTGTCTGTTAAGATATTCCTCTGACCCCCATAGTGCCGCACTCCCATACAAATGCAATTCTGCATTCTTGAACTTTTTTTCCAGTTCAAGAAATGCTTCAATTAAGAGATGCGGATTTTTTTCAGGGACATGAGCTCCCACAAACATAATCCTGAATGGATTTCGTTCGACCCCACGAGGATAAAATGTGCTAAGATCGATGCCATTGTGTACTACATTCAGCTTATTTATTGAAATTCCGCTTCCGGTCAAATTGTTGCACACCTGATTAGACACGCAGATGACAGCTTTGGCGGTCTTGTTCAGTAGCGATTTTGCATCACCCCCGCGTATAAATTCTAATTGCTGATGGTGGAATAGAACAACCTTGGGAATTCTCTTATCAACATAGTCGTAGCTTCGAAGATCCGGACCTGATGCAAAGGCAAGAATATCAATTTTTGAAAGATATTCAGGATATTTCTTTTTTTTCCAATTGTCGAACGTTATATATTTCACTCCGTTGCATACTTCTTCTTTTGTTTTTCCATTAGCAACAATGGCAACAGAATGTCCTAGATCCGCCAAACTTTCAGCCGTTTTGATCGTTGCTGTTTCAAGGCCTCCGTTTGAACCATGCGGATCGATATTGCCGACACTCGCAACAATACTGATCGTTAGATGTTTTTTTTCAGAACGTAGCGTCTTTGGTGTGATGCCGGTTTTTTTTGCATGCTGAAGGTTATCGCCAAATGAAGACTTCTGATCTTGAGAAACAGAATAATTCGAAGACAATTGATATTCTAATAGTTTATTTAATCGCTCTGTTGCTTTTGCGCCTTCTTTTTTCGCCACACTTATTGATGTTTCCAGCAATTTGGGCACCGCGTCAGGGTGACTATTTAACCTTGAAATAAGGCTGAGCCAGAAATATGGCATAGAGAGATCTGGATGTTTTTCAATAATCTCTAAAAGTTTGCCAAGCGATTCTTCCGACAGATTCCGAATTATTTGCAGAGCTTCTTCCATCTCCGCACCACTATATAGATCGGCATGCAGGGTTTTGATAAATGCTTTGACCTCATGAAAATAGGGCAACATTTTATCATACATGCTATTACCGGTCGTGCGGTATAAAAAGTATTTTTCTGGAATACGAAATGGTCTTAAATTGTATTTCGATGATTCGATCCAGAAATTCCAGTCTTCGCCACACCATGGTATTCCCGCATAATAACCTTTACCTTTATTCCACAAATCTTTTTTATAGAGTGAACAGTATGGAAAAGTATTCCATTGTAAAACTGTTTCCCTCGTATATTCACCAGGCTTCCACTCCCCATTCCGCACGCCGAATTCCTGCATATTACAATACACCAAATTTATTTCCGGATTTGCTGCAAGTTGCCGAACAGCTTCCTGCAAATAATCCTTAGCAATCATGTCATCGCTATCTAAAGGTAAAATCCAGTTACCGTTAGCATGCCGGATACCATAATTACGCGCATCAGACAAACCACTGTTTGTTTTCTCTAAAAGCCTTATACTTCGTTTCGGATATTTCGCAATCAACTTTTTAGCAACCTCTGTAGTATTATCGGGACTGCCGTCGTTGACAATTATGATTTCATAATTTTGATAAGTTTGCTTTATTATACTTTCTACGGATTCGTTAAGATATTGAGCCTGTTTGTAACAGGGGATAATCACTGATACTTTAGGACTGGCATTTGCGTTCTCAATAAACGCGGGCGTTACTTCCTGGTGACAAGCATTAGGAATAAAACCAACAAAAGCTGACATATCAATCCGCTGACCCTCCATGTATTTCACAAGAAGCGAATCAGCCGTAAGATCGTTAGATTTGCCTGCTCGGTTATGTTGATATGTGTTCTGTACCTTGTTGATTGGATTACAGAAAGTAACGGATGTGTTTGAACAGAGCAGGAATTGGTGAGATTTTTGAAAACGAATGGTTTGGTTGGCCATTTCAGCTTCAAGACTATTAGGATTATGAAACGGCAATGGAGCCAGTAACTGAAGCATATCTTTTGTTCGGTAAAATGAACTTGAGATTTCGAGAGGGTAGCCAAAGTCATAAATTGCCGATGTCCAATCATATTTCAGTGTATCGGCAGTAAGCTGGTTAAATATTGGCAACAATTGCGGCTTATCAAGCATATAAAAATACGTTGTATTTTTACCCAACCGCAGAGAATATCCCAATGCATCCTGATTATTTTCGAGTAAATGTTGATACT
>CAJBTU010000386.1 GCA_903958625.1 uncultured Ignavibacteriota bacterium | reverse complement strand
GAAAAGCAGAAACTGGCGATCGTTAAAAAATTCCGTCCCGCACCATCCCTTTTTTGTTACTTCTTCGTATTAAAAGCGCACGGTGCGGAGCACTAGAATAATTCAATTGTAGAGGGATGGAGACAATCTTTTCACACAGGAGCTTGGCAGGTTTGAAAGCATCTGCTTCACGGTAATGGTTGCGGCTTGTGTATAATTCTGGTCACATCCGTGGTCTGCTTTTATTCATTACAAAGCAATTAATTCATTCGGCCTGTGTTTACTCTCTTTGATTTTTATGGCAGCGTTCAATATCACCGGGTATTTACGGTTAATCTCTGCATTTTACTTCCGCCAATACCTGAGAGTCTCTTTAATATTATCAAAGACGATTGTCCGTTTTCCATAATGCCACGTGACACTTTCATCCAATGAACTATACTCTATCCCCGTAGGTTTGCCTATAAGAGTTATCACTTGAGACACAGACATTCCTTTGCAAAGTTTTAACCAGCCGCGATTCATTTTATTCTCATCTACTTTAGTGACGATGAGTGTGTCAAATTGAATTTTCGACGAATCAGGTATCGGTACTACTTTGGTTGTGTAATATTCTTTCTGCTGCGGTTGAACAAAACTAAAAATTACGGCAAAGAGAATTATGAGTGTGCGAAAATACAATGTCATGAGATTATACCGGTGAAATGTCTGCCGGCTACCAGGCTGTCGCTAAAGAGAATCGTAAAACCCTTTCCGTTTATAGATAATGACCAAGAGCTTAAAGATAATGAACTCAATTGAGCGGGTTCAATGTTCAACATGGTTATAGTGAGCAATTGTGTGATTAGTGTATATGAAAAGCATGAGATGAAAATAAACCAACCATTAAAATAATGGTAAATAAGGCAATAATCATTTCTTTCCTGAATTGAAAATACTCTTCTGTCTTTGTTGCAATGTATTTCATTAACGATTTCCAGTTGAGGCCGATATGAATCAGCGCTGCGATGACGAAGATTAATGCACTCATGTTATGAACACTCATTAAAAAATGTTCAAAAAATCCTTCGCCTGTGCTTCCTCTACTCAAAAAATAATCAAGCAAGCCTTCACTAATATTTGTTCTAGTATAGTGTAAAGGAATACCTGATAGCGGCAAAAGAATAAATGAAAGGAACATCATCATTGCGGATAAAGCTCGTTTGTTGAATGGCTGTTTCTGTACCTCTGTCATTTTTTATTCCCCTTATTTATGGCAAATTCTGATTCCGCCAAGCATGGGATTCTTTAGCGGGGAGTGACATGTTAGTTTGTAAAGACTCTTATTTTATGAGAATCATTTTCTGTACCTCGCTGAAATCATCAGCAAGAAATCTGCAAAAATAAATCCCTGACGGGAAACCGGTTGCATCCCAAGTGATAGTATACGTGCCGGGATCCCGCCAATCTGAAATGATATTCGATACTTCTTTCCCTAATACGTTATGTATTTTTAGCGTAACAAAACTGGAACGATTCAAGGTAAAACGAATCTCCGTTGTTGGGTTGAAAGGATTTGGGAAATTCGGATGCAAAGACGCATATGATGGTATGAGGTTTGGTTTTTCTGATCTGACAGGAGTCAAACCTCCATTCTCAGTATGTAATATAACACCACTATCGCCCACGGCGAAACCGAAACTAGGTGTAAAAAAGGAAAGGCTGCGCAGGAACTTATTCGTAGGCACATTTTGTGCAAACCACGTTTCACCATTATCAATGGATTTGAACAATTTTGCCGGTGATCCGCAGGTGTAAACAATGGAGGTATCCGAGAATGCCTGAATGTGGTTAAGAAAAGTGAGAAATGGGAAGTCGTTGGTGATTCTTTTCCACACAGAATCGGTCGGACTTTTTTTGAGAATAAATGGCCAATAACCCGGATTTGCGCTTCGACATAAAAGATATTGTGATGGCCCTTTTAAATCAGCAGAAATTATATCGTCCCAAAATCCCAATGGGGGATTGTTTGTCAACCATTGAGTTCCATTAAGAGTTTGCCATATTGAATTTGGCGTAAGAATTTTGGTAAGGGTACTGTTTAAAACTGATAAATTTGTGATGGAAACTATTTTCGATCCATTCACCAGTACGGTATCGTACCACGTAATACCATTATCGTAGCTGAAGCGTACTTCACCATTATCGTAAGATCCAATATATACTGCCGGAGTAAGTGGATAACCACCTGTGGCAATACATTGATAATTTCCGGTTATGGCAGATGTTTTCCATGTCTCACCGCCATCGGTCGAATGGCATACTACTCCGTTACCGACAGCATAACCATCGAGAAGCGAACGAAAGGAAATGGCGTTAAGATCACTGGTTGTGCCACTTTCCTTTGTTACCCAATGTCTGCCGCCGTCCATTGTTTTGAGAATTTTCCCGCCATAGCCAACGATGATAGCCGTTGATGTATCAATCATTATAACATCGGTCAACGTGGCGCTGACTCCACTATTTTGGGAAAGCCATTGAGCAGAACATTCCGCTGATAAAATTAATATGGCCGCAATAATT
>CAJBTU010000385.1 GCA_903958625.1 uncultured Ignavibacteriota bacterium | reverse complement strand
CTTTGCGACATCGTCGTCGTTATCGATACCGTCGAACGGATTTCCCGGACTTTCAAGAAATGCATACCCAACCATACCAACAGGTCCCTGCCAAAATGGGTTCCGGGAATTATTCCGGGGATAGTCACCTGTGTAGGTGATGTTCTCATTCACATCATAAAATGACCAGTCATCGTCATATTCAGCATAGCGGTCCGATCCCGGGCCGCTGACACCAACATACGTGCCGACCAACATACCAAAGATAGCACGGTTGTATGTTGCCGTTCCTGTATTCTCTATTTCATACAGCCAGAAAATATTATCCTGCGCAAGAGTTTGATTCCATTGAAGTCCGCGAACACGCACGACAATACCTAAACCATTCCGTAACAAATTGGTCGAATCCGGTTTGAACGATACGGCGGGCGAATTGTTTGATGCAAAATTATACCGGACGTCGTTATTGTCATCCATCACAAAATAACTTTCCTGATCAGCGCTCGATCGTTTGCCAAAATATCCGTTCCACTTTGCCGGCCAGCCCGGATCGTTAGCATCCGTTAATTTGTCGGGCCAGGTTTTCGGCCAGCTTTCCGGATCGATATTCATGGCAACACTTTGGTTCTTTTGTCCATTCAAGCGCGTACTGCTGGCATACCCTTCCTGGGGCATGAATGTCCAATAATCGTTTCCACTTTGATCGGTGTCCTTGTTTTTCGTCGGCCGTTCTACGGGACATGATACGACAGAATGAAATGTAACATTCCCCGGCATCTGGATCTCCGCACCGACAAATAATGATACGTCGCCGATGTAACCATTGCTAGGATATTTCCAGGAGCCGCGCACGGAAGAAGTTGCCGGTTGACCAATCACACCATAATTGCCGAATATGGTCATCACCCGGTTGCCGTTGTGCACTGCCGTTAAATAATATTGTCTTCCGGATTTTGCCGTTTGCCCAAACACTACGGAACCGGCGAAGATCAGCAAAACGAGAACACATACCTTGATCATTTTCATAAACGATATTCCTTTAGATTGAAATCCTATAACGTCGGTCGATGACTACAAGTCCAATGTAACGCCGAATTCTATCCGGCGGGGTTCTGAATACTGTGTTGCGTCATTATAATAATCACTGATCGTGTTGACATATTCGCGTGCACCGCTCAGCCGTGCACGTGTCTCATCGTACGTTGCACCGGCTCTTCCGGTATCGTCATAGACACCGGTCTCATTGGCAATGTCAAATATATTATTGATGCGCAGAAACACCATCATACGGATCCCGTCGAGTGTTAACGTTTTATAGAACCGGGTATCGAAATTATACGACGCAGGTTTGATTCCTGTATTCGTTAAAAAGACAGAGACGTCGCTTGAAGCTCTCGGCGTATACGGCAGACCGCTTCCATACCGTGCGATCATGCTGGCGCCGTATGTTTCTGCCGTGTAGGAAATCACCGAATTAAGCGTATGCCGCTGATCCCATCCCAACGGATTCAATTGTACTTCCGGAAGTTTTCCTCCCGTGACGTTGTTTCGCGAATCATTCGGATCCGAAGCACTTCCGCGGGCTATTTGAAATGTATAGTCAACCGTAAGACTTAAGCCTTCGGAGAAACGTTTGTCCAGCGAGACGATGAAACCGCGGATGAATCCGAAATCGCTGTTAACATATTTCGTGTATTTTCGCGCAGCTTGCGGTCCGCCGCCGCCGATACTTATCTGGTCCGCACGCGTGCCCGTAAGATTTCGAATGTCGCGCATAAACGCTGTTACTTCCATACTAAGATCGTCGCTCAACTGCTGCTGAAGACCGATTTCGCCGTTAATTGTCTGCTCCGGTTTCAGATCAGCATTGCCGGTCGGCGCACCATTGACGTCGACATTCCCGGTTCCCGAACCGATCTTAAAGAGCGGATTTTGATACAGCCGTTCAAAGTTCGGGATCTGTAAAAAATGTCCGTAGGAGAAGTGGATCACCCCTCTGTCCGTGATGGGGAATGACGCGCCAAAACGCGGGCTGAATTGAAGTTTCGGACTTGCCTTTTTATACCAATACTTTTTCCTGTCGGCATACGTCTTCAACGGTTCGCCCGAATCCTGTTCGCCGTTACCATTGGTATCAAAGAAAATATTATTCGGTTTAACAGGACTGTAGATAAAAGGATCTTCATCATCCGTCAACACATTTGCATCCGGTTCAAAATAGTCGAAACGAACACCGATGTTTATGATGAGGTCTTTGAATTCCATCTTATCCTGAATATATGTTGACATTTCCGTCGGATTGTGAACGTACCGGTCATGGACCGATGTGCTGTCTCCGAGAACCTGGGTGCGAATGTATTGCGACGTGAGAACAGGCGTATAATTCGTCTGGTTGTCAATGGGAATTAACATAATATTTTCATTGAAAATTCTGTGCTGCCGTATCTCGACACCGGTTTTCACAAAATGCTGGTTATCTACCTGACTGCTCATATCGACCTTTGCCAGTTTGGTGGTCGTTGACCGATAAAATCTATTGAGTTCATTTCCTCCGGATGCAAAGCTGGTAGTATTAAATGCTGTTGAAAGACTGGGGTGAACATACCGGGAATCATCCGAATTCTCATATAGATGGTGTTTATATGTTTTTTCGAAGAATGATGCGCCGACAGTATAAAATGTGGAACCGCTGAGCGTATGAGTCAATTGCAGAATTCCGGTATAACCGGTATTGTAATCCTTACCCTTGCCGTCCGGGTTGTACTGATAGTACCGATCATACGGTTGCGACTCGACATCATCATAGATTCCCGTCAAATTTAATTTTATTGTTGAGGATATCCGCGTTGCAATCTTTCCTTGAAGATAGATCTTCTTATTCCAATTCATTGACTGAGTTTTATTATCCCCAACGCCATTCTTATTGTTCGTCCGTAAGGCATTATAGTATTGGTCATAATATTTTTTCAGCGTGTCCGGATTGGATTTCAGATTTTGAGGAAGGGTATTATAGACAGCCAGTGAATCTTTCAGCGGATCAGTTCCGAGAATATACAATTGATCATTCTGTGTAATGGCAACGGTGCCGGGATTAAATTTCCTGATCGAATTCAGATATCCGCCATAATAAATATTCCTGGCATTGGCAAAGAAGGAAACAACGCCAGGAATGACCGGACCGCTCAAACTTGCTTCGATATTGCGGATATTCAATGGTTCAAATTTTTCTATCCCTTTGAACACACCGCTTCTATTGCTGAGAAAATCACCACCGTACAACGTAAGACTTCCGCCGAATTTGTCGGTCCCTTCACGCGTGGCAATATTCACAATACCGGACATTGCCTGTCCGTATTCTGCATTGAACGCTCCCGAAAGAACCTGCAATTCCTGAACCATGCTTGGATTAACATCAACGACCGAACCGCCGTTATACACGTCCGTAACGGGCACACCGTCGATCCAATAGGCAACCTCGCCGGAACGACCACCGCGGATCTTCCCATCAACACTCCCGGCCTGAAGACCAATGACCTGTGAAATTTCGGTGATCGGGAGCTGCTTAATATCGTCGCCATTAACAACCGCCGTTGTTGCTGTTAGATCTTTTTGCACCAATGCCCGTTCTGCGGTGATCACAACCTCATTTGCCAGTTGGATCGTTTCTTCGCTCAACTTAAAATCCTCGCGTGTGGTCAGATCGATGTTCACTTTGATCGTATTCAATGTTATTGAGGAATAACCGATCGCAGAGACCTTAATCGTGTAGGTACCGGGAGATAAGTTGATGATGTTATAATTTCCTTCGAAATCTGTCACCGCACCATAGGTTGTGCCGACAACGACAATATTAACACCCGGCAAAGGTTCGCCGGTCTTCGCATCGATAATAGTGCCGGAAATTTTCCCGGTTGTACCGGCAAATAGGCTAAAGACGAATGTTATGCAAAAGGACAAAAAGAGTAAAAGTTTTTTCATTGCTATGCTCCGGTTCTTCAATTACGTGAAGAAGAGATTAGTTGCTATCGCTGAAAATATAATTTTTATTTGCGCCGCAGCTGGAACGGACAACAAGTGTTGGTGTAAAATTGGTTGATGAGATCGGTGCCGAAGGATTTTCAATCCTCTCCAGCATCTTTTTCACCGCTATTTCTCCCATTTCAAACATCGGTTGACGCATGGTAGTAAGATCGAAAAATTTTGCGATCTCGATATCATCAAAGCTCACAATGGCAATATCCTCGGGAACGCGAATTTGATTCTCCCGTAATGCCGCCAGCATCCCTATCGCCTGCACGTCACTGGAAACAAAGAAAGCGGTCGGCAATTTCGCACCGCTCCGTATTAAACCGATCATCGCATCGTAACCGGCTTCGCGGCTGAAACCGTCATTTTTTGTGAATGTGCTGTTGAAAATAAATTCTTCATGTATGTCCAGGCCATGTAATTGCATCGTCTCTTTAAAACTGGAGAGCCGTTCTTTCGCTCGCACGCTTTTCAAGTTTGCATTCAGCATACCGATTGACGTATGCCCCAGTGAGATGAGATGTTCCGTCGCTTTTTTGGCACCGATGACATTGTCAACCCTGATCGAATCAAACAACGGGTGGAACGTATCGACCAAGACAAGAGGATTTTTTTTATCAATAAAATTTTCTACAAATACGTCCGGCAGTTCAAGCGAGAACAACAATGTTCCATCCACACGCCCTTTCCGCATTGAGCGGACCAGATATTCTTCTAACTGTTCCTGCGTGTTCGCACCATGGATAATCAGGTCATAACCGACCGCGGCAAGGGTCTCTTGCACACCCTGCAATACCTGAATGAAAAAATAATTTGTAAAGAATGGGATAATGGCACTTAAAGTGTTGGATCGTTTCCTCGCAAGGGCTTGTGCAAAAGCATGCGGCTGGTAGTTCAGCCTCTTTGCAACAGTGACGACTTTATCTCTTGTTTCCGTAGTTACTTTAGGACTGTTGTTCAATACACGCGAAACGGTACCGATTCCAACATTTGCTTCTCGTGCAATATCATATATAGTAACTGCCAAGTTTTGCCTTTGTCTGTTACGGTTCTATGGAAGGGCTTTCAGAAACTTATGGCTTAATAAGTTGATAGTCAATAGTGGTTGTTAAGAAAATATTCTATCATGGATTGTCTGGTTTGGGATGTTTTGTCATAGTTTTTACAAAATTTTGTTATCTTATGCATAATTTCATTTATCCATATATCCCCTATGAAACGAACAAAAAAACTTATCTTCTCACTGATTACAATAGCTTTTGCTCTCATCATAATTACTGGATTCGAATATTCGTTGAGGTATTTTCAACCTTCATTGATTCCTGCATTTCTCAACGAGGTGAATTATGACCAAATAGAGTGGTACCAAATCAACAGAAGCTATCTGAAAACCTATTTCCCCGCACAAGAAGCACTCGTTCCGGACTTTAAGCCTTCGTTATTGCGAAAACAAAAGACAAGTAGCACTTTCCGCATCCTTTGTATCGGAGAATCGTCAATGTTCGGGGTGCCGTATCAGATGACAGCAAATATTCCCGGCTTGCTGAGGGCTCAATTAAGACATCTTTATCCGAATAAAGAGATCGAAGTCGTGAATCTCGGTGCTTCAGCCATCAATACAAATGTTATTCTCCATCTGACACCAGTATTTCTTCGTTTACAACCGGATCTGGTCTTGATCTACACGGGACATAACGAATTCTACGGACCCGACGGCATTGGTGCATCCTGGATCGAAAAAAAAATCCCTTCTGTGACACAATGGAAATATGACCTTCGTAACCTTGCCCTCGTCCGGTTCATCGAAACTTTCACGGCGTCAACTTCACGGAATACCCCCTTCGACGCGAACATGATGAAACAAGTCTCCAAAAATACCAGCGTTGAACTTGGTTCCGATGATGCCGAATTGGTATTTGCAAATTTCAACCGGAACTTGAAAAATATCATAGCATTATATCATGAACAGCATGTGCCCGTCATTGTCAGCGATGTTACCTCGAATATATCGTTCTCTCCATTCGCATATGATTCTTCATCACAGAACGTATTTACGAGAGCCGGTGTCTTGCTTACAGAAAAACGTTTTGAGGAAGCGTTGTCCCTCCTGCAAAAGGACAAAGACCAACGTACGCCAAACGCCTTTACTGAATTTTTACTCGGGAAGACACATGCGGGATTGCATCAATATGATCTTGCACGATCTCACTTCTGGGCTTCGCGGGATAATGATCTGCTGAAATTTCGTGCGCCAAAACGGATCAACACAATTATTGAAAGTGTCTGTCGGGATGCATCGGTTCCCTTCTTTTCCTCTGATTCGATCTTCGAGGCCCGAAGCGAAAACGGCATTCCCGACACATCGCTGTTCTGGGAACATCTTCATCCGAAAGCATATGGTTATTTCCTGATCGCTAACGGATTTTTGGATAAGATTCAAGAACAGAAGATATTACCAGTTTCCTCCATGCAGAGACTGCCTTTCAATTTCGACAGTTTATCCGTCAGTTGGCTTGACCTTGGATTTGCCGATGTCACAATCAAAAACCTTACCAGCAAGTGGCCCTTTCGCAATTTTTATGTTGACAGGGATTTTTACCCCAATGCTGATCAAGCATTGAAGAATGTTGTGGACGATGTGTACGGCGGGAGAAAAGTATGGGATGAAGCTTGTTACGAAACGGCAAAACTTTTCTGGGGTAAAGGAGATATTCACCGTGCCATGACAACCTACCGTGCCGTCATCGAAGAATATCCTTATAATTTTTATGCTCACTATCTTCTTGCCAACAGTTTGAGTCAGACGGGAAAATTAGACGATGCAATTAAACATTATTCCGTTTCCATCCGGTCAAATCCTGCGTATCCTTATCCCAAAGTAGATCTGGCTTTGATCAGAATCAATCGCGCTGAGTTCGACGAGGCCATTCGCCTTCTGTATGATGCATTGCCAATGGCACAAAAAGAACAATCGCTTCCGCTGCAGGCGACGATCCACTACGGACTATCCACAGCATTTGCTAATAAGCGCGACTATCAACGCGCATTAGCATTGGTCGATCAGGCATTATTACTGCAACCTACATATCAAGATGCCATTGTGCTGAAACAAAAGATCAAGTCGATGATGTAGCGAATTAAAATATCGTGTAAATAAATGGTGCAAGAGCGCTCCCTTTCGTTAACACGATCAACAATCCAAAAAACAGCAGGATGATGACAATGGGAAGCACCCACCATTTTTTGTTCTCTTTCAGAAATGAAAGATATTCCGCCAAGATCTTCAATTTTGCCATAGAATAATCCTTTTACGACATCCGTTCATAGTCGATCTTCTTTTGTTCATCCCGCTGTATCCAATAGGTCGACCGTTGGTCTCCGGTTGAAGCAGAGAATTTTTTTCCGGTTATTTTCGCGATGATCGATATAGGAGTAACGAAGCAGAAGAAGACGAAAAACAATATTATCCTTGAGACGATGGAACCCATCACGATGGCAAAACTCATCCAGTACCGGTAGGTGCGTTGAAGCGATTTGGGTGAGAATATGCCGCCGCTCACGAGCACAACACCAACAAACAGAAGCATATAAACGATCCGCATATTCCACGATAGTATCCAGCCCCCCGCGATACCAAGAACTAGCAGTATTCCGCCAATGGTCAGACCAAATTTTTTCAATTCTTTCGGTGAAGAACGTATTCCCAAAATCTCTTCGGTGATCTCGTCAATCCAATTCATATTTTTTCCTCCAATCATCCTTCTCTTCATATGCCGGCTGAGCGCTTTTCATCAAAATGTAGTTTCCCAGCACCAGCACATCCATTTCCGTACGCATGAAACAGCGGTAGGCATCATCCGGTGATTCAACGATCGGTTCACCCCGCACGTTGAACGACGTATTCACGATCACCGGGCACTCTGTCTTACGGTAAAATGCTGAGATCAGTTGATGAAACCGCGGGTTAGTCTCGCTGTGCACAGTTTGTATTCTTGCCGAGTAATCAACGTGCGTTACGGCCGGTATCTCCGAGCGTGCAATATTCAGTCTGTCGATTCCCCATAATTGTTTTTGCGCTTCGGACATCGTCAGTTGTTTTTCTTTAACGACATCGGCAACAAGCAGCATGTAAGGACTCTCGCAGCCGATATCGAACCATTGAGAAGCGTGCTCCGCCAAAACGGCCGGCGCAAACGGACGAAAACTTTCGCGGTATTTAATTTTCAAATTCATTTTCTTTTGCATCTGTGGTGACCGGGCATCTCCAAGAATGGATCGATTACCCAAGGCACGCGGACCGAACTCCATCCTTCCCTGAAACCATCCAACAACATTTTCTTCGGCGATCAGCGAAGCCACACGGTCGCATAGCACGTCACAGTCCGCGGCATATGAATGGGGAATATTTTTCTCCTTTAAGAATGAGTTGATCATTTCATCACTGTAGGATGAACCCATATAGGAGCCCTGCTGAGAATCACCTTTTGTAATATTCCGTTTGGTATTATTGTAATGGTAACAGCCGATCAGTGCCGCACCCAAAGCACCGCCGGCATCACCGGCCGCCGGCTGGATCCAGATGGAATCAAAAATATTCGAACGCAGAATTTTTCCGTTCGCAACACAATTCAACGCAACACCGCCGGCAAGGCACAGATTTTTTTCACCCGTAACATCTTTTGCGTGCCGGACCATCTTCAGCATTACCTCTTCCGTAACAAGTTGAATGGATGCTGCGATGTCCATTTCCCGCTGTGTCAGCGGAGATTCCGGTGTGCGCGGCGGACCGCCAAAGAGCGATGCAAACCTGTCATTGGTCATTGTCAATCCGGCGGAATAATTGAAGTAGTCCATATCCATTGCGAATGAACCATCCTCCCGCAGATCGATCAAATGATCATAGATCGTCTGAACATATTTCGGTTCTCCGTACGGCGCCAAACCCATCAGTTTATATTCGCCGGAATTTACCTTGAAGCCGGTGAAATAAGTGAAGGAGGAATATAACAATCCCAGAGAATGAGGGAAATGTTGTTCGGCAAGAATCGTAACTTTATTGTCAATTCCAACGGCCAACGACGTTGTCGCGTATTCGCCGACCCCGTCAACCGTTATAATCGCCGCACGTTCAAACGGCGACGGGAAAAATGCCGATGCGGCATGCGCTTCATGATGTTCCGTAAACAGAACCTTCCCCTCGTACTTTAATTCCTCCGCTATCACGTCGGAAAGCCAAAGTTTTTCTTTCAACCAAACCGGAATCGCATGGATAAATGACCGGAATCCTTTGGGCGCACTTTCCAGATATGTTTCCAGCAGACGGTTGAATTTCAAGAACGGTTTGTCGTAAAATACTACCTCATCAAGTCCTGCAACGCTGCATTTCGCTTCCTGAAGGCAATAGGCGATCGCATGGCGCGGGAACCTCTCGTCATGTTTTTTCCGCGAGAACCGTTCCTCCTGCGCCGCGGCAAGAATCACACCGTCGCGTACGATGCACGCGGCTGCGTCATGATAAAATGCTGAGATGCCAAGAATCGTCATAAATTTATTTTGTTATTTCGTTTTTGGACGGATATCCGTCATTCCACTTTAACGGTATTCGCCTGAAGGATTTCCCGTGTTCTGTCATCCTGAACAAAAAGAACAACGGCAAGCCGCTTCGTGTCGATATTCGTCTTCTTTTCCCTCAGCGTTGCCCCATATTTTGAGAAACGCTCGTTCGTTTTAATATAATATGCTTCAAGTTCAGCTACCAGCGATTTCATGTTTACGGTTTGATTAACCGTCACTTTGCCATTCTTCGGAAATGAAAACCCCTCCGGTGACTTGATCATTTTTCGAACGACGAATTTATGCCGCTCGATGCCATTGGATCCTTTGTAGAAGACCTCGTCCTCAACAAGTGCAATTCGCAATCGAAGATCACTGCTCTTCCCTGTTGCCAGTGCGCTGGCCTTGATGGTAACGACATCCTTTTTTATCATCGCAGCCAGAGCCACCGCCACCGTTGCCGGTTTTTGCAATTCGCGTTCAATGATGTCCGAATAGAGGAAAAATTTATTCTTAGCCATCAAACGGCTTCCGCCGGAAGTGATCACGGTCTTTCCGCCGAAAATGGCCGTTGGAGTGCTGTTGACGCTGTAGTATTCACCCCTTTTCTCCGCATCTGCATTCACCAATGGATCGGGTTGCGGAATGTGAAGGTGATATTCCAGAATGGCCAATGATGAAGTCTTAAAACGCTCGATTAAATAATCAAAGGCAATATCCGCTGACTGACAGGGACGGCATTCGGAACCGGTGAACAGTTCGGCAAGAACGATTCTTTCGTACTCATTCTTCTTCAATTCCATGCGAGTCCGCCGGAATTCTTCGGGAGTGAACTGCAACGCGGCAGCCTGTCTGGCAACGATGATGGAATCCAAACTGATTGTGGGAAAGAGTTCATTCTTCAATTCAATCAATTTGTCATACACCGAAGTGGAACGGGTTCCCATTGCACCGTCAAGATAAGCATCGAACGCCTCCTGTTTTTTCCCAAGGTTTTCCTTCACCTGCCCCAGAGTCATGAAGATCTCCGTCTCATTTGGCGATGCATATTTCGCTGCTTCGGAAAGATACCACTCGGCATCCTGATAATTTTTAAGATTGAAACAGGTCAGACCGAGCGCTGCAGAAGCACCGGAGCGTTCTTCAATCGTCCGTGCCTGTGCAGAAGCATACGCATCCCGGCCATAGGTCTGCGCCAATTCCGGAAAGACATTGTTGAACGATAGAGCAACGGCAAGTTTGCTTTTTGCCATGGCACTGTCTGAGGAGAATTTTAAATATTCGGAAATTGCAGAGCGGTATAGACTGTCGCGAAGCATCGGAACATCTTTCGCGACAAAATCCTTCGTCATCAATAACGAATCGATCTTGTCGGTCGGCACCCCCTGTTTCGGAAGCACAAGATTTCCAAGAATGATCTTTTGCATCCCATTCAGCGGCCTCCCTGATTCGAACTGGATGAATCCTAACTGCACATACAGAGAGACATACCGCGCATCGACCATAGCATTCGCAGGAAGTAAAGCAACCGCCCGTTCCTGGATCTTCATTGCTTCACCGTACCGCTTCATCCGGAACAAGATCAATGCTTTAGTATTCAACAGTACCGGCTCCTCTTTCTTATATAATGAGATGGCCGAATCGATCATCACCGCAGCGGAATCAATATAAAACATCCGCTGCGCGAATTCAAAGGCGACTGCATTCAGGGCAGGAACGATCTGAGACTGGTCCAGCAGTGAAAGATATTTCCGGACCGAAAAATACGCACCGCTGTCATTCTTCAGGTTTGCATAGATCTGAAATTTCACTGCGTAGGCATTCGGCAATAAATTGCTCTTCGGATTCCCGGTGATGAAATTATTCATTTCCTCAAGCCGTGCCGAATCGGTCGGCGCCGACATCGCTTTCTGGAATGCAATTTGATCGCCGGAGGTTTGTGCAAAGAGAGAGAGCGAACAGACGGTGAAGAGAATGAAACTTTGCTTTAGCATAGATTTCCTTTATGATTATTTAACCCGTTTTGAATTCATGAAGAGCCGCATTGAAATTGCGCTGACGCCGCAGATCATGGCGCCGGTAACGACAGCCGGACGCGCTCCGATAACATTGGCTACCCACCCCATCCCCAAGTGTCCGAACGGGGCCAGTCCCTGAAAAATAAGTAAATATAGTCCCATCACTCTGCCGCGCATGGCATCGGGCGCCCTAAGCTGTATCGACGCATTCGCCGTTGCAATGAACATGATCAGTCCCATCCCGACGAGCACCAAACTGTAAATTGAAACGGCAACATTGGCGGATAATGCAAACATTGAAACGCCGATCACAAACAATGCAATTCCGGTGTAGATGAACCTGCTCGGTCTCACCTTGCTTTCCGCACTTGCAACGATTATGGCGCTGATAAAAGCGCCGATGCCGAATGACATCATCAGGTTTCCCAATCCGACGGCGCCGATATTCAGAATTTTGTCGGCAAAAATGGGAAGCAATACAGTATATGACCAACCAAACATTGTAATGACCGCGACGAGGAACAAAATGGCGATCATGGAGAGATCTGAACGGACATAGTTGATACTTTCACGTAAACCAGCGATGATGCTCTGCCTCTCTTTTACCGGAACCGTCTTCGGTGTATACGATAATTTCAGCAGCACAACGATCACGGCAAAGAATGAAACCGCATTAAAGAAAAAACACCAGGCAACACCAACGGCGCCGATAATCACTCCGCCGATCGCCGGACCGACAATTCTCGCGGCATTGAACGATGCCGAGTTCAGCGCTATGGCGTTGGCAAGATTTTCTTTCCCGACCAGATCCACGACAAATGCCTGACGGGCGGGAACATCGAATGCATTGATCGTTCCCAGTGTAAATGCCAGCACGCAGACCATTTCGACCGTAACAACATCAAGAAACACGACGGATGAAAGGATCACCGCCTGCACCAGCGAGAGACTTTGTGTGACAAGAATGATCCTGTGTTTTGAAAAACGGTCGGCGATCGAACCGCCGTACAGCGCAAACAGAAGCATCGGTATCGTATTCAGAAAACCGACAATCCCCAGCCACACGGAAGAATATGTCAACTGATAGACCAGCCACGCCTGTGCCATTGACTGCATCCATGTTCCGACCAGAGAAAGAACTTGTCCGGTAAAAAATAAACGATATGCCGGCTGACGCAGAGAGCGGAATGTCCGGACATTTAAGAAACGCTGCAGTGTATTATTCATCGCGATAGAATCGATAACGAAGATTTACTATGGCATAGATCACTGCACCGGAGACATCCGCCAGCACATCATACGGATCGGAAGAGCGGCCCGGCGAGAACAATTGATGATATTCGTCGGAAACCCCGTACAGAAAGACAAAAACAACGGCGATCATCAGCCCATGACGCTTTAGTGTATAATTCCCCTGGTGAGACAATGCAACATGAAGAAGCCAGCACAAAATGCCGAATACACCGGCGTGAACAACTTTATCCGTATACGTTACCAATTCGGGAAGTTTTGACTGCGGAATTGAGGATGCAACATAAATAAAAAATCCCCATGCAATGGCCGGCAGCTGAAATTGGATGAAGGAAATTATTTTCTGTTCTGAATTCATTGTTTCAGAATCCCCTGAATCGCCGCCGGCAAATAGTGTATCATATCGCTTGCGATCATCCCATGGATTCCGTTCTTTTCGGCCGCGAGATCCCCTGCTCTGCCATGGATGTACACTCCGTTAACGGATGCATCAAGAGCAGAATTTCCCTGTCCAATAAATGAAGCAATGATTCCGGCTAAGACATCGCCGCTGCCGGCCGTCGACATTCCGGGATTTCCCGTGGAGTTCACGAAGATCTTCCCGTTGGAATGGGCAACGAATGTTGGTGCCCCTTTTACGACCAGAACAACATTGAATTTTTTTGCAAAATCCGATGCGATGGAAAAAATATTCTCTTCAATCATGTCCGGCGCCATACCGACCATCCGGGAAAATTCACCGCGATGCGGAGTCAAGACAACATTCTTTGTTCTCCGTTTCTTCAAAATATCAAGATGTCCGGTCAACGCATTCAATCCATCGGCATCAATCACCAACGATCTGCTGCATGTTCGTATCACCTCACGGACCACTTCCTGCGTCTCTGCATTGCGCGACATACCGCATCCAAGAAGAACAACATTTGACCAGCCGATCCGTTGCTTCATCTCTTCAATCGCTGAAAATGCAATACTTCCCTGCCGCGTGGCCGGCAAACCAAGTGGCATCACTTCGAGAGTACGCTTAGCGATCGCCGGATATTCAGTATCCGGAATAGCGAGGATCACTTGTCCGGCTCCGCTCCGCATTGCAGATTGGCTGCAGAGCAATGCTGCTCCCATCATACTCTTCGATCCGGCAATGGCAAATATTTTCCCGACAGAATGTTTGTGACTGTTGATCGCTCTCCGCGGGAATGTCTTTTGCACATCGGCTGATTCAACAAGCATGGTGTTCACATTGGTGATTGCTTTTCTTGGAATTCCAATATCCGCAACAACGACCTCGCCGGTGAATTCTTTCGCCCGACCACGGTAAAATCCGATTTTTGGATTGGATATGGTGACCGTTACATCCGCACGAAAAGCACTTGAAAGAACTTGGCCTGTCTCGCCATCCAATCCTGTCGGAATGTCGACAGCTATTTTTAGCGAAGCACGTTTATTGCACCACTCCACTGCTTTCCGGTAGTCCCCTTTCAATTCGCCCCGGAACGACGTTCCCAGCATCGCATCAACGATCACATCACACTTCTTTTTCTTCCGTTTCAGGAATGCACCAAATCCCGTTATTTCTATCCGATCAGCCGAATGATCCTGAATTCGTTCATAATTTGCTCGAGCATCAGCACTTAAATCTTTGTCACTCTCAATCAAGACAACCGTTACGGCAAAGTTTTTCTTCCCCAGCAATCTCGCCACAACAAAACCATCCCCGCCGTTATTTCCTTTTCCGCAAAAGATGAAAACAGTCTTGGATCCGGAGACTACCGAATGTTTCCTGTCCGACTGAGCATGGTGAATACGATGTATAATTTCGGTCACAACCGCACTGCCAGCCTTCTCCATCAAACGCAATGATGGTATCCGCAATGTTTTTATCGCGAACTCGTCAGCGCTTTTCATCTGCTGCGGTGTGAGAATAGTTTTCATAATTCGTTGTAAACTTCCGGCAATAAAAACGGCTTCATCAATGGTCTTTCCCTAAAAACAAAAAACCGTCCGCCCTCGTTGAGAAGCGGACGGTTTTCAAAAAAAAATCGTTCGTTAAAATATTGATTTCATAAGATCGAAGATCAACGAGGGGAAAATACCGAAGAGCACTATGCCTGCTCCGCACAGTATCACCGTTACAAACGTCAGTTTGGGCAGGATAATTTCTTCATGGTTCGTTGCTTCTCTGAAATACATGTAGACAATAATCCGTAAATAGTAATATGTAGAGAACAGACTCGTTATCACACCAAGAATGGCAAGCCAGGTCAAATGGGACTGAACAGCACTCGCGAACAGATAATACTTACCGATAAAACCGGCGAACGGTGGAATTCCCGTCAGAGAAAACATGAACATAGCAAGCAATGCTGCCAGCCCCGGTTTCCGTTTTCCCAATCCGGCATAATCCTCGTAATTTAAATTACCGCCGTTCTCTTTCTCAAGCATTGTTATAATACCAAACGCACCGAGATTGGTCAAAGCGTAAGAGACAAGGTAGAATGCAATCCCCTGCTGTCCAATCGACGAAGCCGACGCAATACCGATGATCATATATCCTGCATGCGCAATACTGGAATACGCCAGCATGCGTTTCAAATTCGTCTGTGAAAGACCAAACCAGTTACCCAACAGCATCGATGCCGCAGAAAGGACCGCCAGTATCATTATCAACCGCTCATCCCTCATCGACATCGGGACAGAAAATGTTATGACGAACACGGAGAACGCTGCAGCTTTTCCGCCGGTGGACATGAATGCCGTGACCGGTGTCGGAGCTCCTTCATACACGTCGGGCACCCACATGTGGAACGGCACGGCGGCGACTTTGAACCCAAAACCGATCAGGATCAATCCCCATCCGATGATATGAAGCGGATCGTTGAATGCCTGCGGATACATCGTGACAATGCGGAGCAGATTCGTGGTACCGGTTGTGCCATAGATCAGCGCAATACCGTACAGTAAAAATCCTGTCGCAAATGCTCCAAGCAGAAAATATTTCAACGCGGATTCGTTCGACGAGAGTTTTCCCCGGAAATATCCGGCAAGCACATAAAATGAAACGGACATCATTTCAATGCCAAGAAACGCCGTGATCAGATCGGCCGATGAACCAAGCATCACCATCCCGATGGTGGCAAGCATGATCAGTACGTAATATTCACCGTAATGGAACTGTTCCCGTTCAAGATACGGCTTGGCAATGAACATGGAGAACAAGGCGATCACCAGGAAGAGAACGCTGAAAAAACTTGCATATCCGCCAACGAGCAGCATATCGGAGAATGCTGTTGCATTCATCGGAAAGATGGAGACGGCGCAGCCGATAGCGGCAAGAATTCCGGCAACGCTGATGAAAAAGACAACCCTGGCAGAATTTTTCAATAGTGCATTCGCCATCAAAGCGATCAATGAAAATATTCCCAATGCAAGAATCGGTGATGAGCCAAGTAAATCTGTAGGTGAAAAAAATTCCATAAATAATTCTATTTTAGTAACAAAATTTTATAAACACTTATTTACCCATGGCACCGGTTGGTACGATATTGCCGCTCTTCGCGTTCTGCAGCTGCGTCACCGCCTGTTTTGTAAATGCGGCGGACGGTTTCAGAAATGTTGACGGATAGACACCGATCCAAACGATGAAGAACAATACCGGAATGATCAAAGCTATTTCCCGCTTTGTCAGGTCCAGCAACGATCTGTTCTCTTCATGCGTGATTTTCCCGAAGAATACACGCTGGCACATCCAGAGCATATAGACGGCAGAAAAAATAACGCCTGTTGCAGCAATCGCCGCATACCAAAACGATCCAAGGAACATCGAGTTGAACGATCCGAGTAAGATCAAGAACTCGCCGACAAAACCATTCAATCCCGGAAGACCGATCGACGAGAACGTAACGATCATAAAGATGGTGGAAAAAACCGGCATCACTTTTGCCAAACCGCCGAACTGTGCGATCTCTCGCGTGTGTCTGCGGTCGTAGATCATTCCCACTAAAAGGAACAGCGCCCCGGTGGAAAGACCGTGATTGATCATTTGAATGACCGCCCCCTGCATCCCTTCTTCGGTCATCGAAAAAATTCCCAGCACAACAAATCCCAAATGGCTAACCGATGAATAGGCAACCAATTTTTTTACATCCGTCTGTACCATCGCCACCAACGCACCATACACAATGCCGATCACCGAGAGTGTGGCAAGCAGCGGAGTGAACTGAAACGATGCCTGCGGAAACAACGGCAGACAGAAACGGATAAGTCCATACGTTCCCATTTTCAAAAGAACACCGGCAAGAATAACTGAACCTGCCGTTGGTGCCTGAACGTGAGCATCCGGCAGCCACGTGTGCAGCGGGAACAGCGGCACTTTTATGGCAAAGGACAGCGCAAAGGCAAGGAACATCCACACCTGAATTCCCATCGGAATTCCCGGAGCGATCGCATATAGTTTCAGCAGATTCGTTGTAAAATAACCGTCGGGCAATGTGGACGCATAATAACCCAGCCACAGGATCGCGATCAGCATTAAAAGAGAACCGGCCATTGTATAGATAAAGAACTTCACGGCGGCATAGATCCTGTCTTTCCCACCCCAGATGCCGATGATGAAATACATCGGTATCAGCATCGCTTCCCAGAAGACGTAGAACAGGAACAGATCGGCGGAAAGAAAGACACCAAGCATACCGACTTCCAACAGCAGCATGAACGACACATATTCCTTTAGACGGTCGGTGATCGATTCCCACGAAGCAATGAGTGCTATCGGCGTAAGAAACGTCGTCAGAACAATAAGAAGGATCGAGAGACCGTCTACACCGACGAAATACGAAATATCCAGCGCGGCGATCCACGGATATTTTTCGACAAATTGTAATTGGGTATTTGCTGCATCGAATCCGAAATAGACGAACAGCGAAAGGGCAAATGTTGCCAGCGACGCTGCGATGCCGATATATTTGATCAGGCTCTGTTTCTCTTTATTGATAAAGAGCAACAGAAATATCCCGACGAGCGGTGAGAAGAGTGTATAGGTTAAAATATTATTCATATCAATTCGCCGTTGCAAGATTGCATGAATCTGCAATCAAAGAAAAATTACCAAACAATTAAGTATCCGAGAATAAATAAAATGCCCGCAACAAAAACGACAGCATAACTCTGCACCACTCCCGTTTGGATCCGGCGGAATATATTCGATGTCGCTTCTACAAACTTTGCGGAATAGTTGAGCGTGTTATCAATAATCTTTACGTCGAAGATCTTCCACAGGAATTTATCCGATGTCTGTTTAATCGGATTGACAACCATTGCATCATACGCTTCATCAACAAAATATTTATTCCAGAGCAACTTATGGAGACCGGAGAATCTCTTCGCGGTATTCTCTGCGATCTCGGGTTTTTCCGTAAAGATCTTCCACCCGGCAAACATTCCCAGCAGTCCGATCGCAACCGATGCAGCCATCAAACCAAGTTCCAGTGCCGCGGAATCATGCATCGGCAGCATCATTTTCGCATTCGCTCCGGCAAATACCGGCTCAAGAAATTCCTCGAAATAATTATGACCGCCCAGCACGTGCGGAATTCCAACATATCCGCCGATGATCGAGAAGAGAGCAAGGATCAACAGCGGTATCAGCATCGTTTTCGGTGCTTCATGCGGATGAACGTGATGATGATTGAACCGTTCTTTCCCCAGGAATGTCAGCGATACCAAACGGAACATATAAAAAGCTGTTACTCCTGCGGCCAGCGCTGCGATCACCCACATCCACGGCGCACCGTCGGCAAAGGCTTTCCAGAGAATTTCATCTTTGGAGAAAAATCCGGAAAGAAGCGGAAAACCGGCAATGGCAAATGAACCAATGACAAACGTTCTGAATGTCCACGGCATATATTTCTGCAGACCTCCCATTTTCTGGATGTCCTGCTCGTCATGCATGGCGTGTATCACTGCACCTGATCCTAAAAAGAGAAGTGCCTTAAAAAATGCGTGCGTCATAACATGGAACAGACCTGCCGAAAAAGCACCCACTCCGACCGCAAGGAACATATAGCCAAGCTGACTGACTGTGGAGTATGCCAAAACCTTTTTGATGTCGTTCTGCACGAGGCCAATCGTTCCGGCAAAGAACGCCGTTAACAATCCGACGACCGCAACAATTTCCATCGTTGCCGGCGCCAGCGAGAAAAGGATGGAACTTCGCGCTACCATATAAATTCCTGCCGTCACCATCGTTGCTGCATGGATAAGCGCAGAGACCGGAGTTGGACCCGCCATCGCATCCGGCAGCCAAACATACAACGGAATCTGTGCGGACTTTCCCGTAGCGCCAACAAACATCAGCAGTGTTATCCAGAACATGAGGCTTTCACCGGTCGAGAAACCCGCTGCCTGTGCGAAGACCGATTCGTACGTTAAAGAACCGAATGTATTGAAGATGAGGAACATTGCCAGAAGGAATCCAAAGTCACCAATGCGGTTAACGATGAATGCTTTCTTCGCCGCATCACCGGTGGTTCCCTTCTCAAAATTCCTGTCATACCAAAATCCGATCAGCAGATACGAACATAAGCCTACACCTTCCCAGCCGAGGAACATCAACAGGTAATTATCAGCAAGAACCAGGTTGAGCATTGCAAAAATAAAGAGATTAAGGTATGTGAAGAATCTCCAGAACCCCGCGTCGCCATGCATGTATCCAATAGAATAGAGATGAATCAAACTTCCGACGCCGGTGACGATCAGCGTCATTAGTATAGACAACTGATCGACCTGAAAAGCAACATTCACCGAAAATGAACCGGCGGCTATCCATTGGAACAGTGTAACGATGTGCTTTCGTTCTTCGATCGGAGTCCCGAGCATTTCAATGAAGATCAAAAGAGCGACAACAAACGACGATGCAACGGCAAGAGTACCGATACTTCCGACAATTGTTTCATTCTTGATTTTACGTCCGAAAAATCCGTTAAAAAGAAAACCAAGGAGCGGAAAAAGGACAATGAGAGGGGCGAGTGAATACATAGATTTTAATTACATGATTATCAAAATTACACGATTGAACGGTTGTCTGCTACCATTTAAGGATATTGATTTCGTCGATGTTCACGGTCTGTTTATTACGGAAGAGCGAGATGATGATGGCAAGACCGACGGCGGCTTCCGCTGCTGCAACAACCATCACAAAAAATACGAGCATTTGGCCCGTAGCATCACCAAGAAACTGACCGAATGCAACCAGAGACAGATTCACGGCATTCAGCATCATTTCGATGCACATAAAGACGATGATCGCGTTGCGGCGGACAACGACTCCGAGCACACCGCAGGAGAATAAGAAGGCCGAAAGTAAGAGATAATGACTTAAAGGGATCATAACATTTTTTTCGCTGCTGGCCAGACATTCCTGTCTGGCAAAATTACATTGACAAGAAAGAATGCCTCTCCTGCCGATATCAATTATTATTGCACTAATTTTTTCTTTGCCAGCAGCACTGCGCCGATAATGGCGGCAAGCAGCAGGAACGAAGTTATTTCAAATGGAAATAAGAACTTTGTGAACAGCACTTTCCCGACATATTCCACAGTACCCATCTCAACCGATGCCGGAGATAATTGCGTGTAACTTGAAGGGGTGTTGAATCCGAAAATATAGAGCAATTCTATCATCAACCCGACCGAAAAGGCAATCCCCAAATACATCCGCAGTCCGAGGTGTTCTGCCAATCGTTTGTCATCACCAAGATTGAGCAGCATGATCACAAACAGGAACAAGACCATGATTGCGCCGGCATAGACGATGATATGCACCAGTGCGATAAATTGCGCATTTAGCGTAAGATATAAACCGCCGAGGCAAAAGAAGTTGAGAATAAGAAAGAGCGCGCTGTTGACCGGATTACGCTGCAGAAGCATCATCACGGCAGAAAATACTGTGATGCCTGCGAGAGAATAAAACACACCTTGTTCAAAAGTCATTGGGGAAACTGATTTGATTACAGTGAATGTTGAAAATTGACGTGTAAATATAAGGTTACTTCACTTGAGAAGCAAAATATTTTCAGGCGAAAAGCGTAAATTCCAGAATCTTAAAATTCGAATCCGCCTTCCGGGATCTGCGATATCGATCCTGGCTTCCTGCCATGTGGAGAACAGAAATTTCTGACACTTGACTGGGTTCAATGTCTGTCTCAGAACAGATCCAACTGATCGTTCGGTTTGCCAATAAAAATATCTTTGTTCAGCCGGTATTCTATTTCGTTGAAACCGAATTTTTTGCATGTCAGTTCAAACAACTGCGCGATGGAATCCGCTATCTCCCCTGTTCCGGTCATTCGCTTCCCGAACTCCGCCGAATTCATCTTCCCTTCCCTGATATCTTTGATCCGGTTGATCACTTTATCGGCACGGTCCGGATATTTCCGCTGCAGCCATTCAACAAACAGCTCATTAACGGAAAGCGGCAGCCGAAGCATCGTAAAGGAAGCAAATGCTGCGCCGTACTCGCTCGCCCGTTTCAAGATCGCCGGCATCTCGCTGTCATTCAATCCCGGTATCACCGGCGACAGACTGACGCCGACATTGATACCGGCTTTTGCCAGTGCTTCGATCGCTTTCAATTTCTGCTCCGGCGACGACGTTCTCGGTTCCATCGATTGCTGCAAATGCTTGTCCAGTGTCGTGATCGTCATTATTGCATTCACAAGCCGTAATGAGGCAAGTTCCGAAAGCAGATCGATGTCGCGTGTGATCAGGGCATTCTTGGTGATGATGCCGACGGGGTTTCTGTATTTCAAAAATACTTCCAGACATTTTCTCGTCAATTCCAATTTGCGTTCAATCGGCTGATAGCAATCGGTATTGCCGGCTAGTGACACTGCCGATGGTTTCCAGCTCTTTTTTTGGAATTCTTTTTCAAGAAGCAGGTGGATATCCGGTTTCACCATGATCTTCGTCTCAAAATCCAATCCGGAGGAGAAACCGAGATACTCGTGCGATGGGCGTGCATAACAATAGATGCATCCGTGTTCACATCCGCGGTACGGGTTCAGATCATACGTAAATCCTATATCGGGTGAATCGTTCTTCGCCAGGGCAGACTTTGACGTATCGCGGAAGTATTGTGTTACGATCTTGCGGTCGGGATCGAATTCCTCATCAAGGATCTCGTACGATTTCGTTTCAAAACGATTCGTCGGGTTGTATCCAGCCCCTCGGCTTTTTGAAGGATGAGAAGTCATATCGTCTTCCGGTGATGCTATTGTTTTTCCGCGATACTCGATTTGCCGATACTGAAGGAAAATGTTGTTCCAACACCAACCTCGCTTTTCACGGTGATCGCACGACCGTGTGCTTCTATGATATGTTTCGCAATCGCAAGACCGAGACCCGAACCGCCGACATCACGCGAACGGTCTTTGTCCACTCGGTAGAAACGTTCAAATATCCGCGTCAGATGCTGCGGCGCGATACCGATCCCCGTATCTTCAACAACGATCGTAACGCTTTCTTCTTCGTTAATAAATTTTACTCGCACATGGTCATTCGGTCCTGAATACTTGACCGCATTCTCGACGAGATTCACAAGAACCTGCCGAAGTCTTTCCTTGTCACCATACACTTCTATCGCTTCGTCGACCTGGCCTTCTAGCACGAGGGAAACTTCACGCTGTTCTGCAAATGTCTGCAGTTCCGATACCGTGATGACCAGCATCGGAACAAGATCAAAATACCGCAGACGCAATTTCATTTCGCCGGATTCGATCCGTGAAATATCGATGAGTTCTTCAAGAAGCGAATTGAGCCGTTCAATGTTATTCAATGCTTTCTTCAAAAAATCCTTGTTCACTTTTTTATCGTCGATGGCACCGTGCAAAAGCGTTTCGATCAGCCCCTGCGTGGAAAACAACGGCGTGCGGAGTTCATGCGAAACATTGCTCAGAAACTCGCTCCTTACCCGTTCCAGTTTTTCCAATTGCCGGATATCGGCTCGGTACGATTCGAGCATCGCATTGAACGAGTCTGACAGCTGCTGAAACTCATCCGACGATCCGGCAATAACGCGCTGCACCGAATCTTTTTCCTCCTGCGCGGAAACGACACGCTGGATCCGTTGGAGAGGACGATAGACGAACAGGGTAAGAATGCCAAATGAAATGGCTAGGGAAAATATCAGCAGGAGGAATGACTGTATGTACGATGAATGGTCATAAAATGAAAATGCGCCGCCCGCAGCAGCGATCAACAACGCAAAGAATAGTTGGAAGCGTAATGAATACATAGAGGAAGATACGGGTTTCCCGGAATTATTTCCTAAGAGTTTCTTTTGAAAAAAGAACCCCGAAGAACATTCCGGGGTCATGGATCAGATCTCTCGCAGCCGGTAACCGACCCCTTTAATGGTGTCGATATAATCGGCATGTGCGCCAAGTTTTTCGCGGATTTTCCGGATATGCACGTCAACGGTTCGTTCGATCACAAATACATCGCTCCCCCATATCTGCGAAAGGAGCGTCTCGCGTGTAACGACCTTGCCGGCATTCTTCACAAGGTACGCCAACACTTCAAATTCTTTCTTCGGGAAAAAGACCTCTTTTTTACTGATGAAGACGTTGTAGCGGGAACGATTGATTTCGATGACCCCATGCCGCAGTATCTCCGTCTTTAACGACTCTTCATCTTTCGCCGATGATTTTTTACGAAGCGTTAGTTTGATGCGTGCTATCAATTTGGGAATGCTGATCGGTTTGACGATATAATCGTCTGCACCCAGTTCCAGACCAACCACTTCATCAACTTCGGAACCGCGTGCCGTCAAGAAGATCACCGGGATCTTTGCCGTTGCAGAGTTCTTCTTCAGCACGCGCACGGCTTCCAGTCCGTCCATTTCCGGCATCATCACGTCAAGTAAAATAAGGCTGGGATTTTTTTTGGCGAGAGATACGGCTTCAACACCATTCTTTGCGGTAAGAACGTCGAAGCCTTCTTTTTCAAGATTGTACTTTAGAAAATCGATGATGTCACGTTCGTCGTCAGCGATCAGTATTTTTTGTTTCATAGTGGTTCCAATATAGAACAGAAAGCGATGGACTTCAACGCACTCAGTGTTACGCCTGCGTTAATTCTGTGTTACCCGATTGTGAATAGAGACCCTCATTCAAGAACGGGATCAGCGCACAAATTGCCGCCAATTCAAAAGAGTCTTCACGCGAGATACAATCGTTGGTCAGGATCCCGAATGTTCCCTGGTTGCTTCTCACATCGGCCTGTTTCGCAAAAACATCGATAGCAATTCCTAAATCGACACCGTTCTGGACCACTTCCGCTGCCAATGCATCGGGAAGCTCTATGGCACCGGAACTTCCATAATGATACTTCTCTCCATTATAGACACACGTCCAACTCTGCAGAAAAACTTTCCCTTCAACCGAAAACAATCCCCCTTCTACGCCGATACTGAAGACCGTCTCATTTCCCCTTTTTTGAAAGACACGTTGCGCACGCTGCCGTGCTCCGCACATCAGTTCATCTATAGAAAGCGGTGTGTCAGAAACACCGCTGCTTGCTTCCAGCATTTCAAACAGTATGGAATTTTGATCTATCGAAAAGAGAGTGGCAAGCCTTTCAACCGCTTTTTTTACACCGTTCACTTTTGGAGCGCGCGTGCTGGCAATAATAATTTTCATGGAAAGACCGGAATGTTCGGGGAAATTTATTTTTTCAATTTTTCCAAAGCCGGCGGGGTCGGGAATATTTTTTTAAACTTCACGGACTTTGTTTTCCCTGCTGCCGATACAAGAATGATTTCGGCATTTCCGTCGGCAAATTCCGACAGCACCTGCCTGCATGCACCGCACGGTGTGATGAACGCTTTTTCGTCGGAGGTCACCGCCACCGCTACGATTTTCCGCTTCCCGGCAAATGCCGCCTGAAAGACCGCATTCCGTTCTGCGCAGATCGCCAATCCGTACGAAGCATTTTCCACATTACATCCGGAGAATATCTCACCGTCGCTCGTCAGGATCGAAGCTCCGACCCTGAACTTTGAGTACGGTGAATAGGAAGTTTTTTTTGCATCGACAGCCCGTTGAATCAACTGATCGCGAAGATGTTTATTCATTCTTTCCTCTGAAGAAATTGAAGTCAGTTTGATCGTGTACTAAAATGGAGATTACGCAAATACTCCCACGAATACAACCCTGTTGCATGACCGTCGCCCCACGAAATTTGGATCGCATAACTGCCCACGGGCACGATCCCCTTCACGTCATAATGACCCGGAAGTTTTGGCTTCACCACCGGCAGGATCTGCTGCAGAAGGATCGTTTCCCCTTTGCATTCTGCACAAGGACATTCATCCCTCAGCAGATGTATCTTCAGCGGTGTAACGATATCGTCATCCCAGGTGAACGTTAATGTTTCCGGATCGGTTTGTTTGATGGAGATCGGTTTCATAGTAATCAATAAAATATTTCTACAGCATTAGATTATTTTCTCGGTTCAGACACCTTTCTATACAATATCAGAAACGAATTCACAGCAAGCAACGATGTGATGATAAAAATCGATGCGTACCCTATCCGCGGAACGAACCAGCCGAACACCAGGCCGATGAAGACCGTTGGTGCCGTGACCGTATTGACGATACCGACATAGACCGGACGTTCATTTTCCCTGCACATCTCCGCAACAAACGGCAACCGCGAAATTGCCTGTATCTGCGTTGCACAAGCCAAAAAGAAAAAGACAAGACCATACATCAGGATGTTTGTTGAAATAATGGCAAACAATCCTGCAAAAGCGGAGCAGAGCGCAAACGCAAGAAGATTCACTTTATGCCCGTAAGAATCCGCGATGATGCCGAAGATGATGTTTGCCGCAACATTGGTGATCATCATTATTGCCGTGAATGTTCCGGCATATGACGGCGGGAGTGAGAATTTTTCGACAGCATAGACGGCATAGAACGAAGAAGCCGCGAGAGACATCAGAGTAAATGCGTCGGCGAAAAGGAAGTGACGGAAATTTCTATCGGAGCCGATAATTCTTCGTGCTTCGGTGATGATACTCAGCCGCGGACCCTCTTTTTCTTCGATCACCGACGGCTGCTCAACAACCCTCACAAGAAAATTGAATGAGATCATGGTAAAGAAAAATGCCCCGCAAAACAGCACCGCAAAATTTGCCGGAAAAACAACCGCATATAAAACCAAACTGATGAGTGAACCGCCGATAGCCCCGGCCGCCGATCCGAGCAATTGCCGGATCCCCATCAACCGTCCCCGCAATTTCACCGGCACTGTTTTTGTGAATACTTGAAACCACGGCAGTCCCGACAATCCGCCGATCGCCGGTATGAGAAAAATGAGGAAAAGGAAAAGCGGTACAGCCGCCTCGGCCGGAATCCTTCCGATCAGAAAGAATGCGGCAATGCCGCACACCAGTAACATACAACGATGCATTAAGCCCCAGAAAACCATTGGCGGTTTGAACAATATGCGCCGATGCAGATAGTGGGCGACGAAGACCGAGGGAATATTCTGGCCAATGGTCCAAAGCACCTGAACGGAACCGATCGAGAGCGGACTTCCTCCGAGTTCCTTGATGAAGATCGGAAGGATCGTTTGCACCGATACAAGACTCATTCCCAGCACGTAGATCGAACCATCCATCAGGTGCATTGTGATGTTCGACCGGAGGGATTGAACCTGATCTCGCGGATAATCGGATGGAGTCGGAAGTAATTTTGATACCATAGGTGTAAAAATACAAAAATTCCGTATGAAAATTCAGGCGGCTTTCCAGAAAATGACCGTCCATCCAATGCATATAATCTGTGGCAACGCTCCTCATTTTTCCGTATCTTGATCCATGACCGAAGAAAAAATTCCGAAGCGCAGACACATCCGCGAACTTGTCATGCAGGCATTGTATGCGATCGAGATATCCAAAGATGCTCCGCAGCATGTTGTTGACACCATTCTGGGCGAATTAAAAGAGAACAGTAATGATTTCGACTTTGCCCAATCACTCTTTATTAAATCCATTGCACACCAGGCCGAGATCGACAAACGGTTAAAATCGAAGACCGAACATTGGGATTTTCACCGCATCGCATTGATCGATAAGATCCTGCTGCGGATGAGCCTCTGTGAACTTCTGTATTTCCCGGACATTCCGCCCAAAGTAACGATCAATGAAGCGATCGAGATCGCCAAGGATTACAGTACGGAAAGCAGCGGAACATTCATCAACGGCATTATGGACGCCGTCCTGATCGAATTGAAAAAGGATGGTCTGATGAATAAGACCGGACGCGGTCTGCTCGATACACAGACCAAAAAACCTCGCCCCTGAATCGTTCATGACATCGAATCCCACTCATTCAAACCGTTTTCAAATCTTTGTTTGGACATTGTTTGATTTCGCCAATACGTCGTTCTCCGTGATGATCGTTGCAGTCGGGTATTCTCTCTATTTCAAAGAGATCGTTGCCGGCGGCAGCGGGCGGGGTGATCTTTTGTGGGGGATCGCCGTCAGCATTTCCATGCTCCTCACGGCGCTGATCGCGCCCGTTCTTGGCGCTGCAGCGGATTTTTCTTCCCGCCGAAAAAGATTTCTCTTCGGATTCACGATGGTCAGTATCATTTCCACGGCGCTCCTCGCTTTTGTTGACGCCGGAATGATCGTCACCGGAATGGTTCTGTTCATTCTTGCCAATGTCGGTTTTGAAGGCGGACTTGTTTTTTATGATGCCTTCCTGCCCAATCTCACGAACGAACGGAGCTACGGTCGCGTATCGGGTTACGGATTTGCCATGGGATATGTCGGTTCGCTGGCAACGCTTCTCATCGCCATGCCACTCTATAAGAAGGGTTTTGGTGCAGAAAATCTTGCAAACGTAAAATTAAGTTTTGCCATAGCCGCAGGAATATTTTTTCTGTTTTCCATCCCCCTTTTTATTTTTCTGCGTGATCATAAAACGAAATTCGAGTACAAGGTTTCATATATCAAAGCCGGTATCCTGCGCGTCAGCGAGACGGTCGGACATTTGAAAAATTACCGCAACGTTTCACGGTTTCTGCTCGCCTTCTTTATCTATAATGACGGCATCCTGACGGTCATCTCATTTGCTTCAATCTTTGCAACACAGACACTCGGTTTTTCCTTACAGGAAGTTCTCGTCCTCTTTGCCATCGTTCAAGCGTCCGGGATCGTCGGTTCACTGTTCTTCGGGGTCATCACGGACAAGATCGGCGCCAAGCGGACGATCGCGATCAATTTGGTCATTTGGATACTGGTCGTTACCGGGGCATATTTTGTGCAGACGAAGGAAATATTTTATCTGATCGGCGCCGTGGCCGGCAGTTCCATGGGGGCATCGCAAGCGGCAAGCAGAAGCCTGATGGCGCAGCTGACGCCGAAAGAACGTGAAGCGGAATTCTTTGGATTCTATGACGGACTCTGCGGCAAAGCCTCGGCTGTGGTCGGTACTTTTTTGTTCGGACTGATTTCGTATATTACGGGCAACCAGCGTATCTCGGTACTGACGATCGGACTATTCTTTGTTGCCGGACTGATCCTGCTCGAGCGCGTCAGCGATAAAGAGCATATCCGGATTGCCGCAAAGTGAAATAATGATCTGCGTCAAAATATTTTTTAGTACTATTGAAATTTCAAAATGAAAAAGATCTTCTTCTTCTCTGATGTCCATTTAGGCCTGCACGACACTGCACGCGAAAAAGAAAAAGAACAGCGCCTTCTTTCCTTTTTGTCTCATGTCGAAAAGAACGGTGAACAGCTGTTCATCATCGGCGACCTGTTCGATTACTGGTTCGAATATAAGAACGTAATCCCCCGCGGTTATCATCATGTTATATCGAAACTGGCAACGCTCGTTGAAAAAGGGATCGCCGTGCATTATCTTGCCGGTAATCACGATTTCTGGCTGAAGGATTTTTTTCCGAAGGAACTCGGAATTCCGGTCTATAAAGATCCCTTTGGTATGACGCTGCTGGGAAAGAAGTTTTACTTTCACCACGGTGACGGACTTGCCCTGAATGATGCCGGCTATCGCTTCCTCAAAAAGATCCTCCGGAGCCGAATCAGCATCTTTTTATACTCTTTAGTGCATCCCGACTGGACTGCTCCGATCGCCCAAGGTTCATCGCATGCAAGCCGAAAATATACCGGCCACAAAGATTTCGGCGAAACCGATGGAATGATTCAGTTTGCCGAAAAAAAAATCTCCGAAGGATACGACATCGTCATCATGGGACATCGACATAAGCCGTTGGAGCATACGATCAATAATGGTGTGTATGTGAATCTTGGCGACTGGATCTCATACAATACGTATGCAGAATTCGACGGAACGAATATTGAACTGAAAGAATGGAATGCAACGGCAAAGATTCCGGCGAAGACAAAAAGACCCTCAGTAAAGCGAGCGCAACGCAAGCCTGTAAAACGAAAAAAATAAGGGCTGATTGAATAATTATGGCTGACAAGAAAAAACCGAAATACAGTTCGGAAGAGATGAAAAAATATTTCAACGATCCTCATTACCGCGAGGCGCTGCTGCAGAAAAGCAGGGGCTTCTTCAAAAAATATCGGTATTATTTTTTCGGTGCGTTCGGACTTTTTCTTTTTTTGATGGTGCTCTATTACAATTACATCGTCTCCGGCCTCCCTTCTCTTGAAGAACTCGAAAATCCGAAACCGGAACTTGCCACCAAAGTATATGCGATCGACGGTGAGATATTGGCCACTTTCTATTCCACAAAAAACCGATCCTATGTCACCTACAGCCAGATCCCGCAAAGCGTTATTGATGCACTTATTTCAACCGAGGATAAGAATTTCTATGAGCATTGGGGAGTTACGCCATGGCGGTTTCTCCGCGCTATGGTCAAGAATCTTCTTGCGCTGCGTCTGAAAGAAGGAGCCAGCACAATCACTCAGCAACTTGCGCGAAATCTCTACGGCTTCCAGCAATCCGACGAGAACGCATTCGAAAAAGCCACCCGAAAGTTCAGGGAATTCTTTACGTCCGTTCAGATCGAAAAGAATTTCACGAAAAAAGAGATCCTGGAAATGTACCTGAATGAGATCTATTTCGGACGAAGCGTGTACGGCATTTCGGCAGCGGCAGATATCTATTTTGGAAAACAGGTTGAAGCATTGTCACTCGGCGAGTCCGTTATGCTCGTGGCAATATTGAACGGACCAGCATATTATGATCCGCAGAAACACCCCGAACGGGCCAATACGCGCAGAGACCTTGTTCTGGCGCTGATGGTGCAGGAAGGAAGACTCTCCCGTGAGCAGGCGGAAAAAGTGAAAGCTGAACCGCTCACCTATACATCGAACATCGAAGCACCCCTTGGTCTTGCACCGCACTTTGTCGAATACATCCGGCAGCAGATGCGTGACAAAGCAGAAAAATACGGATTCAATATCTACAAAGAAGGGCTTTCCATTTATACGACGCTGGACAGCAGGATGCAGCGGTACGCGAACCGAGCCGTTGAAGAACATCTTGCCGAGAAACAGGATCAGTTCAACAAGATCTGGAGTTGGGATAACAAACGCGCAGCGTTGGAAAAAATTCTGGAACGGGCTGCGAAACAAACCGAACTGTACCGGCAAAATGCAAATAAGGACAGCGTTCTATCAGCGTTGAAAAATGATGCCCGATTCGTTGATTCCATAAAACAAATTTGGCAGTCGATCGAGGTCGGTTTTGTCGCGATCGATCCAAAGACCGGCGGAATCCGTGCCATGGTCGGCGGAAGGAACTTCCGAACATTCCGGTACGGTTTGAATCACGTAACGCAGATCCGGCGTCAGCCGGGTTCTTCATTCAAACCGTTCGTGTATACTGTTGCGATCGACAATGGATATCCGCCGTCGTATGAAATGCTCAATCAACCCATTACCGTCATGATGGCCGATGGAACAGAATGGAGACCGGGAAATTTTGAAGGTGATGTTGGAGGAAAATCGACACTGCGCAATGCGCTCACCCGCTCGCTGAATTTGGTCACCGTCCGGGTCATTATGGACCTCGTCACGAAGGAACAGGTCGTTGATTATGCACAGCGGATGGGCATTAAATCGCCGATCCCTGCCTATGAATCGATCGCATTAGGGACCGCCCAGGTCACACCGCTGGAAATGACCTCGGCCTTCAGCACATTTGCCAACGAAGGGGTTTTTGTAGAGCCGAATTCTATTCTGAAGATCGAAGACAAAGACGGTAATGTTATCGAAGAGAATTTTCCGGAAAAGAAAGAAGTATTGAGCAAAGAGACAGCCTACATCATGACCAATATGATGGAGGATGTCATCAATAGTCCGTTAGGTTCCGGCGCACGCATTAGAAATTTTTTCCACTATCCCGCCGCCGGCAAGACCGGAACAACGCAGGAATATGCTGACGCTTGGTTCGTGGGATTCACGCCGCAGCTTGCCGCAGGCATGTGGGTGGGGTTCGACGATCAGGCGGTCACGTTCAATTCGGCAGACGGTCAAGGCGGACGTGCAGCCGCTCCCCTCTTCGGCCGGTTCATGAAATACGTCTACGAAGACAAGACCATTCCCATTACACAGCCGTATTTCAGGATTCCGAACGGCGTCGAACGGGATACGATCTGTGCCGATACGAAGAAACTGGTGACGGAATTTTGCCCGGTGCGTATCACGGAGATATTCAATTCAAAGTACCTTCCGGCGCAATGTGATGTGCACCGGAGCGCCGATTCGCTCGATACGGGAAGTTCAACGGAGTTTTAACGTGAATGGTGCGGTGTGCAGGGAACGCGGTTCATGCCGTTCGTTCCAATAGATGTATAACCTTGTCGTAGACCATCTTCGCTTCTATATTGTTCATGCAGACAAATGTTCCGATGGGACATTTGTTCCCACCGTGGATCGCGCATGGACGGCATTCTAATCCTTTTATTTCAACGACGATATCATTCTCACCATACGGAGCAAAACCGAATTCCGGAACTGTTGCTCCAAAGACCGCCGCAACGGGAGTTCTCATCGCAACGCCGATGTGCAGCGGAGCGCTGTCGTTCGTGATTAACACATTGCACCGGCCGATCAACTCAGCAGATTGCAGCAATGAAAGTTTTCCCGTGGCATCGTGAATTTTTTTATTCTGCGCGGACTCAACGATCGCTCTTCCCAATTCCGCATCCTCTTTTCCGCCGACGATCAAGACTTCATATCCGTCCTTCGCCATCATAAGGGAAAGTTCTGCAAATCTCTCCGCATGCCAGCGCTTGGTATTCCATACTGAGCCGGGTGCAACGGCAATCATTCGCTCCTGATCCAAAATTTCCCTCTCGAACAGGAACGTATTGACATGGTGAATATCCGCTTGTGAAGGATATAATGAAGGAAGTTCCCTATGGCCGGGTGTTATTCCCAACGGCGACAAAAGATCTATATTGCGTTCGATTTCATGTTTTAATTTTTCATATTTCACGGCATGATGATAGACAAATTTGGCGGCCGCCGTGGAGAATCCTATCCGTTCGTGTATCCCGCTTAACGCAATGATCAATGATGTTCTGAACGACCGGTGCGGCACAACGGCAAGATCGTATTTTTTTTTGCTGAGAACGATCGCAAGGGCAAAGATCCCTGTCAACCCCTTTTGACTTTTCCGTTTGTCGTATTGAATAATCGTCCGTATGGCAGGATGGTTTGAAAGGAACTCAGACGCTTTGGGCGTCGTCACAACATCGATCGCCGCATTGGGAAATCTACCGTGCAGCATCTGGATCATCGGCAATGTGAGGATCACATCGCCGAGGAATGCCGTTTGAAAAACAAGGATCCGTTTCGGTTCGTTCACGATTGCGATGCCTTCATCAGTGACTGTTTCGTAAGATACGATTCCGTGTGTTTCCACCGTTTGTGCATCCATAGCCAGTGTTCGGGATGCAGGCGAATAAATTTTTCCAGCATGTTCACGTGACGCCGGGTGATCTCGATCATTTTCTCTTCATCCGAACCGGTAAGATTCTGTGTGTCGATCTCTTCCGTCTCGATCCTGAATTTCCCCACCCCTTCACGGATCAGCATCACCATGATCATCGGTGCACCGCTGCGCAACTGGAAAACCGCCGGCCCCTGATGTGTAGACGCAGGACGCCCAAAAAATTCGGTATAGATTCCGCTTTCCGGTCCGCTTTGGTCCGCAATCAACGCCACCGCCTCGTTATTGGAAAGTGCGCGCAGAGATTCGCGTAGTGCGCGTTCCATTACGACAAGCTTTGCTCCAAAACGGGCGCGCATATGAGTCATAAAATCATTCACATACGGATTGCGCTGTTTCTGCACCACCACGGTATATTTTTGCGGGACGATCACCGGTACAGTCAGTGCGCAAAGTTCCCAATTCCCGTAATGACCGGTGAGAATGATCAGACCTTTCCCTCGCTGCAGCAGCGTATTGATCTTCTCTGATTCAGGGAACGAAATGTATCGACGGATATCCTCCTCCGTGAGTTTATCCATATAGAGGATCTCAAAGTACGCCATAAAAAGATTCCGGTACGATGCTTTTGCGATCGCACGGATCTCATGTTCCGTTTTCTCCGGAAAAGCATGACGCAGATTGTCGAGCGCCAATTTCCTACGAAGACCGATGACAGAATAGATGAAACCGCCGAACGCGCTTCCTAAGTTCTGAACGGTTCGAAATCCGAATAGCCGGATGACATAAAAAAGCAGGCGGAAGAAGAAATTTTCGATCTGATTTTGCATAGGGAAAAATACGAAAGACAAAGCGGAAATCAAAAAACAAGGATGGGAACAACTTCCAACAATTATAGAGCTTTGAACACGACCATGGTAATATCATCGGACTGCGGAGCACCGAACGTGTGTCGCTGAATTTCGTCCTTGATCTCTGTTAGGACCGCTTCCGCAGATTTTCCGTTCTGACGCTTGACGAATTCCTCCAGACGTTCTTCGGTGTAATCAACACCGTTCACGTCCATTGCCTCGCTCACGCCATCGGTGAACATAATAACAGAGTCACCGGATTGCAGTGCAATGCTCCCTTCCTGATACGGCATGATCGTTTTCATGATGCCGAGGATCAGACCCCCTTCGGCAAGGCGTTCAATCGTTCCGTCTTTTCTTAGGACGAACGGGTGATTGTGTCCTGCATTGACGTACTGAAATCTTCTGGTGCCGGGATCGAGCACACCCCAAAAGAACGTAATGAACTTATCGGAACCGGTGTTACGATAGATCAAGTCGTTGATCCGGGCCGTTGCGACAGGAAGTGGTAGATGGAACGGAACCAGTGCGTGCACGGTCGCCTGAACATTCGCCATCAGCAGCGAAGCAGGAGTCCCTTTTCCCGAGACATCGCCTATGGCTATGATGAATGTTCCATCGTCCGCGGGTATAACGTCGTAATAATCACCGCCGACCTGCTTGGAAGAGATGTTGACGCCGGAAATTTCAAATCTGTTGATCTCCGGCAGCGTTCTTGGCAGCAGTCCTTGCTGGATCTCCCGCGCAATGAGCAGTTCACTCTCCAGTTTTTTCTTTTCGATCTCTTCGCTGAACAATCGGGAATTTTCCAGTGAAACAAACGCAAGATTGGACAGCGAAAAGATGAACTCAAGATCGCTTTCCGAATAGATCCCTCCGCGCAAGCGTTCGCCAAGGCAAAGAACCCCTTTCACTTCGTTCTGCATTTGCAGAGGCACCAGTGCAACGATCTTTTCTTTTGCCAGATGTTCGCGGAGCAAATCGTATTTCTTCTTGCGTGGGATCGCCGAACTCAGCAGCGGTGAATTCACCAGATCGAAGATCGACACTTTATCCGTTTCAAGATAGGCTCCGGAAATTTTCGAATAGATGCTTTTCCCTTCTTTCAAACAAATTGCATAACGGCTTGTCCCGACCTGACCCATCAGCGTCAGCGAGAATAATTTCAGTAATTTGTCCTGCTCAAGTATGCCGCCGAACTCCTTCGCAAGTTCGAACAGTGTCTTCAACTGCTGTATCTTCTCGTCGAGCGAACGGTTGATCGTTTTGATCTCGCCGAACGAAAATCCTTTTTCAATCGCCGTTGCAGCGATACTAATGAGCGTCTCGGTGAATTTCCTTTCTGCTGTTCCGATCGGACGGCGGGAATGCTCGGCCGCACCGAAATAGCCGATCACTTTTTCCTGTGAAACAATGGGGAACAACCGGTTGATGCCGTGTGCGGACAATGCTTCGGAAAATTCCCGGTCCACCCGGACGGTCTGTTTACTGATCTTCGACAGATCAATTTTTTGTTTCAGAAAATTTTTCGGAACCCCTTTTCCGTTCACAACGCAGAAAGTTTTCCGTTCGTGACGGAGCAGGATGATCGCTTTGGTCGCCAGCAATTTGCCCATCAGCGTCAGCAGCAGAGTATCAAGTATCAAAGAAAGATCAAGGGAGGAATTGACGACTTGGCTGAATTCGAACAGCGCCAGAAGTTCTGATTCGGAACGTGATGTGTGGGATTGATGTGTCACAACATTAGTGGAGAGTTTTGGTCATCCGCAGGACATTCCTGTCGCTGTAGAGATTGAATTCGACCTTATCCATGATCCGTTTCATCAAATAGACACCGAGGCCGCCCCGGCGGTAATGTTCAAGATAATCTTTCATGTCGGGCGTTTGGATCGCGCTCGGATCGAACTGCTTTCCTTTATCCGAGATAACAATCTCAAAATCATTTTCGCGCCGGATAATTTCCACGTCGATCTTTTTATCGGGAGAATAATTGTAACCGTGTTTAATAATGTTCGTGCACGCCTCATCGACCGCAATGGTGATCTTATTGATGTCGTCCTCGATAAACCCGTGGGTACGCGCCAATCCGGAAACGAACTCGCGAACGTCGTTCAAACGCTCGGTTTGGCTCGGGATGCTGAGAGAGGATTTATATGTTTGTTTGGTTGCCATCGTTCGTCGTTCCGGCAGAACCTATTTCTTCAATTCAAATTTGTTTGCAGCTTCTTCTTCCAACTTCACTATGTCGTAGAGCATCGGGAATCCCAGAAGATCGAAGATATTGAACACTTTCGGCGACATGTCCGACATTTTGATGTCACCGTCGTTCGCCCTCACATCCTCAATGAACGCCATGAAAACTCCCAGACCGGCACTGGAGATGTATGATAATTCTTTGCAATTGACAATGAGACGGTACTTCTTCTCATTCAACATTTTTTGGAAGGAGTCCTCCAAAGCGGGAATCGTGTGGGCATCCAGATAGCCCTTCAACTCCAACACCTGAATGTTGTTGTCTCTCGATCGAATAGTTACTTTGAAATCACTCATACTTGCTCCTAAAAGGATAAACGGTTTGTCGTCTACTTTGTTCCACTTCTTTGAGAACTATAATGTTAAGTCCACTTTACAACAAACACTGTAAGATCGTCATGATAGCCTTTGGCATCCGTATAACTCCAGACGGTCTGAATAATTGCTTCTTTGATCTCTTCGGCCGTCCGTTGTTTGTTTGCATCAACAACATCCAGTAAACGCTCATAGCCGAATTCATCGCCGTTTGAGTCCCGTGACTCCGTTACGCCGTCCGTATAAAATACACAGACATCACCACTTTTCATCATAATTTTTTGCTCTTCAACGCTTTCATCGAAGATCTTTCCGGAGGTAATACCCAAGCCTATTCCGACCGGTTTCACATATTCCTTTTTCACAGATGAAATATAGAGCATCGGACAATGACCTGCCCGCGACACAATGAGTTCACCCGTCGTTACATTGATCGTTGAATAGATCAAACTGATGAACGAACGCTTGTCTATGCTGGAGACCAGTGCATCATTTGCTTTGATCATGAATTCGCGCGGCGACCGGTAGATCCTCGCCAAGGATTGAAAGATTCCCTTCACCTCTGCCATATAAAATGCCGCTCCCACGCCTTTGCCGGATACATCACCAATTACAATGCCAACCAGATTTTCGTCGATCAGAACATAATCATAATAGTCCCCTCCCACTTCAAGCGCCGGAGACGAAACTGCTTTCATATCCACAGAGGCAAAGACCGGAAGATCCTGGGGAAGCAGACGTTTCTGCATTTCCTGTGCAAGCAT
>CAJBTU010000384.1 GCA_903958625.1 uncultured Ignavibacteriota bacterium | reverse complement strand
CCAGTATTATGATATGATAAGTGAATAATTTTTCTTAAAAAACAATCCGGATCATTACGCCTGCTTCAATACCCTGAACATCCTTTACCTTATTTTCCAATGTGACATTGCCAGCAGAGTACCGGAGATTCAGCGTTGGATAGATGATGTCGGAGAAGAGAAACGTTGCATCGAAACCGGCAGTGCCGATCTGCGCTTTCCCTGTTTCTACCGGTATTCCTCCGACCGGAATCTGATCAGCCGTGAACACCTTTACTTCACCGACGGCCGCTCCTAATAACCATGGATATAACGGATAGGATAATGAATATAGTCCTTCCATCTGTGTAGTCTTGTTATATTTTGTTGTCACCGTTCCGCTGTAGAACGTGTTTGGCAATCGATAGCGGACACGCATCTGCAGCAAATGACTGGTATTCCCGGTCTTCAATGAATAAGCTGCCAATCCAATAAATCGAGGCCCTGAATGAAAGACCGTTGTACCGTTCAGTTTGTCTTCAAAAAAATATGTCGCTGTCAGATCAAATGAAATCCGCGCAACTTTTGTATAGGTGATAAAATCGTAACCAAGATTTGCGGAAAACTCGTCTCCTGCATCATATTCAAACTTCGACGATGCTTCCACCGGCTCATATTTTCCTTTGTAAAAATAGGAAGCTCCAAGGCCTACTACCATTCTTCTCGTGATCGTTCCGGCATAGACAACGGCAATATTCCCGCTGAGGCCTTGTCCGAATGTCGGCACGCGGTAGGCAAAAGCTGTCTGTGAAATAAGCGATGCCATATGCAACTGCGGCGTTGTCAGTCTTATCTTTCCGGTCGGAATGCTGACGCCCCCCGTCAACCAGAATTTTTCACCCGGAAAAACATACGAGAGCGATATACGGGTATCAACAATACTCGAAACTTTTGACGTGTCAAAGGTCGTGATCGCGCCGGAATTGGTCACAGAAAACAAAACTCGGTTTGCCAACGGCACAGAAATTGAGATCGGTGCCGACTGCTGAGTAACAGTTCCGGAATCCTGCAGCGTCCATTGCTGCTGTGTGCCTCCAAGCGTTATGCCGGAAGCGCCGCTGAAGAGCGATTTGCTGCCGCCGGGCTGTTCAAATTGCGCTGCAGCCGTGTCAAAGAACAAGATCACCGACAAAATTACGGCTGAAATATGGAAAGAGCGAAGCACTAAAGATGTATTAATCATCACATTGTCAGGTTTTATTTGATGAAAGTCATCTTTTTTACAGATGAAAACTCGTTGATTCGTATTCTATAATAGTAAATACCGCTCGCCACAGGGTTTCTTAGATCATTTTTGCCATCCCATTGAACGTGATAGGATCCGATCGGCTGAAATTCGCTGACCAAAGCAGTAATTTTTTGTCCCAGGATGTTGAATATTTCCAATGTTACGGTTCCACTATGTGATACCGAATACTGAATAGTTGAAACAGGATTGAACGGATTGGGATAATTTTGCGAAAGTGAATACGCTAATGGAACGATCGGTATGCCATTAGTGCTTTTCTCAATAAACGCCCGGCTGCCGACGATGATTCTGAACGGACGAACTTTTTCGTTTTTCTCCAGCGTCAGCTGAAAATCCGCTCGATCGGACATATCATACGCACGTTCCTGCTTATTATCAAGCAAATATATTCTGAATTCCGGATTGATGGCCCCAAATTTTGCGATGGATATCGTTACAGGAATATTCGCATCGCTCGATGATAGATCGAAGTCCCAAAAATTACCTTCGGGATTCAACGCCCGGTAATCCGCCGCCAATCTGCCGTCTTGATGCCGAAGTGAAATACTCACATACTGTTCCGGTGCCGATGGGGGATCCGAAAAATCATTTTCATCTAATCCATCGACGGAGGTATTCAGAACGCCAATGAAGTTTTTTATGTCGGCCGATTTCGATGTTTGCGCCGATAATCGGATCTTCCATTCCTTCGGTTCCAGTAAAGAAGTCTGTTCATTTTTTTTCGGCAGTGCACCGGTCTCCGATACCTGAAGAGAATTTATCCGGATGATCTTCGGAAGAACGCCTCTGTTCTTCACCCAATATCCCTGGAACGCTTCCATGTTCTGCGTGAGTGAATCGTATTTCCCGTTGGAATATGACCATATTACTTTTTCAACGCTATCGGCACGGAACGAATTTTTCCAGCTTACTTTATAAGGGAACGGATTGCCAATCATATTATATCCTGAATGCAGGACGATCTCAAAATCTTCTTCTGTTCCCTGCACCGTTGTCGTCCCTAAGTTCATGATTACAGGATTTTTTGCGATCAGCCAGTACCCTTCTCCGCGCCGTATGGACTTGAAATCATCCGGGAATTCCGCATAACCGCTCCGTTGATCGTACTTTCCGAACATTCTCCAGAGAAGCTTATTGGGTTTCCCGAGATCCTTGAACATTGCTTCAACGCTCGAATCAGCGAACGCATAAGGAATGCTGAGCATCTCGTACGCCTCTTGCGGAGTCGGCTCCAATACTGCCGGAAGATTATCCACCAAACCGAAGATATTGAATGCAAGTTGCAAGTTGCTGCCGCTGAAGATTCCGAGCAGTTTTGTTGTATCACCCGGAATTCCGTTCCACCAAATGTCATAATCGGCGAGCGCAACAATCCTTCCTTTACCTATCTTCGTTGTCGCGGCAATGTATGCGTCCGATATTTTCGTTACGGCCGTATCGGCAGAACTAACGGAGAAAAGGGTTCCGGATTTTGCCGTCAACAATGGTTCGGCATAATGCAGACTGGTATCGACCGACACGCTTCCCGGCATGAATGTTACAATGCTGTCCACATTGTACGTGTAGGCATGTGTTGCACTCGGCCTGGCGACAACCGCACCGGCAAGCGGCGTACGGATAAAACCGGAATCAACGAGCAGATTTGTATTGAACCGGATCCCTGTTTTCGTTTTAAATTTCTTCTCCCATCCGGCATCGTCAAGAAATGCCGTTAAGTTCTGATTCCCTTTCGAACCATAGTCACCGACAATAACAAGAGTGCCGCCGTTGTTCACATACCGCTGAAGCGAATCGACAAGTTCCGCCGGGGGCGCTCCATCCGGCTGCACAAACACCAGTGCCGAATATCCGTCAAAAGGAACGCTCTTTAGATATTGCACGGCAATATCGGCTCGGCGTAAACTTAGCGATACTGTTTTATAATATTCGGCAATATCCATTCCGTTTATCGCATGAAATCCAACCGAAGAATCAATGAGAATCTTCCTCGTTAAGAAATTCTTCGCAATGCCAATACCGTGAAAACGGAATTGTACCAATGGATACCGTACGTCTGTCGTTGAAAACCGCATATAAGCGACCTTTTCACCGACGGTACGTGTATTGAATTTTATTGAAAGCGCCGCTGATTTCCCGCTGTCGGCGGTAACATTTGCTGCACTCAAAAACGCGAATGCCGCCGTATCGCCTGATGTTTCAAGGTAGGATACCTTTATTGCCGCAAGCCCCTCTTTATTATTGATAGGAATGGTCATTGTAGAATCCGCACCGACTGTGACCGATCCAAAATCATAGACAAAGTTGTCAAACACAGGCCGCGTGAAAGTATGTCCGGTGAGGGTGAGTGTTGTTGCCGGAACAGTAATGTCGTTGCTGACAAAGTTGAGTTTTGCGCCATGCATGCCGGATGTTGTAGAAAGAAACCGCACGGGAAGCCGGACCTCGCTTCCGGGAAGTATATCAAACTGACGCGGTCCAAGATACCGGAACGAAATTGTGTCCGTTAAAGAAGAGAATCGCACAAAAACTTTCCGAGTCCCTTTAGCATTGCTCATCAAAACTGTACGCATCGAATCTTTCCCGGTCAGCACACTGCCAAAATAAAAATCCGTCGAGTCAACCTTCAGGCTCGATGACCCGAGAAACTCTAATTTGTACGCACCATCCTCGCCGCCAATGTAATAGATGTTTTGATTCGTTGCATGCGCATCAATGAGCATGAATTTGTTCGACAGCAGAGAATCGGAAATTTTCTTCCAGCCAAAACCACCATCCTCGCTGCCAAAGATACCAAACGGTCCTGAAGCAGTCAGTTTTCTATCGTCGAATGAATCGTAAATTACGTCGAAGGCCGAAACGCCGAGAGAATCCCATGTTGCACCGCCGTTCGTCGTTTTAAACATGCTGTATGGCAGAACGGGTTTCGTATCGAAAAAGGAAGGAAGAAATATTTCCTTGTTGTTCATCGGATTGATTGTGGGGCTGACGGTCATCAACCGCAGTTTGGTTGTTCCGGCCGCACTGTTCGACGACTTCGGCAAATTCCCTGAGATATCGGTCCAGGTCTGTCCGAGATTCGTTGATTTGAAAAGCCCCTGGCCGGCGAAATAGATTGTTGAACTGTCGATCGGATCGAATTCAAAATGTTCGGGAGCGTGCAGCGTATCGGTTGGATACGGCGTCTTCACCAATGACCAGGATGTTCCGCCATTCTTCGTTAACCGGAATCCAAATGCGATCGAATAGAAAAGTATATAATCGGCATTCCGCGGTGAGACACGAACGGTCATTTCATTCTCCCGCGTCAGAAATTTTTGTCTGTTCACGATGACCGATGAATCAACACTGAATATCGACGTCCAATTATTACCATAATTCGTGCTGCGGTACAATGTATATGCTGTCCCGGCAAAGATCAGATTCCGTTTTTTATCGGTGGCAAGAGATATAACATAAGGGTTCGTCAATCCAATATTCTTGGCGCTCCACGAAAGCCCTTCATCATCGGAACGGTACACTCCTCCACCATAGATTCCGGCGAATACCGGTTTCAACGCTTGGGTCTGCTGCAATGAAACAAGATTGCGGATCGACATCTGCATGATCCCGTTATTTTTTTGCTGCCATGTATTACCGGTATCGTTACTGACGAAGATACCGGCTGTCGTTCCAATATAGATTTTCCCTTTGTCCTTCCGGCTGGGACAAAAGATTGACATGATATCCGATGCTCCGCTGAATATTTTTGTGACCGGCGGCTGATTAAATGGATTGATCGTTATGATCGAATTGAGCCGTGAGTCGATCTTAAAAAGTCCGTTCTGAATTGTCGTCGGCATTGGTTTGCCGTCATACTCAGATGCGTTTGAGGAAAGGTAGAATGAAAACTTATGTTCACCCTTATCGCCTGCCAACGGGTCGAATCGATCATAGACAAGAACTCCGCCGGTGATCACGCCCGAAACCGGCAGCGAATTTGATTTCAAAGGCTGCCAAGCTGTATCGCCGTAATCTGTTTGACAGGCATAGATACCGTCTGCGGTTCCGACAACGACACGAAAGTCCCTTTTCAGCAGTCCGGTCGTATCGATCTCCAGCGCATAAATCCTTCTAGCGGCTCCTTGCGGCAAATTTTTATTGAAAGGTGTCCAGGTTTCGCCGCCGTTTGGTGTGAAGAATAAAGCCGTGGTGTCATTGAATCCTGTTGAGACAATAACACGGATATTGGCCGTATCTGAAGGATGAATGGCGATTCTATAGACCGGACGATTGCCGAAAAACCAATTGTCCTTCAGCGGGAACCATGTTTTTCCGGCGTCATTGGAACGCAGCACGCCGTTATCATCCGATCCGAACAAGATTGCCGGATTTGCCGGGGAATATTCCACACTGCGTGTCGGATACGGAATATTCGTTGCAACTGACCACGTGATCCCTTTATCATTGCTGCGATAGAAGCCGGATGATGTTGCCATCAATATGGTATCAGAAGACTGCGGGTGGATCGAAATTTCACCGATAGAAAAATTTTGACCATTCATATTCAGTGATGGTACTTTGTTCCAATTCTCTCCGCCATCGACGGAACGGTAAAAGGCATTTCCCTCCACAACAGAAAAGAGAACATCATCATTTAAAGAACCGGTAAGGTGAGTAACCACTCCGCCATTTGGTCCCAGAGAAGTAATTTTTGTCTGTTGAGCTGAAAGAATGCCGCTCAACACCATCACCAATAATATTATTCGTTTATGCATGACATCAATTTGGCGGAGATGGAGGCGGTTTTAAAGGATCTATTACCGTCGGAGGAGGTGTATTTTGCGAACCGGTCCCGGGATTCACGGTGCTATTGATGTTACCGATAAGATTGCCGATACGGTCATTAATAATGTTTCCTTGAGCGCCTCCTCCAATAGAACTTGTCGGCGGAGGCGGGGGGGGCGGAACATTGCTGAATGTCGTGGTTCTGCTGGCTGTTGTTGATTTTGCCGCTGACCCGGTTGTACTGGTTGACTGCTGTCCCTGTTTTTGATCAGATTGTTTCTGGTCAGCCTGGCTCTGTTCGGATGATTTTGTTTCATTCGAAGATGTAGTGGAAGAGGACGTTGAACCGACGATCTGTTCCGATTTCTTTGCAGACGATGCACTCGTTTTCGCCTGTGAAAAATTCGGATCAGCTGCCGCCGCTTGCGAATAGGATTCAAATGCCTGCGTATATAAACCCCTGTCTTCGTAATCCAAACCGCGCGAATACTGCAGAAAGGCAAAGAAGTTTTCCGTCGGAATTTCCAGAATCGCTTCGCGCTCATTATCCGTGAGCTTTATCTTCATTTGGTCGAGGATCTTAAATACCAGGTCTTTCTCCATCCTGAAAAAGTCTTGAACATTGCCAGAAATATTTGTTGATGCGTCGATCTCGCCTGTTCGGGCTTTCGCAACAAATGCATCAATGATTATCTTGTCGCCGGTAAGGTCTATGAACGATCCTTTGACCAATCTGTTTGCTCCGAGTAGTTTCCCTAGCCGGGGAGCCGTTTTCTGATCGACCATATCCGTTTCGGACAGGTTCATTTCTTCAATTAATTGCTGCAGCCGGATTCTTTCCAGTACTTTCAAAGCCTTGACCTTTGAAAGATCCGTTATTAACATTTCCGTTAACCCTTTTTGCAAAGGATTAAGTTCTGTTCTTTGTCCCTTGTTCTCAAAATAGAGGATCGCAATCGTATTTGCCGGTATCTTAGCAACATCCAGCTGTTGTTCCATTTGCAGTGCACGCTGTGCTTCCAATTCCATTTGCTGACGGTATAGCAGTTTTATTCTTGTCTCAACGACTTCTTTATACTCTCCAAAAAATGTCAGTTCATTATAGATCCGATAATACTGAATGGCTTTGTTATAATCCTGTCGCGCTTCGTAGGCGGCTGCAAGGTAATATGCGGCCTGATCATCTTCTGCATCCAGTTTAAGAACCTGCTGAAGAAGTTTCGCCGCTTCTTCATACTGTTTCTTATTATAGTGCGCGATCGCCATCAACTTTACATATTCGGGAGTATCGGGGGAAAGTATCAATGCCCGCTTCATTCGAGCAATGGCCTCGTCATTTCTCCCCTGCCCTATGAGATCTGTTGTGATATCCGAAAGACTTGGACCACACGCTGAGAGTAAGACCGCCAGACAGAGAAAAAAAAGTGTTGCGCGGTGTAAAGAAGATTTCATGGATAAACTCCAATATTTACTGCAAATATTGTAAATTTTGATGCTGTAGTCAAGAATTGAACACTATCAAGGAACTGTGTCTGTAAATAGTCAAATAACCCATACAAACAAAGGTGAAAAAGAGGAATAAAGATGTATGGTGCATCACAGGATCAAAATATTGTTATAGAGAGATCCTATTACTCGCCTGCTCCCCCCATCATTTTCTCTGCCTGAGATTGAGCCCAACGGGCAAGCGTATCGCGTTCGGCATCACTCAGATTAGCCGCCGGATGCAACGGTATGTATTTAGGGAGGGGCATGGAACGGTCGGATACAGCCTCATAGATACCGGAAAGTTTTTGGATTTTTTTATTGAATTTATATTTTCCCCATTCCGACATATTGAAGTTCTTTCGTCCTTCCATTACGTCATGGGAAACAAGCCATGAAACCGGTGCAATATATGAATAGAATGGCCATGCTGTTTGATTCGAATGGCAGTCTTTGCATCCTCTTTCGAGAAATGAACCGATGTTTGCCGGCACATTCATTTCCGCCTGCAGCGTTATTGCACTATCGACCGGAGGATTGTCCCGGTTAGGCTGGATAAACTGAATGATGATAAAAATAATTCCGCCGACCACGATCGTAGTTTTGGCGATCTTTTTGAAGTCCATATCGATCCTTTTTTCTGATGTACTGCCTGTCTGTGGGAATATGAACAAAGCGCCAGAAAAATGCAACCATTCACGACACATTACATACTTGCTTGACTGATTATTCATCCGTATTTTCATAAAAATATTTCTCCACGTACATTCAGGACCACATATGTCATTAATGGTAAGTATCTCAGGTATTCGCGGTATTGTCGGCGAATCGCTAACGCCGGAAACAATTGTAAAATATGCCGCAGGATTTGCGGAGTACTGTAAACGAGGAACGATTATTGTCGGCCGCGACGGAAGGATCACCGGAAAATCTATTGCCGATATTGTTGTCGCCACGTTGCTGCAAATGGGATGCAAAGTCGTGTCGCTGGGAATTTGTCCGACACCAACCGTCGGCCTTGCCATTGAAAAGATGCACGCAGCCGGAGGAATTGTCATAACCGCAAGTCATAATCCGATGATCTGGAACGGATTAAAATTCATCGGTTCATCCGGAATGTTTTTGAATGGCGAGGAGAACAGGCAATTCTGGGCGATCTCCGACCAAGGATATTTTTCCTATAAAAAATGGAACGACCAGGGAACACTTACCGAAGATCCAGATTTCATTAACGAACACATCAACACCATACTCGCTCTTCCCTGCATCAAGAGAACGGAAATTGCCGGTCGGAAACTTAAAGTGGTTGTGGATTGCGTGAATACTGCCGGAGGAAACATTGCTCCGAAACTCTTACGTGAACTTGGATGCGAAGTGATCGAAATGAATTGTGAAATCAGCGGCATTTTTTCCCATACGCCGGAACCTATCCCGGAAAATCTGACGGATTTGAGCGCGCGGGTCATTAAAGAAAAAGCTGACCTTGGAATAGCTGTTGATCCCGATGTCGATCGGCTTGTTTTGATCACGGAGGAGGGAAAACCGTTCGTTGAAGAGTATACAATAGTATCAACGACAAAATTCATTCTGGAAGCAGAAAAACAAATGGGACGGACAGACCATATCGTTGTGGTCAATCTATCCACAACACGAGCCGTTGAAGATGTGGCAATGGAATACGGCGCCAAAGTGTATCGCACGCCGGTCGGCGAGATCAATGTCGCATCGAGGATGAAACAGCTCCACTCCGTTATTGGCGGTGAAGGAAGCGGCGGCGTCATATTACCGGAGGTTCACCTTGGCCGTGATGCCATCGTCGGCATTGGATTGTTCATGCAGCTGCTTGCAAACTTTGGCGGAAAAGCATCCGCGCTGAAAGCGAGTCTGCCGCAATACGAGATCGTGAAGAATAAGATCGAGCTCGGCACGCTGAAACCGGACGAGATATTGAAACGCCTGCACGAGAAGTATTCCAAAACTGAAACGACAAACTTTGATGATGGCCTGAAAATAGACTTCCCCGCTTCATGGGTTCATTTACGAAAATCAAATACGGAGCCAATCATCCGAATTATCGCCGAAGCAAAAACACGGGATGAAGCCGCTCAGCTTGTCGACCGTTTTCAAAAAGAGATCATCGGGTGATCAAATGCAGAACGAGATCCAAATCCAGGATATATTGCATCTGAAATCGATTCCCAAGATCAGCGACCGAAAGATCATCAATCTTGTTAACCATTTCGGTAACACGAAAGAGATCCTTTCGGTTGAACCGCGCAAGCTTATCAAAGTACCAGGAATAAAGGAGCAGGACGCTTCTCTCATCCGTCACTCGGTCTTCAATCAGCAAGCGATCGAAAAACAATTCTCATTGCTGAACAAAGTCGACGGGCGCATCATCTCCCTTTGGGATAATGAATATCCGGCTCAACTCAAGAATATCTACGATCCTCCTGCTCTCCTTTTTGTCCGCGGGAAACTTCACGTCGACGACAATTTTTCTATTGCCATCGTCGGAACGCGCCACCCTACAGCGTATGGTAAACAACATGCCGAACATTTTGCTCAGGAACTTGCCCGGCGGGGAATAACAGTCGTCAGCGGTTTGGCGCGCGGTATTGATACGATTGTCCATAAAAGCACTCTGCACCAGCACGGAAGAACTGTAGCCGTTCTCGGCGGCAGTATCGACAGGATTTATCCGGGCGAGAATGAAAAACTTGTTGAAGTTATAGAATCAAAAAATAACGGAGCCGTGATCTCCGAATTGTTAATGAGCACACCGTCGCATCCGGCTTTTTTTCCGCGCCGTAATCGCATCATCAGCGGAATGTCGCTGGGAACGCTTATCATAGAATCGGACCGGAACGGCGGTGCAATGATTACGGCCACCACGGCCATTGACCAGAACCGTGAATTGTTTGCTCTTCCGGGAAATATTTCCGAAAAGAAGAGTTACGGCACAAATACATTAATCAAGAGCGGACAGGCAAAACTTGTTCAATCCGTGGATGATATCCTTGACGAATTGGCTGTTCCTCTCCAAGCGGTCATAACATCAAAGCCGCACAAGGTGGAACCGCCGACATTGAATGTATTCGAGCAAAAAATTTACGATGTCATGACCCTCGATCCGCTCCATATCGATGTAATTTCGGAACAATCCGGCTTGACCACATCCGATGTGCTCGTAAACCTGTTAAGCCTCGAATTCAAAGGGATTGTGCTGCAGATGGCGGGAAAGATGTTCCGACGTGTCTAAAAATAATATTTTCCCCACTCTTGTTCTTCTTTCTCCTTCCTCAAAAAATCATTATCTTATCAGCAGATAATGGTTATCATTGGAGAAATAAGCGTTGACAATTCCGTCTCGGAAACGAGATTTGCCTGCGATCTGAATGCGTGCAAAGGTGCCTGCTGTACGTTTCCCGGCGGACGGGGGGCACCGCTTAATGACAACGAGGTCAGCGAGATCGCACAGGCGTTCCCAATAATGAAAGACTACCTGCCGGCCGTGCATCTGGAAACGATAGAACGGGAAGGTCTTATTGACGGCGAACCTGGAAATTATGCAACACAATGTGTTGATGGAAAAGCGTGCGTCTTTGTATATTATGATGGTGACATTGCCAAATGTGCGTTTGAGCGCGCTTTCTATGAGAAAAAAACCACGTGGCCAAAGCCAATTTCATGCCATCTCTTTCCTATCCGCATACGGAAAGAAGGGAAAGAAATTCAATATGAGTATTTTAGCGAGTGCGTGCCGGCTTTGGCAAGAGGAGAAAAAGAGGATATTCCGCTGCACCGTTTCGTCTCTGCCCCTCTGGAACGGGCATTCGGAATGATATGGTACCAGCAATTGAACGAAACAATTAACATGAAACGGTCATAATGCTTCATTTATCACAACAGCAACGATTACTTCAGAAACTCACCCCTCAGCAGATCCAATATCTGAAACTGCTTCAATTGCCTTCCCTTGCTCTCGAACAAATGATCAAAACGGAACTTGAGATCAATCCCCTGCTGGAAGAAGGTGTGGACGGAGAAACCGAGGCGGAGCAATCGTCCGATGCAACACCGGCCGTTGAGGAAGAAGCAAAACAGGAAGAAGATGAAAAGAAGAAGGACGAGTTTTCGTTTGAAGACTACCTGAGTGACGAAGAATCGTTCGCGCCGAAACGAGAAACACAACAGCAGAACGACGACGAAGAAAAAGAAGAAATACCGATAGCCGCCGCAACACCGCTTGCCGAAAAACTGATCGATCAGCTGCATCTTGCGGACGTGACCGATATGGGCATGCTTGTTGCCGAAGAGATCATCGGCAATATCGATGAAGACGGTTATCTGCGGCGCGATCTGGAATCGATCGTGAACGATATCAATCTCAGCAACAAACTGCATCTGACCGTTGTCCAGGTGGAAGAGGTTCTGCGCATCATTCAACGGATGGAGCCGGTCGGGATCGCCTCACGCTCGCTTCAGGAATGTCTTCTAGTCCAGCTGGAATTCGCAAAAGGGGATCATAAACTGGTCGAGTTTGCAAAGAAACTTCTGCGCGACCATTTTGACGAGTTCACGAAGAAACATTACGAAAAGATCGCTGAAGTGCTCGGTATTTCCATCGATGAAGTGAAAAAAATTCTGGAAGTTATCTCCCATCTCAATCCAAAGCCGGGAGAAGGGACAATCGATGCACAACAGAATTATCTTACGCCGGATTTCATCGTCACGAACGATGAGGATACATTCATCATCCAGCTCAACGACAAAAATGTTCCGCCTCTCCGCATTAACCGCAATTACAAGGAGCTGATGTCGAAACGGAACAAAGAAGTCGGAGCAGATACAAAACAGTTTCTCCGTTCCAAATTCGACGCTGCAAAATGGTTCATTGCCTCCATCTATCAGAGACGGGAGACAATGTTGAAAGTGATGCACGAGATCGTGAACCGGCAGCGGGATTTCTTCGAACGGGGCGAAGGTCTGAAACCGCTCATTTACAAAGACATTGCGGAAGTGATACGGATGGACATTTCCACCATCAGCCGGGTAGTGAACGGAAAATATGTCCAGACAGATTTCGGGGTCTATGAACT
>CAJBTU010000383.1 GCA_903958625.1 uncultured Ignavibacteriota bacterium | reverse complement strand
TATGACCTTCTCCGATCTTCTTGCAGAACTGGAACGCGAAGGGGTGAAGATCACATTCACAACGGAATACGATGTTACGTATTCGCTTGCGGCATATCCTCTTTCGAAAGTGATAAAATAATCATGGTCCCGATTTCCATCGTCTATCAAGGCACCTTGCGGTGCACGGCAACACACGACAACAGCGGAACGGAAATTGTTACCGACGCGCCGAAAGATAATTTCGGGAAGGGTGAAAGTTTCTCGCCGACCGATCTGATTGCCGCTGCGCTTGGCAGCTGCATGATTACCACCATGGGGATCATTGCGCAAAAAGAAAAATGGAATGTGGATCTGAACGGAACTACGATCGCCGTTGAAAAGCATATGAGCACCGATGCTCCGCGCAGGATCATCCGATTGGCCGCGAACTTCCGTTTTCCCCCCGGTGTTTCCCTTCAATACCGCCCACGACTGAAAGAGATCGGCGACACGTGCCCCGTTGCAAAAAGCCTTCATCCGGAGATACGATTGGACATTTCGTACAATTATCCCGATTGAAACTTGGGATAAATTATCAATATGCCACGAAGGCACCGCGCCGCAAAGAAAGCATGACTTTGCGGAGATACGGTGATTGAAAGATTTCTGCTGTCCTTTTCTGCTAAAAAGACTATATTTCCACAATCCACATTTGAACAATCACAAGGGGTAAGAACTATGAGAACACTGTCTCTTCGAATTGCTGTGACCATTCTTTTGCTCATAGCGGCAGGCTGCGGTCTTGGTGCGCCGGAATCGTTCATGCAGATGAACAGACAATACTGGGAATCGATGGATGTTAAGTCGGGGGTAAAATATGAAGATGCGTGGCAGCGCGTTATCTATATTATAACAAAGAAATTTGAATTGGAGATGATCTCGAAAGAAGATGGATACGTTCGCTCAGCGTACGGCCAGTCCTATTTTACCGAGGACCTTCAAAACGAACGGTACCAGATTCGCATTGTGGCAAAATTTACGCCGGACAGGAAAAAATTCGAGTTCAAGATTGAATCGCGCATGTGGGACGGAAAGATCTGGCACAACGGTTCAGACGTGCGCGTTGCCGCGAACATGAGGAAAGATTTTTTGAATTCGATCGGCGAAGTACAGATGAAAAAACAACCGGCATCACCATCGGCCGATTCGCTGCAGGTGCAGTAGATCGGTTTCCCGTAAATCCGGCAGAAAAGTTATTGTGCTGAAATATATATTTTCCATTCACCTCTATTAAGGAGTGTTATGAAATTTGCCGCATATTGCCTGGCAGCCGTTCTCTTCATTCAATTGATCTCTGCGCAGGAAAAAGTTGACAGTGCCATGATGGCAAATATCCGCTCCGAAGGATGGGATCGTTCACAGGTAAAGGATATTCTTTGGTACATCTCGGATGTGTACGGACCGCGTCTTGCCGGTTCGCCGCAATATCTCGCGGCCGCAAACTGGGCAGTGGGAAAGATGAAAGAGATCGGACTTCAAAACGCCCATCTTGAACCGTGGGGACCGTTCGGCAAAAGCTGGGAGCTGAAAAAATATTCTGCAACGATGATCGGCAGACAGGTACAGCCTCTCATCTCGTATCCGAAAGCGTGGTCACCCGGATTAAAAGGGAGGGTGGAAGCGGAGGTTGTTTATCTTGATGTTGATTCACTCAGTCAGCTTGATGCATACAAAGGAAAACTAAAAGGAAAATTTGTTCTGCTGACGAAATCCGGCGATGTTGCCGCCTATTGGAAGCCGCTTGCCGTGCGCGAGGTGGATTCGTCGCTGTTGATCATGGCAAACGCCGATGCGCAGCGCGGCGGAAGAAGAAATAGCCGTCCTACCGATGCAATGCGGCAGGCCGCACTGCTGACATACGAAAAATGGCAGATGCTGATGAAGGAAAATGTTGCCGCAGTTCTCACATCGTCGTTTTCAACACGAAATATCGGCGGCAGCGTTTCTGTGGCACAGGCATACGTTCCCAATCATCCGGACACTGCTTACGGTTCACCGTACCGTGTTTCCGCGCAAAGCAGCAAAGCGCCTCTCATTCCTCCCCAAATCGAGGTCGGCGCAGAGCATTATAACCGTCTTTTCCGTTTAGCGCAGAAGGGGGAGAAGATAAAACTTGCCGTAGAACTGGAAGTGGCGATGTCTGCAAAAGATGAAGATTCGTACAATGTGATCGGTGAAATTCCCGGAGGAGATCTGAAGGACGAAGTGGTGATCATCGGCGGTCATTTTGATTCGTGGCATGGAGGAACCGGTGCGACCGACAATGCAACCGGATCCGCCGTCTGCATGGAAGCGATGAGAATATTGAAGACCATTGGTGCGGCACCGCGCCGGACGATACGGATGGGATTATGGGGAGCAGAAGAGGAAGGATTGCTTGGCTCTGCCGCTTATGTGAAACAGCATTTTGGCACAAGAGATTCATTGAAACCCGAAGCGGAAAAAATTGCCGCCTATTTCAATAACGACAACGGCAGCGGAAAAGTCCGCGGCATGTATATGCAGGGGAACGAAGCAGTGCGTCCGATCTTCCGTGCGTGGCTTTCGCCGTTCAAAGATATGGGGGCAGCGACGCTAACACTGCAGAACACCGGCGGCACGGATCATCTTTCGTTCGATGCGGTCGGTATTCCGGGATTTCAGTTCATTCAGGATCCCATAGAATACGAAACACGCACGCATCATACGACCATGGACCTGTTCGACCGTGTTCCGGAAGAGGATCTGAAACAAGCGGCGATACTGATGGCGGCATTTGCGTATGATGCGGCGATGCGCAGCGAAAAGCTTCCGCGGAAACCGGATACGCGGCCGAACCGCACGAATTAAGTTTTGAACATTGGTGAACCCCGAAAGCCGCATGAAGAAATTTGCGGCTTTCGTTTTTATAATAATATCTGTTGTTAAGCAGAAAGTATGAAAGTAGTAAAAAATGGTTCGGCGCGTCCCGATTGGAAAGTGCCGTTGTACGGCATCCCGTACAACGGGACATCGGGACTTGCTCACCATG
>CAJBTU010000382.1 GCA_903958625.1 uncultured Ignavibacteriota bacterium | reverse complement strand
TGCGACGGTTCAAGCCACTGCAAAGCGCCGGCAGAAGGGGAGGTGATGTAATAGACCGTAACGGATTTTGTTTTCGGTGTGATGGTAATTGTCAACGGAGTGCCGAAGATCTTCTGTTCATCACCGAGCGTGAACTTTGCAGGGGTTTCCTTCTCATCCAGCGTGATCTTATCGATCTCGAGGCCGCGCGTATCGAGAATAAGTTTTTTTGTTTTCTTCTTATTGTCGAGCGTGAGTGTTGCTTTCCCCGAAAGGGTTTTCGTATCGAAATTGACCGTGAGATCCAGGGCGAGATGTTTTACCGTGATTTCTTCCGTATTTGCGAACGAGTGGATGTCTTTCATATTGTTTACCGGTTGTGCGTTCGCCGGCAGAATTGACATTGCCGACAGAACAAAGGTGAAAAGGAGAATTTTCATACAAGGTTCCTTATTTGTTAAAGCTTCGCTGAACGTACCAGATTTTTGATGAATCAATATACAAATCCGAAGTAAAAGTTTCCTCGTTATTTCACAGAAATAATGAGACGGGGAGACGATGGAAAAAGAAGAAATTCATTGAAAGAAATGATATAGACAACTGAAAAATAGGTTGTCCATTGTCATCCTGACATTAATGTGAGATTTTTCAAATGTCTTTATGAAAAAGTATGAACCGGTGCTGCCGTACCGGTGCCGGTTGAAATAAAAAACCCTGATCAGCGATCAGGGTTTTTAAATACCAGCCTATATTATTCCAATCCCCGCCGTTTCAGCAACGGCTCGATGGAGGGTTTCTTACCTCGGAACCGTTCGTACTGTTTCATCGCGTCATCCGCTTGTAATCGCGCAAGAATGTTGTCGCGGAATGCTTTTGCCGTCTGCTGATCGAACAATCCTTTTTCCTTAAATGCTTCAAAAGCATCGGCATCCAGCACTTCGGCCCAGATATAATAGTAGTATCCGGCGGCGTAGTACGAACTGCTGAAAATATGCAGAAAATATGGTGAACGATATCGCGAAACGATCTCCGGAATTAGGCGGATCTTGTTCAGCGATTCTTTTTCGAACGCATTGGTTTCAACCGGGGTTGTTGAGGTCAGCGTATGCCAGTTCATATCAAGATAGCATGCTGCAAGATATTCCACGGTGGTGAATCCCTGATTGAATTTGCTGCTTTTCTCCATCTTCTCGATCAAATTTTGCGGAATGATTTTTCCCGTTTTATAATGGAACGCGTATGTTTTCATCACGTCCGGATTGAAAGCCCAGTTCTCCATGATCTGCGAAGGGAGTTCGATGATGTCGCCGGGGGTGGACAATCCTTTGTATGTGACATTGGAGAAAAGCGCATTCAGCGCATGACCGAATTCGTGGAAGAGTGTTTCTACTTCGTCTCTGCTTAACAACGAAGGTTTATCTCCGACCGGTCTTGAAAAATTACCGACGTTCGTCACCAACGGGGTGATCATGGCATTTCCGCGGCGTTCCTGCGAACGAAATGCGCCGCACCAGGCACCGGATTGTTTTCCGGGACGCGGATAATAATCGGTGTAAAGCAAGCCGATAAATGTTCCATCTTTTTCCTTCACTTCAAAGACGGTCACTTCATCGGAATAGGTCGTAATATCTTTTCGTTCGGTGAACTGGATGCCGTACAATTTTGCGGCAAGATCAAATACACCTTTCCGGACATTTTCCATCAGGAAATATGGTCTGAGCTCATTTTCGTCCAGATCGTATTTTTGTTTGCGGACTTTTTCTGCATAATACCACCAGTCCCACGGCTGGATGCTGAATTTGCCCCCTTCTTTCTTCACGATCGCCTGCATTTCTTCACACTCTTTTTTTGCGTTCTTCAGCGCCGGTTCCCACAGTTTGTTCAGCAAGTCGTACACATTCTGCGGAGTTTTCGCCATTGTCCGGTCCAGCGAAAAATCGGCGTAGGTTTTGAATCCCAGCAGATTTGACCGTTCCACACGAAGCGCGCCGATCTTAGCGGCGATGATCTTATTATCATACTCGTTGTTATTGTCTCCGCGCATGATATAGGCTTTCAATAATTTTTCGCGGAGGTCACGGTTCTTTGCATATTGTAGGAACGGCAGCATGCTCGGTTTTTTTACCGTAAAGAGCCATTTGCCTTGTGAGCCGGCTTTTGATGCTGCTTCTGCCGCTGCATCGATCACCGATTGCGGAAGACCGGCAAGGTCGCTTTTTTTATCGACCACAAGTTTGAAATTGTTGGTCTCTTTCAAAACGTTCTCGTCGAATTTAAGACAGAGGATGGAGAGTTCCTCGTTGATAGCGCGGAAGCGATCTTTCTTTTCCGCAGGAAGACTTGCACCGCCGCGAACGAAATTGGAGTAATAATCTTCAAGCAGTTTCATCTGTTCTGCATCCAAACCGGCCGAAATGCGTGCATCGTATATGGTTTTAACCCGGCGGAATAATTTTTCATTCAGATTAATATCATCCTGATGTTTGGTGAGCAGCGGGGTCACTTCATTGGCGATCTTCTGGATCTCGTCATTGGTATTTGCTCCCTGAAGCGTAAAGAACACGGCACTCACTCTGCCGAGCATATCGCCGGTTCTGTCCAGCACCTCGATGGTATTTTGAAACGTTGGCGGGAGCGTATCGTTGATGACCGCATTCACTTCCTGTTTCTGCGCTTCCATCCCCTTGATGAAGGCCGGCATGAAGTGTTCATTTTTAATTTTGTCGAACGGCGGTGTGCCGAACGGAGTGTCGAACTCTTTGTAGAACGGATTTACACTGTTCATGTCACTTCCTTGCTGCTGCGCCGGAGCTAAGAGAACGCAGATCAGCAGTAAAAAAGCTGTTAATGTATTGTTCATAAGATTTCCATTAGGTTTATTATGTGATGGTATGATGAGAGGAAAAGATCATCCTTGCAGTCACCAAGAGTTACTGTGATTTTGGCGGCAAAAGCCGGTGAAATATGTTCCAATGCCGTTACAAACGTACTTGGAAAACAGTACGTAATCAAGCGTTAGTTTTTGCAAAAATTATTCCATAGGCAGAGATAGACTTGTCCAAAGTAGGTCTTAAAAAACTATTTACTTCTTTTCTTGACGGGGTTCCAAAGGAATGCCGACTCGATGTATATAATTGTATCGGCATAAGAAAAGAAGCAAAAGAACCCCTTGCGAAATTTAACGCGCGCGATGCATCCCGTTCGCTCTTGTCCGCCTGCCCAAGGGACGGCTTTGCGACGGCGGGCAGGCCCGTTGATGGCGCTTTGCGCCATCAAAAGTCCCGTCATTCATCGCTTTCCCATTCGCTCAATCCTCCTAAATTTCGCTCCCCCGCACTTTTTTTATCTCTTAATGCTACAGTGGAGGCTTACTACGTATTATCGAAAATTATTCGCTCATTTGAGACACTATGACCATTAATACGTTCGATTCTTATGTATTTTAAACAGCAGTGAGGCAAAGACAAAACTATTGCCGCAATTTTTCGATTGCTTCCGTCATTTCATCGCTCATACCTTCTCACGAATAACCGGTGATAATGTGCCGGATGATGCCGGATTTGTCGATGTAAAATTGCATCGGAATCCCATTGACCCTGTATTGGCGTGCGACAGCGTCATCGGCCAGGAGAATAGGGAGTGTAAGTTTGAGTTCGTTTGCCATGGAATCGATACGCTGAAGCCGTTCGTTCTCCGGGCAATGTTCCCAGCAGTTCACGGCAATAATGGAAACATCAGGCGTATTCCGGTATTTTTCGTAGACCTTCTGCACGTTGGGGAGTGCGGCGATGCAGGGACCGCACCATGTTGCCCAAAAATCGAGTACGACAACCTTCCCGCGCAGATCCTTCAATGTAAATTTTTGACCGGAACGAAGTTCCGCCGAAAATCCGGTGGCTTCCTGACCAATCTCCAGCGCCGCGACAGGTTTGTTGCGGTAATTGAACCAGCCAAGATCGACAAAAAACATACCGATCATTACGATGACAACAGCCGTTTCGAAACCGGAACGGAATTTTATCAAAGAACTTTTTTTGTACCGCCAGATACCGGCTGCGGCGGAGGCTGCCGCAATAAGGAAGGGAAGGGAATACATTAACAGAATTTGCACCGTTGTATCCTTCAGGGTCAGCCAGGAATGGGCCCAAAACAGTATCGATATTACGGCAACCGTTCCTGCTGCGCCGATCCAAAACAGGAGAAAACAAAATGCCGAAATAATTTTATTCTCCGATCTCTGATTTGAGAGCCAGAGCGAGGCAGTAATACACGAAACGGTGATCAAATATATTATGATTCTTGCTGATGTTGAATGATGGCCCCCCGGAAGCGTTAGTGCACTGAATGCGGACATCGCAATTGTCGATACAATCAGTAACGGTCCGAAAATGTACGTGAGAGATTGTTTGATCTTCATTATTCATTTTCTCCTAAAAAAAAGTTGTCCATTTTTATTGCCGTACGGATCGCCAGTCCAATAGTATGGTGGACGATTTGATCTGACGGACGGTATATTATTTCATTTCCAATATCCGCAACGGAGCGCACCAACTGCTCCATCCCTGTA
>CAJBTU010000381.1 GCA_903958625.1 uncultured Ignavibacteriota bacterium | reverse complement strand
TTGTTTGTCGGGAGAGAAATCTTGTTTTTACCTTCAATAATAAGATCGAGATTCCTCACTTGCCCCTTTGGGGCTTCGTTCGGTCTACGACTCGTAGAGAATGACAATGGACAACCTATTTTTCAGATGTCTCATTTAATTATAAAAATGCGGGACGAATAACATCCCGCGTAAGTATAGTCGATCCTTAAAATATTCGTTATGAAAAAAATCCGTTATGGAATAATTGGTTTTGGTGCATTTGCAGAACGGTCGATCTTGCCGGCGATTCGCTCTGCTCGAAATTCTGAGATTGTGGCAATACAGAAGAGATCTCTTGATATGGCAAAATGGAAGGCAGAGGAGCATTCGGTTCCTTTGTATTTCGATTCAGCGGAAGCACTTGTTGCATCTAAGGAAGTAGATGCAGTATTTATTGTCTCAGCAAATTCACAGCACTACGCCGAAACGATTGCCGCCGCCAATGCCGGAAAACATGTTCTTGTAGAGAAGCCAATGGCGGTTAGTTTTTTGCAGGCAAAAAACATGGCTGAAGCGTGCGATCGTGCCGGTGTTCGATTCATGGTCGGTCATATGCTTCGTTTTTCTCCTCTTCTCCGCCGTATGAAAGAGGTGGTGCAGTCCGGCATGATCGGTGAGATCACGTTTGCACAATCTCATTTCATTTACGACGTTAAGAATTCTCAGCGAAGCTGGGTGCTGGATAAAGAAGCGGCCGGTGGCGGTCCGTTGTTCGATATTGCCATACACTGCCTTGATTCCATCCGTTTTGTGCTGAATGATGATCACGTGCAGAATGTGAAGAGCATGATGTTTCCTGATCATTCCGGAGGGAATGTTGAAAAGACGAGTATTCTTACACTCCAATTTTCGAAAGGGACTCTGGCTGCGATCTATTCCTCTTATGACACACCGTATCGCCAGGGATTTATTGAATTTTTCGGCACGAAAGGATCGGTCTCAGCATATCAATTTACACCGAGTAATACCGACACCATCCTCGAATTCAAATTCGGCAAAGAAGGGAAGATCGAACGGATAGAAAAGGAAAATATCCATGTCCCCGACCTCTACACATGCGAGGTGGAACATTTCTCGGATTGTATTCTGAACGGTACTATGCCGGTCGTGAAGAATGAAAACTCTCTCCACAATCAAGAAATCCTTGAAATGGCGCTGAATGATTCTAAAAAATAACTTTTAAAAGTTATCAAATTTTCATACATTAGAGCGTCAAAACTGGAGAAAAATAAGAAAATATGTCAACCCAAAAAGTTAAGCGACTTGGAATATTGACCGGAGGCGGCGATTGCCCCGGATTAAATGCTGTTATTCGTGGAGTGGCAAAACCTGCCATGAATGATCACGGTCTGACCATAGTCGGGATTGAAGATGGATTTGAAGGATTTGTTGAAGGCAAAATGAGAGAGATCTCCCGCGATGATATTGCTGGGATCATCGGGCAGGGGGGAACGATACTTGGAACGTCGAACAAAGGAGACCCATTCCATTATCCGATGGAAGGGCAGAACGGTATAGAGATCGTTGATGCATCACACCGTGTGATGAAACATTACAAAGGTTGGGGACTTGATGCACTGATCACCATCGGCGGTGACGGGACAATGCATATTTCGAATAAGCTGGCAGATCTTGGAATGAATATCATCGGCGTGCCGAAAACGATTGATAATGATCTTGATGCTACTGATCAGACATTTGGTTTCGATACCGCTCTTTCGATTGCGACCGAAGCGATCGACCGTCTGCATACTACTGCTTCGGCACATCATCGAGTGATGGTGATTGAAGTGATGGGACGTTATGCAGGTTGGATCGCACTGGAAGCCGGACTTGCCGGCGGTGCAGATATAATTTTATTGCCGGAAATTCCGTTCAAATGGGAAAGTGTTATGCGCCGCGTGATCGAACGTAGCACGCGCGGCAATCGATATTCCATTATTTGTATCGCTGAAGGTGCAAAAGCGGCAGATGAAGAAATAGTGATTAAAGAAACAGATGTGAAACGAACGGATCCGATCCGTTTCGGCGGAATCGGCGAACACGTTGGCCGGCATATCTCTCAGGAGACCGGATTGGAAACACGAACCACGATCCTCGGTCATTTGCAGCGCGGTGGTAGCCCTACGGCGTATGACCGTGTTCTTGCAACACGGTATGGAACGAAGGCAGTTGAGCTTGCCGTGAATAGAGAATTCGGACGGATGGTGAGTTTACGTGGATTGACCGTTACAAGCGTATTGATCAAGGATGCGATTTCACAACAGCGCCTTGTTCCTGTCGACGGTGAGATCATCAATACGGCCCGTGCGGTCGGAACAAGCTTTGGCGATGATTAAAGTCCGGTGAGACACCTTTGTCGATTTGAATTATCTTCAATGCCGAGTTCTTCATATCACATGGAAACTCGGCATTGGATTTTAAGACTGTGAGAACAACAGAAATATTACCGAATGGTGTCAAGATCATCGATGCTCAATTCCTGCTGAACGCCTATCTGAACGGAATATTTCCGATGGCCGATGGAAGGAATGGTGAGATACATTGGTTCTCGCCAGAACATCGCGGGATCATTCCGCTGGACGGATTAAACGTATCGCGCAGCCTCCGTCAGACGATTCGTAAAAGGATTTTCGAGACGCGTATTGATTTCGATTTTGAATCTACCATCCGGTCCTGTGCGGAACGGGAAGAGGTCTGGATTTCGGAAACAATTGTGCAAAGCTATCTGCATCTTCATCGCCTCGGATTTGCACACTCCGTTGAATGCTGGAGCGGCAATATGCTTGCAGGCGGACTGTATGGAGTTGCCATTGGTGGTGCGTTCTTCGGGGAATCGATGTTCAGCAGAAATAAGGATGCCTCAAAGGTCGCTCTTGTGGCGCTGGTGGAAAGGCTGAACGAACAGGGTTTCATTCTACTTGATACGCAATATGTCACACCGCATCTTTCAACGCTTGGCTGTGTTGAGATACCAAAACTGGAGTATCTGGACCGTTTGAAAGTAGCGGTAGAATGTCAGTGTAATTTTTAATCCGAGAATAATATGGACATACTTACCGAAACGAATTTCACGCAGTTGAAATTCCTCAAGCGCGGCAAGGTGAGAGACATCTACGATGTAGGAGAATACCTTCTTTTTGTCGCTACCGACCGTTTATCGGCGTTTGATGTTGTCATGCCCCAAGGCATTCCGTTCAAAGGAAAGGTGCTCACACAGATCTCGTCGTATTGGTTCGAGCAGACGAAAGATATCATTCAGAATCATGTTGTGTCGACCAATGTTGATGAATTTCCCGCAGAGTGCATTCCCTATAAAGAAGAGCTGCGCGGCCGGAGCATGCTTGTCCGGAAAACGGAACCTCTTTCCGTTGAGTGTATTGTCCGCGGTTATCTTTCGGGTTCCGGATGGCTGGACTATGTGAAAAGCAGCGCTGTCTGCGGCATCACGCTGCCGTCGGGATTGATTGAAAGTGAAAAACTACCCGGACCGATCTACACTCCTTCAACAAAGGCAGAATTGGGTGTGCACGATGAGAACATCTCGTTTGAAGAAATGATCGTAAGGGAAGGAAAGCAGCGGAGCGAACAGGTTCGTGACGTTGCCGTCAAGATATTCCTGCGTGCGTCGGAGATCGCCGAAACAAAAGGGATTATCATAGCAGATACAAAAATGGAGTTCGGGATGAAAGATGGGAAGCTGATGCTGATCGACGAACTGCTGACGCCTGATTCCTCACGGTTCTGGCCTAAAGCAACGTATTCACCCGGGAAAGCACAAAATAGTTACGATAAACAATTTGTCCGCGATTACCTTATTTCCATCAACTTCAATAAAAGACCCCCGGGACCGGTGATGCCGGAGGAAATCATTCAGAAAACAGCAGAACTCTACCAGCAGGCAGTGTTTCAATTGACGGGAAAATATGTAGAATGAGACTGGCCGTAAGCATTATTTTTTTTGTATCGGTTTCTTTTGCACAGTTCGAGAACAACTCCGCCGAATTACCGCGTGATACCCTGGCAAAGGTCGGGTCGCATATTGTTTCAGCCGGAGATTTCATTGAACGGTTTGAATTGATGCCGTGGCCTAAAAAAGAACAGGCTTCCCGGATAGAGTTTACAAAATTGGAATTCCTTTATTCATTGGTCGCCGAAAAGTTGCTCGCCATCGAAGCATCGGCTCAGAACATCGGCGGCGATTCGGCATCGTTGAGTTTTCAGCATAATCTTGAACGAATGTTCGTTCGCGACGAACTGTATAAGCAGGAGGCCCTTCCGAATATTTCCATATCAGAGACAGAAAGAACGGAAGGGATGCGACGTCTTCCCATCCGTATTGAGGCGGAAGTCCTGGGTATCATCTCCCGGCGGGAAGGGGAATTGCTGCGGAAGAAACTCCTTCAAAGCAAGAACAAGAATGCGACATTGAAACGTTTTACGGACTCACTTTTCGTTCCGCTGGATACGCTTGAAGTGACGTTTGGTTATGCGGACCAAAAGATCGAAGATGCGTTGTTTTCCCTCAATAAAGACACTGTCTCATCGCCGATGGAAATAGAAAGATATGGATTGGTGATGTTCCGGTTGCTGCAACGAACTTCTCATGCGGAAAATTCGCGTTTGTCAATTCCGGACAGACTTCATAAGGTCGAGAATATCATTAAAAAACGAAAAGAAGATTCTCTTGCGGCAAGAACATTCGCCGATATTACTTCTCCGCAGCGCGCGGAAGCTGATCCGGCGATATTTCTCCGGCTTGCCGATTCTATTCTTTCGATACTGAAAACCGACTCGACGAATTATCAGACAAATGGGATGTACAAATTACCTTCGTCGGCATTAAATATTTTGGAATCACAATATGATGCCGACCGTTCAAAAATATTCATCACGATCGCTTCCGGCAATATGACGATCGGCGATGTACTGCAGGGACTTGGGAACAACAATGTGCTCTTCCCGTCATTGAAACTGGAACACATACGTACCGTGTTGAACAATAATATCAAAACCGTCATCCAGAATGAGTTGATTGCGCGTGAAGGAATGAAGAGAAATCTCCAGCAGTCCAAGAACGTACGGAACGATGTGGCAAAGTGGCTTGACAACAGAAAAAGCTGGATTCTGGCACGGACAGTGCTCGATTCTGTTCGCGTTTCGGACGATGAAATCGAATCTGAATATCAAAAGCACCCACATGAATATGGTGCAGTAATGATGGTGCGGCTGCAGGAAATACTTGTTGACAGTCTTCGTCGTGCAAATGAGATCAGAGAAAGACTCGCCAATGGAGAACAGTTTCCGTTGCTGGCGCAGAAGTATTCAAAAAGAAGGGAGTGGGCAATCCACGGGGGAGAATCACCATGGTTCGATGTTTCAACATTTGGGGAATTAGGATTGTCGGCAGCTTCTGCGGAGATCGGTGAGATCCGCGGACCGTTGAAGATACGCGAAGGTTTTTCGGTATATTCGGTGATCGAAAGAAAGGTCATCGATGATTCGGTAAAAGTGAATTATGGAACAGTAAAAGTTTCCATTATGAAAAAATTATTGACGGAAAAGAAAAAGAAGACATTGGATAATTTTATCGGTACGTTAGCAAAGAAATATTCTGTCGCTGTCAATGAATCTGCGTTACGGAAGATCAAAACTACCACGACAAGTATGATCACATGGCGAAACATCGGCTTTGGCGGAAGGATCATTGCTGTCCCGCAGATGGTTCCTCAGACCGATTGGGTCTCTGAGTGGCAAAAAAAAATGAAACTAAATCAGTAATGTTAATAATTTAAGGAAAACAATGAGCTCTTTGAACAGCGAAAATATACTTGATGCACTGCGAGCAGTTCGCGATCCGGATCTGAACCGCGATATCGTTGCACTGAATTTTGTGAAAGACATCAAAATTGACGGAAAGAATGTCAGTTTCTCGATCGAGTTGACCACTCCGGCTTGCCCCGTGAAGGATCAAATGAAGGCTCAGGCGGAACTCGTCGTTAAACAAACGATACCGGAGATTGAAAAGTTAAGTGTGACCATGACGGCAAGTGTCTCGAAGCGGGCGAATATGCAGGTGACGCCGGTGCTGACTGGTGTAAAAAATACGATCGCTGTTGCAAGCGGTAAGGGTGGCGTAGGAAAATCAACCGTTGCCGTGAATCTTGCTGTCGCTCTCGCAAAGGAAGGAGCCAGTGTCGGGCTGATCGATTGTGACATCTACGGACCGAGCATTCCGTTGATGTTCAACATTAATGAAAAACCGGGCATGCATAATCAAAAACTTTTACCGCTGGAAAAATACGGCGTCAAAGTGATGTCCATTGGTTTTCTTATCGATGCAACCCAGGCGGTGATCTGGCGCGGACCGATGGCGAGCGGAGCGGTGAAACAGTTCATGACGGACGTTGAATGGGGCGAACTGGATTATCTGGTGTTCGATCTTCCTCCGGGAACCGGAGATATTCAATTGACAATTGTTCAGCAGATTCCGTTAACTGGTGCGGTAATCGTTACCACACCGCAGGAAATGTCGCTGGCGGATGCCCGCCGCGGAATGGCAATGTTCCAGAAGGTCAACGTACCGATCCTCGGAGTTGTCGAGAATATGAGTTATTTCGTCAGCGCGAACGGCGAAAGGGAAAATATTTTTGATAATGGCGGCGGGAAAATTGTTGCGGAACAATTTAAAGTTCCGTTTCTTGGAGAGATACCGATCTATACAAAGATCCGTATTGGTGGTGATACGGGAAGGCCGATCACCGATTCGGAACCGAAAAGTGAGCCGGCAAAGATCTTCACCGCCATCGCAAAGAACCTTGCAGCGCAGATCAGTATCAGTAATTATTCAAAACAGGCTGCGCCTATTGAAATATCACTGGGAACGAACAACCAATAATAATTTTTATGGCATGACGGCATTCGTGCCGTCGTGCTGATATTTATTATGACCCTGAATGAAAGAGTTCTGAAATCACTTGATTCGGTCCGTCCGTTCCTGCAGGCGGACGGCGGAGACGTTGAATTGGTCCGCATCACCGATGACGGCTACGTTGAAGTGCGTCTCGTCGGATCATGCCTTTCATGCCCTATGTCCAAAATGACGCTGCGTGCAGGTGTTGAAAGGAAACTATTGAAAGATATCCCTGAGATACGAAGAGTAGAGCAGGTGATATAGAGTTTTCCCGTTTTTTTGCTGGCCGATAAAACGGTTCCGGAAATATCTCCGCGGACATTTATTTACTGCCTGGTTTCCCCATCATAGTTATTATTCTCCGGCTATCAATTTCCTCCCCTAATTTACGGCATATTTCTGACGTTGACATCGCTGAAATGTTATTGTAATTTTGTACTACTAATTTGTTCGTTAAGGGAGGCATTATGTTCTTCCGAAAAAATACACACCTTACCCTGTTTGTTCTGATGTTTTGCATCGCAAACAGCACGTATCCGCAATCTTCCCCGAAATTCGATCTCTCTGCTTATAAGCTGTTTTTGAGCACCCATCAAAATATGGGTGCAGATCAATTGCGCATGCTTCATCCGGCCGGCACATTCGAAAAAGAAGCGGTAACCAAATTCAGCACGGCACTGTTTGCTGATTCAATAGTGAAAAAATACTCATTGACGGAACATGAAAGATCATTGATCGAAAAACACGGCTTCATGGTGACAGAACGGAAAAAATATCCGTCATTTGGATCTGCCTACGATGAAATATTCCATAACGATCTGCCGGTATTTGTTTCAACGGATGCAATACTTCACGCGATTCATATGTCGTATGACGCAATATTGAAGGATGTTGAAGAACGGATAATTATTGCAAAACTCGATTCACTGCTGGAAAAGCTGCACCATCAGCTTTTGCCTCTTTCAGTGAAGTATGAAGCCTATCCGGCAATGAAACAAATGCTGAGGGATGCGGATGTGTATTTTACTGTTCCAAGAAAACTTCTTGGCAGCAATGCCTTGCCGGTGTTCATTGAAAATACGGCGCTGGTCGACTCGATGCTGAATTTCGTCGCATTGGAAAAACCGGCAGACTATCCATTATTTTCATCCGTCTCAAGAAAGATCGATTTCAGCCAATTCACTGTCCGCGGGCATTACACCCAGTCGATAAAGCTGAAGAAATATTTTCAGGCGATGATCTGGCTTGGCAGAACGGAGATGTATCTGATCGCACCGGTCAATTCCATTCCGCCGCAAAATGAAGCTGATATACAGCGGCAGACAATTGATGCTCTACTTGTTGAAGAAGCAGCGGAACGAAGCAACTCCTATCCGAGTCTGGAAGAGATCGACGGCATCATCCGGTTTTTTGTCGGTGAATCCGATAATGTCACTCTCCCGAATATTCACACTTTAAGGCATTCGGCAAATATTGACAGTGCATGCACATTACTGAATACAAACACGTTCAAAGTGTTCCAAGACACCTTGAAACAAAAATCTTATGCATTTCAACGCATTCTTTCGCAGATCATCTTATCTGACCCCTACAGCCCCGATGATATTCAGCCGGCATCTGCATTTATGCTGTTTGGACAGAGGTTTGTCATCGATTCATACGTGACAGGCAATGTCGTGTATGACAAAATCAAATTTAACGAACGAAAAGTGTGGCGAGCTCTTCCTTCACGATATGATGTACTATTCTCACTTGGTAATAATGCCGCAGCGCAATTACTTGAATCCGAATTATTACAATTCCACTATGCGTCGAATCTTGCGGCACTTCGGTATTTGGTCGATTCCTATGAAACGGAGTTCTGGCAAAGCACGCTGTACAATAACTGGCTGCAATCCATCCGGACGCTTGTTCCGCCGGCCGATAGAACGGCATTGCCGGCATTTATGAAAACAGCGGCATGGTGGCAGGAAAAAATGAATACTCAGCTTGCATCATGGGCACAGCTTCGTCATGATAATCTCTTATATGCCAAGCAATCTTATACGGGAGGGATCGTCTGTTCATTCCCAGAGAGCTATATTGAACCGATACCGGAGTTCTACGAAGCAGTGAGGGTGTTTGCTTCCGTTGCCGAAGAAAAATTCAAATTATTCCCGTGGTCGGACGGTGTGATCGTCGATTATTGGAGACATCTTAAAGCGACGGCGGATACGTTAAAAATGATCGCTCAGAAGGAACTTCAACAAACAGCACTGCAGGAAAGCGAGAAAAAATTTCTCGAAAAAATGTTGTACCTGAATATGATATGCGGACCAAAATATGATGGATGGTATTATCGTTTATTCTATACAGGCGAAGAAGGTTTCTTTAAGAACGATCTTGTCGTTGCCGATGTACACACTTGTCCGACGGATGAAACCGGAAATCCTGTAGGATGGGTGCTCCACGCCGGAACTGGTCCGGTGAATCTCGCTGTTGTTGCCGTCAAGGCCGCTGACGGGAGATTGATTTCCTATGTTGGTCCGGTATTAAGTTATTTTGAGTACGTGAGTACGAATTTCAAACGGTTAACGGACGAGGAGTGGAAAAGCAATTATACAGTATTGCCGGCTTTCCGTCCTGACCTTGTCAATCTCTATCTTGCGGATTCACTCGGCGGTTCGCGGGGAAACGGAGCATCACTTGTTACCGGAAATATTGTGATTACAAAGGAATTGAAAATTCCGTCTCAGCTAATACTCGGCAATAACTATCCGAATCCGTTCAATTCATCAACGGTGATCACATTCTCAATCCCGAGTTCGCTGGAAAATAGTCGTATTAAATTGACGATCTATGATCTGCAGGGACGGTATGTGAAACAACTCATTCACCGGCAAATGCCAGAAGGGAACTATGCTGTGCGTTGGGACGGAACGATGGAGAATGGCAAAAGTGCAGCCAGCGGTGTGTATTTCTATCATCTAACCGTAGGTACGCAACGTCAAATCGGAAAGATGAGTTTTGTAAAATAGTCCAATGATCCGAAGTTATTATAAAATCGGAGATAAATCATCTTCGCGGATTTCTTCACGATGAAAATGATTACTGTTGTTCGTTATCAGGGAAATCGAAACATTTCTTGATGAAGAAAAAAATGCAGGATATCATTCGGTGTAGTTACACTTGAGCAAAAGAATAATTTATTTTGCACTGTGGGTGATGGTGATTGTTACTGTTTCAACTGAACTTCTCTTACTTGCCAATCCTTGATCTGCATGATCTTTCCCTGTGCTTTCCTGACCAGATCGTAATTGTGTGTCGTCATCAGCACAGCGGTTCCCTTATGGTTGATATCGAGCAGTAATTTTAAGATTTCCAGGGATGTTCCGGGATCAAGATTTCCTGTTGGTTCGTCTGCCAGGATTAAAAAAGGTTCATTTACTAAAGCGCGGGCTATGCAAACGCGCTGCTGCTCGCCGCCGGAAAGCTGGTGCGGCATGGCGTTTCTCTTATGGCTCAATCCTACTTGTGTTAAAACCGTTACTACTTTTTTCTTGATCTCATTTGATGATGCTCCTGTAACGTGCAGTGCAAAAGCAACATTATCATACACGTTCCGGTCTTCCATCAGTTTAAAATCCTGGAACACTATCCCGAGTTTGCGCCGCAGAAACGGAACCTGCTGCGAAGTAATGGTCTTTGAAGTGAATTCGCCGACAGTCACCACGCCTTGCGTTGGTAGCAGGTCCATATAGATCAACCGCAGCAGACTGCTTTTTCCAGAACCGGATTCGCCGACAAACGAAACGAAATCACCGGGTTCAACCAGAAGATTGATATCGCGCAGGATCGAATGACGGTCGAAGGAAACGCTGACATCTTCAAATTTTACGAGCATTATTTTTTCCGTTGTTCAATGATTGATGCGGCCAATTGGATCGCCGAGATCATACTGCCGGGATTTGCGATGTTCTTTCCGGCTATGTCGAACGCAGTACCATGGTCGGGCGATGTTCTAATGATCTTCAATCCCGCAGAGAAATTCACTCCTTCATCGAACCCGCTCATTTTTAACGGGATCAAACCCTGATCATGATACATCGCAAGAATTGCATCATACTTCTTGTATGAGTGGGAAGCGAAAAATCCGTCGGCAGGAAACGGGCCGGCGGCATTGATCTCTTTGTCCTGTGCTTTCTTAATTGCCGGGCTGATCACTTCCAGTTCTTCTGTTCCAATCGCACCGTTCTCGCCGGCGTGCGGATTCAATGCCAGGACGGCTATGCAAGGCTTGGCGATACCCAAATCCCGTCGCAACGAAGCACTCACAGTATCAAGTTTCTCAACGATGCGGTCGATAAAAAGATTCTCTGGGACTTTCTTCAACGGCACGTGAACTGTCGCTAATGCAACACGCATTGTTTTGGAGATCAGCATCATTGTCACCCTGTCCGAACGGGTGAGCATTGCCAGCATTTCCGTTTGACCGGGAAAGTTATAGCCGGCATAATGCAATGCTTCCTTCGAGACGGGAGCAGTGACCATTGCATCGACATCCTTGTCGAGACAAAGCTTTATCGCAAGTTCAATGGAAGCACCGGCGCACACTCCCGCGTCTGGCGAAGTTTTTCCGATCTGTACGTTTTTGGTTGTTGCATCGTGGACGGTGATCACCGGGATCGACCCACTTTTATATTTCGTAGTAATATTGTCTATGCGAACAAGATCGACTTTAATCTTCAACTTCTTTGCGTAATAATGAAAGATATCATACGATCCGATGAGAACCGGCTGGATATCTTTGATGATCTTTTTGGAGGTAATGCTTTTCAGGACAACTTCGGGACCAATACCGTTAAAATCTCCGATGGTGATTGCGATTGTAGGTTTCATTTATTCTCAGCGAGTTTATAATTCCCTTGTTTACTGGGGTCTTCAAATGTGAATGTTTTATTCAATGAATTGTATTTCCATATCTCTTTTGGAGCACCGTCGGGATTCAGCAACCGTTCAGTAGTGCTCGGTTTTCCAAACAATAGGTAGATCTTGCCTCTGTCGGTGATCGCTCCGTTCATATCCCGCAAAGTTCTGAATGCCGTCATGGAAAAATCTACCCTTCGATAGAATTCATGCATTACTTCGTTATAGGCGGTCAATGGAGTTGTATCTTTTTTCTTCCAGAATTCCTCGAATCGTTTGATGCGCGTCTCTCTTCCGCCTTTGCGAAGATCGGAATAATCGCTTTTTGTCGTAATGAACTGGATCGGCTCAGTTGCGAGATCAAGATCATTAAGGGAAACCGGCATATCCTGCCACCGCGCCGCAAATGTTGTCTTCAGTTTCGTTGAATCCGGAAAAGTCAAAGTCAGTTCATACCGTCCTTGACGAAGCTGTGAGCCATCGAATGCGACGTAATGAATATTGCTGCGGTTCATTCCATGCAATGGCAGTGTTGTACTGTTCTCCATCATTGCTGTGATTGTTCGATTCTCAAACACGGTGATGGAAGACGGCGCGTTTGCGTTAATAACTTCCTTCTCCTCGTCGTCCAATTGAAGTTTTAGAAGTGAAGAAGTAGCTGAGGCGTACCGTTTTTGAGAGAGGAAAACAAATCCATAATTCTGCGAGAATAAAACATCTCCGCCAAGATTGAACAGCGTAAACTTCTTTTCCGATTCATTTTTAACCGGTATGAGCCCCGACAGCATTGAGTCCGGTTTTGAAATTGTCAGTCGTTTCTTATCATCAACAAATTGGCGCTTTGATTCTTTGTCTTCCACTTTGAACACTATTGAATAGCGTCCGTTAGGCACATAAAATATGAAAAAGTTCTGCGTGAATTGCTCCCGCAATGAAGAGGGGAGATTCTCTTTCACCGTTATTCCGATCTGTTGGATACTGCGTGCGACGGAAGTTCCTGTAGAATCGAGAAGTTCAACAGTGACTTCGCCATGTGCGGAATACATTTCGGCTACCGATGAAAATGCACGTGTGAAAACGAAGTAATCATAGCGGATCCGGAAAGGGATGATCACGGAGTTTGTAGTATCCTGAGCAATGTAATGCTGTTCGAATTGAATGGCGCTATTCCCCGTTTGTTCCCGTACGATGTTTTCCTGCGCAAATAGGGGGCCGAACATGCCCCAAAGCAACATCACAACGGTCGTCAAACGCCCATTCATACAAATTCCTGGATGATTTTTAAAGTCCGTCATTTGCTGAGACACTGTTGGACATAAAGAATATCAGTTTTTTTCAATGCTCAAAGATAATGAAATTGTGTAAAAGGATGAAGGGAATTTATTCGAACAGGGTGATCTGTTTCCCGATTTCGGCGGCGTGGAGTTTGACGTGAGGGAATTGTTTCATAATGGTATATCCCATCCAATCGATCGATTCGTGTTCACCATGGACCAAAATAACGGTGGAAGGGCGAAGGCGTTCGACGACGGAAAGTATGCCGTCGCGGTTGCTGTGAGCTGAGAAACGGAATCGCTCAATGTCGCATGAGACATTCTGCGGTTCATGGGTATCGGTCAATTGAATAAGATCCCCTTTGTTTGAATTGCTGATGCGGAAACCGGGTGTATCCTGATCCATGTAGCCTACGCTGAAGATGCCGGCTTTCGGATTCGTCAACCACCGCTGTGCCAATTTAAATGAAAGGGTATTCTGTATAACCATTCCGCTGCCGGCAAGCACGATGCATTGATGCCGAAGAAGATCATCGATCTGTTCTATAGCATAGAGATCCTTCTGCGGTATATCGGAGAGAACAAAATCGGTATCATTGTAAGCCACGGTATAGCGGTTTTTATCATACACACTGCATAATTTCTTTCCAACGCCGCCGGTATAGATATCGTTTTTTGCTATTGCCCCCTTCAGCATCAGCTTCCAGAACATTGAAAGCATTTCCTGCATTTTCCCCAGCGCAAAGACCGGAACCAATATTGAGCCACCGCGGTTGAGAATTTTATTGGTTGTTGTTGCAAGACGTGCCAGCTCGGTTGTGCGTGAGGGGAGCAATGAGGAGTCCGTTGCACCATGCGTACATTCCATAATCAGCACATCGACTTTATTTTTGGGCAATACCGCTCCTGCAAGGAGCGATTGTTTATCAAGATTAATGTCACCCGTATAAAAAATGGATCGTCCGTTATGTTCAATCATCATACAGGCAGAACCGAGGATATGTCCGGCATCAAAAAATGTTGCATGGACAGGATCTGCGCTTTCATGGCGATATCCATTTACCGTGAATTGTTTCTCGTACTCCTGCCATTCCACGCTTTGGATCAGAAGATCGATCTCTTCGTGAGTGTACGCCCGGATCGTTATCTCATCCTTCAGCTGTTCCTGGAGAATGTTGACAGTATTGTGAAGCGTGATCTCGGCAACAGCTCTTGTTTGCGGTGTTGTCACGATCCGAATGTAGGGATGATGCTGAACAAGATAGGGGAGTGAATCGATATGGTCCTGATGCGCATGCGAGACCAGTGCAACATCCACATTCTTTTCTTTCAGTAGTTCAAAACGGGGAAGAGAGTCGATGCCGGATTTGCGCGGATGAGTTCCGCTGTCCAGGATGATGCCTGTTCCTTCGACATTGAGATAAAAACATGAAGAGCCGATATCGCTTGCACCGCCAAGAGGTAGGAAAGAGATCATACTATTACACTGCTAGATGCTGTATTTTTGGATGATGTCATCCGGTAATTTTTCCGCACGACCTGTTTTGAGATTGACAAGCGTATATTCAAAATACCCGTCGGCAGATAGCTTGTTCGTCTCTTTCCTGGAGATTTCAAATCCTACTTTGGCCGAATGTGTTCCATATTCCATAATGCCGGTCTTTACAATAGCCGTATCGCCAAGAACAAGAGCGCGTTTGAATTGAATGAAACAAGCACTGACAACCCAGCCCAGTCCCCGCTGAATGAAATCATCCATGGACATCTTATAATCACGCGTCATTTGTTCATATCGAGCCGCCAGCACCAGATCGAGATATTTCGAATTATGCACATGATTGTTCATATCGATATCGTCAGGACGAACGAGAACTTCCGATGTAAATTGTGAATATGCCATTATTGTTTTGTATTTAGCAGTTTATTGTGACGGAAAATAAACAGATTATTTCCAGTTCCGTAAGAATTCAACGAGCAACCGTACTCCTGCGCCCGAACCGCCGCGAGGGATGTAGTCCTGATTCTCTTCCTGGATCGCCGTACCCGCAATATCAAGATGGACCCATTTGTAATCACCGATGAACTTTTTCAGGAACCATCCGGCGGTAATCGCGCCGGCCCAGCGTCCACCAACATTTTTTACGTCGGCAACGTCGCTCTTAATCAGTTTCTCGTATTCATCGAACATCGGTAATTGCCATACACGGTCGTATGTTTTTTCGCCGGCAGTTTCCAACGCGTCCATTACTTCCTGGTCATTACCCATCATACCGCTGGCGTAATGTCCGAGTGCTACAACGCATGCTCCGGTCAGTGTCGCCAAATCGATCACGATGCTCGGTTTGAACGTGGAGGCATACGAAAGTGCGTCGGCAAGGATCAATCGGCCTTCAGCATCGGTATTATCCACTTCTGAAGTTTTCCCGTTGTAATGACGAATGATATCTCCCGGCTTTACAGCGGAACCGCTCGGCATATTTTCTACGGAAGGAATAAGACCGATAACGTGCCTTTTCAATTTCAGTCCCGGCAATGCGTGGAATGTTCCGATCACGGCTGCTCCGCCGGCCATATCCATCTTCATTTCTGCCATTCCAGCGGACGGTTTTATGGAGATTCCGCCGGTATCGAATGTTACCCCTTTGCCGACCAAAATGATCGTACCCCGTTTTTTAAACTGCTTTCCGTATTCCATAACAATAAATCGGGGATCTTTATCGCTTCCTTTGCTGACGCCGATCAATCCTCCCATGCGGAGACTGAGAATCTTTTTCTTATCAAACACCGTAACGGAAAAGCCTAATTTCCTGCCAAGTTGTTTCGCATCGTTTGCAAGCGTTTCGGGATAGATCTCGCTACCCGGTGCGTTGGAAAGATCGCGTGCATGAATTGTTGCTTCTGCAATGGTCTGTCCTTGGCGAACTCCCTGTTGGATCTCGCTTGTATATTTTGATGCGGAAATAAATTCTATCCGGGATATTTTTTTTCCATTCTTCTCTTTGGAAATATATTTATCATACTTATACAAAGAGAGGAGAGAGGCTTCAGACATTGCCAACGCAACTTCTTCTATTGATTCAGGAAGCACGACCTCAGTATCAGGTATTTCGATTGCGACGGAGGCAACTTTCAGTGAATTTCCCTTCTTTGCCGCCGTGGCCGCTGCTCGCCGAAGTTTTTCTAAGGTAAATTTCTTCGATTCGCCGAGTCCTACAATGAACAAGCGTGGAGACCGTTTGTTACCGGTATAGAGGAGCAGTGTTTCTCCTTCTTTTCCGGAAAAATCTTTTGAGGAAAGTGCCGATTGCAGAGGTTCTCCAAAAAGCGAGATCAGTTCACCGGAATTTTGTTTGAACAGTTTTTCATCCTGAAAAATGAATGATGTTAGAAGTTCTGCTGTAACTTTGCCGATGGAGGATTGTACTGCTGATACGATCATTATTGCTCCCTGATTATAAGATTTCTTTTGTTTTTTCGATGACTGCTTCCACTGCTTCACGTAAACCGATATTCTTAAGTCGTGCGCCCGAAGCGTTCTTATGACCGCCGCCGCCGAACTGTTTCGCTACCGTATTGATGGCAATATTGCCTTTCGACCGGAAGCTGACTTTGACACCCTCGTCAAGTTCTATAAAGACCAGACCGACCACCACATGTTTGATGGATAAAACATACTGCGTGAGATTCTCTACATCGGCTTCATTGGTTTTCGTTTCGTTGAAGACCGAACGGGGGAGGACCATGGATGCGATCAATCCGTTATGACAGACTTCTATCCGTTCAAGTGCTTTCCCGAGCAAATGCAGATTGTTGATTTCGCCGCTTTCAAAAACGGATTGATAGATCGAATACGGATCAACTCCGCGTTTCAAGAGATCGGCGGTGATGATATGTGTCTCATCGTCCGTCTTTGGGAATTTGAACGAACCCGTATCGGTCATGATGCCGGTATACAATGCATCGGCGATCGGTTTGGTGATGGAATCGGGATTGTCGGATTTGAAAATCCGGTACAGCAATTCACTTGTTGCCGGGACATCAGTATCAACAACATACGTGTCGGCAAAATGCTCCTGCTCAAGATGATGGTCGATACAGATTTTATAGGCTTTGCTCTTGTGAACAGTTTCCGCCAGCGCGCTGAACCGTTTTGGTGAATTCGTGTCGACCACGCAAAAACAGTCGGTGTTCAGTATATGATGATCGAGCGAACCGTTATAGATCTGCACAGGGAAAATATCCGTCAGAAAGAGCAAGTGGTCCGGCGTTTCACTTTGGTTGATGATTGTTACCTTTTTCCCCTTGTTTCTCAGGAACAATGCCAACGCAACTTCGCTTCCGATCGCGTCTCCGTCCGGATTGACGTGGGTGGTAATAACAAAGGATTGTTTGGAATTGAAAATGGAGTGAAGATTGGCGAATTGTTCAGTCATATAATCAAAATACGAAAAAATGAGATGGCTTCAAAGATACGTGAGGCCATAAAAACAATCATGCCCGACTTTCGTCAGGCATGATTGTTTACGTGTTTCACTCACTTCGAGCAGTCTTACTGAATCACCCACGTATCACCCGAGTTCAGCAGTTTTTCGAGTATACCTTTTCCACGTTTTGAAATGGCGGAATCGATCTGTTTTTCCATTTCCACTTCGTACCGGGGGCGGTCAACAGCCAAAAATATTCCAACGGGACGCGGCAGATCATCATTATAGGTCATGTTGGCCAGAATGAATGCCAGTGTCGAATCCGTTTCGTTATGCACCAGCAGATCGTTCACTGAATGACTTCCGTCTTTCAAGGAAACAACAACGGGAGAGAAACCATCGAGTTTGATCCCTTTGTCGCCATCTTTACCAAAGACCAGCGGTTTACCGTGTTCAAGGAATACTACGGTATCTGATTTCGTTTCTTTTTCGGTGAACTGAAAGAATGCACCATCGTTGAATACGTTGCAGTTCTGATAGATCTCGACGAATGACGTTCCTTTATGTTCTGCGGCACGTTTGATGATGGTCTGCATATGTTTCGGATCACGGTCCAATGAACGGGCAACAAATGTTCCGCCGGAGCCGAGCGCCAGTGCTGCGGGATTGAATGGCATATCCACGGAACCAAACGGTGTCGATTTCGTTATTTTGCCGGTTTCCGATGTTGGTGAATATTGACCTTTGGTCAAGCCGTAGATCTGATTGTTGAACATGAGGATATTCACATCAACATTGCGCCGCAGAATATGGATCATGTGATTTCCGCCGATCGAAAGGCCGTCACCGTCACCGGTGGCTACCCACACGCTAAGGTCAGGCCGGGCAATTTTAAGACCGGACGCAATGGCCGTTGCGCGTCCATGGATGCTGTGGAAACCGTACGTGTTCATATAATACGGGAAACGGCTGGAACAGCCGATGCCTGAAATGAAGACGATCTTTTCTTTCGGAATGTTCAGGTCCGGCATAACGCGCTGCACCTGTGCGAGGATGGAATAATCGCCGCAACCGGGACACCATCGGACATCCTGATCGGAGCTGAATTCTTTTGCCGTATATTTTACTGAAGGAACCGTAGATTTATTGATAACGCCGTTTACTAGAGTGCTCATTATTTTTTTCCTCCTAAGATCTCGTCAATTTTCTGTTCGATCTCAATCGAACGGAATGGTAATCCCTGAACTTTATTCAATCCGATGGCCGGCACGAGGAATTTCTCGCGCAAAATCTTGATCAGTTGACCAAGATTGATCTCCGGAACAAGGATCGTTTTATATTGAGAGAGAATCTCTCCGATATTTTTCGGCAGCGGATTGATGTAGTGAAGATGCAAATGTGTGACCGATTTTCCTTCTTTTCTTTTTTTCTCGACCGCAGTTTTGATCGTTCCATACGTACCGCCCCAACCGACAACAAGCACGTCGCCGCTTTTATCTCCTTCAACTTCAGCAAGAGGAATATCGTTCGCAATGCGTTCAATTTTCTCCGCCCGCAGCTTAATCATTTTGTCATGATTTTCCGGTTCGTAGTTGATGTTTCCGGTCTTATCCTGTTTTTCCAATCCGCCAATGCGGTGTTCAAGTCCCGGTGTTCCGGGTATTGCCCATTCACGGGAAAGTGTTACATCATCGCGCAGATACGGCAGATAGTTTACGGGATCGGTACGGAATTTTACAGGGATCTCTTTAAGATCTTTCACTTCGGGAATAAGCCACGGTTCGGAACCGTTGGCGATGTATCCGTCCGTTAAAAGAATGACCGGTGTCATATATTTTAAGGCGATGCGTGATGCTTCAAATGCGCCATAGAAACAATCGGAGGGTGATGAAGATGCGATCACCGGAACCGGCGCTTCGCCGTTCCTTCCGTACACTGCCTGAAGCAGGTCTGCTTGTTCTGTTTTTGTCGGCAAACCGGTGCTTGGTCCGCCGCGCTGAACGTTCACGATCACCAGCGGAAGTTCCGTCATCACGGCAAGTCCGATCGCTTCGGTCTTCAGTGCAACGCCGGGACCGCTTGTTGTCGTAATTGCCAGTGAACCGCCGAACGCTGCGCCGATGGCGCTTGTGATACCGGCGATCTCATCTTCACATTGAAAGGTTTTGACGCCAAAATTTTTGAAATAGGAAAGCTCGTGCAGAATATCGCTTGCCGGTGTTATCGGATAAGAACCGAGAAAGAGGGGAAGATTTGATTTTTCAGCGGCTGCAACAAAACCAAGTGCTGTTGCCTGGTTACCGTTGATGTTTCGGTATTTTCCCGGTTTCAATGGTGCCGGTTTTACTTCGTACTTTACGGCGAAGATATCCGTTGTCTCGCCATAGTTCCATCCCGCTTTCATCACGCGCGTATTGGCTTCGATCAATTCAGGTTTCTTCTCAAATTTTTCCGTTATCCATTGAATGGTATTGTCCAGCGTTCGATTGAACATCCAATACATCATTCCCAGTGCAAAAAAGTTCTTCGTTTTATCCACGACCTTCTGGTTAAGATTCATATCGGCCAGTGCAAGGTTCGTCAATTTGGTGATATCAACTTGAAAGACCTGGAACTTTGAAAGTGAATCATCAGCCAGCGGACTTTGTGTATATCCGGCAAGTTTTAAATTCTTATCGCCGAAACCGTCGGTGTTCACGATAATGATACCGCCGTCGATCAGCGAACGAAGATTCACTTTGAGTGATGCTGCATTCATCGCAACGAGAATATCGCAGTGATCGCCAGGTGTGTTGATTTCCGTTGTGCCAAAATGGATTTGAAATCCGCTGACACCATACGTGGTTCCGATAGGAGCACGGATCTCTGCAGGGTAATCAGGGAATGTCGATAGATCGTTTCCCATGGCGGCGGAAGTATTGGTAAATTGACCGCCGGTCAATTGCATACCGTCACCGGAATCTCCGGCAAAGCGTATCGTTACTTCATCAAGAACACGAGTTTCTTTTTCCATATTCACGTCTTTCTTAAAATTTTGCCATCTCCACGTATTATTTATTTGCTATTTGGATAGGCGATGAAAAAAATGTTATGCTACTTGTAAAAAGAACTGATTCTCACTGCTCCTCAATAGCCTCGAATGTAAAAAAAGGCCCTATTCACAGCGTCTATTTTAAAGCAAAAGACGAGCCAAAAGCAAAAGAACCTAAAATGCCGAGTTTTTTCTCTTGTAAAAGGAATCAATTTTCAATAGTGAGAAAATCGGACCTAAAAATCTCAATCATATGAAGTGTATTTATCAAAAGCTGATTTCAGCTTCTCTGTGATGAACAATAATCACCCTATAATTTAGAAGATTGTGCAGTAAGTTTCAAGGTATCATATGATATTGACGGTTTTTTGTGAGCACTAAATCCTAACAAAGAAATTAGAGAAACGCATCATCTTAACAACAGGAACAAAAGCAGGCAACACTCTTGTTGACCAGAGAAAGATTTCAAAGTCTTTCGGGGTGAAACATCTTTTTGATAAATCGTACAAATTAGTCTTATATTGATGTATAAAAAAAAGAAAAGTGTTTTTTGGAAT
>CAJBTU010000380.1 GCA_903958625.1 uncultured Ignavibacteriota bacterium | reverse complement strand
TTGTCCATGGAAAGAATGTTGCCCTCATCTCGTGTGATACCTACAGGATCGGCGCGATTGAACAATTAAAGACCTTTGCTGTTATTGCCGATATCCCGATGAATGTTGTCTATCGCGCTTCCGATCTCGCCGCTGCCATTAAGAAAAACCACAAAGCAGATGTGATCTATATCGATACCGTAGGACGCGGTCAGCGGGCGAAAAAAGATCTGCTCGATCTGAAAAAAATTGTTGTGGCATCCCATGCCGATGAAGTGCATCTGGTGTTGAGCGCACAGACCAATACAGCAACGCTTCGTGATATCGTGGCACGCTTTGAAATACTCTCTCCGACCCATTTATTGTTCTCGAAACTCGATGAGGCGGCTATTTTTGGCCCACTGTACAATATTGCGCAGAAGACCCGGCTGCCGGTCTCTTTTTTCACTACAGGACAGGCTGTTCCTGATGATATTAGCGCCGCAGATGGCACAAAGTTTGCCGCTATGTTATTCGAAGGATCTATTGCTCATGCATGAAGCCACACACAATATTGACCAGGCATCACACTTACGGACCATGGCTCTGAATTGCAGACCATTCGATGGAACGGCTCAGCCGCACGTTTGGACGGTGACCAGCGGAAAAGGGGGCGTCGGGAAGAGTGTGATCGCATTGAACCTGGCAATTGTGATGTCGGAACAGGGGAGGAAAGTACTGTTGGTTGATGCAGATGAGAATCTTGGAAAACTTGACGTGCTGTGTAATGTTTCGCCCTTTTACCGGATGTCGGATATCGTAACCGGGAAGGCGGACATTCACGGAACTCTTGTGACAATTGCAGAGAATGTATCCCTTCTTGCCGGAAATTCGGGATCGATTCATGCCGCGGAAATATCTCATGATGATCGGCAATATTTGATTGAGCGAATAATACGTTCCGGAAATGGTATCACCGATATCATCTTCGATACCGGCGCCGGTGTCAGCAATGCCGTGCTGCAATATGCCACGGCCGCCGATCAGGCAATCATTGTTTCACACCACGAGCCTACGGCAGTAATGGATGCGTATGCAACAATAAAATTAATATGTTCCTATCGGCCATCGGCTGCTCCAACAGCGGTATTTCGGCTGATTATGAACAGCAGCATTTCACCCACGGAAAGCGATGATGCCGCAGAAAAACTGCAGACAGCCGTCGGACATTTCCTTCGCACGCGGGTTGATTATCTCGGCAGTATTCCTACTGACGAACATGTTTCACGGTCGGTTCGCGAACAAAAACCATTGATGGTGCTCTTCCCGAATTCGGCATTTGGTCTGTCGCTTCGGGCGATCGGTCTTCGTTTAGGACAAACACGGTCCGTCTTTCATCAATTAAATGAAATGGTGCTTGCATGAATAAAATTATTTTTCAAATAGGGTTGTTGGCATTTTGTGTTTCTGCTGTGGTCTATGCGATACAGCAAATGTCGTTTCTTGATGTGCTCGCCCGGTCATTTATCGTTTTCCTGGCAACCATTGGCGCATTGATAGGAATTGTATTTGTGGTCTCGACGTTTACGGCAAAAGAAAAAGTGTTGGAAGATACAAATACAAAACCAACGACCTGATTGATGCACTCACAATTTGATGTAATCATCCTATGACAACAACCACAAAAACAGCACCGGCTTCAGTTTACGGAACAAATCTTTCGTCTGCCGCCTTGCGCGAACTGGTAAAAAAATATTCCGGGCTGGTTCGTTCGGTAGCGTTCTCCATCTCAAAACGCAACACACAGTCCTCCATTCTGTCGGTCGACGACCTGTTCCAATACGGTATTTTCGGTCTTATCGACGCGATTGAACGGTACGATGCTCATAAAGGAGCAAAGTTTGAAACGTTTGCAGTGTATAGAATCAAAGGTGCAATTCTTGACGGATTACGTTCGGCCGACGAACATTCGCGGACATACCGGAAGAAACAGCGTGAAATGAATGCGGGGCGTGATGAGTATGAATATCAATCGATGATGAAACTGAAATTGAATGTAGAAGAATATCAGTCGTTCATGCAAAATACCGAAGGAGTCTCTATGAATACGATCTACAGCGATGTCGATACGAATGTTCTTGAATCAATTCCGGATGACGAGAAGAACAATCCGTTTGAAATATTGAATGCCGAGCAGACACGCCTGCAGCTGATCAAAGCTCTCGAGCGTTTGCCGGAACGCGAACGGCTGATCGTGACATTGTATTATTATGAAGGATTGACCTTCCGGGAGATCGGAAAGATCCTCAACCTATCGGAAACACGTGTTTTCCAGATTCATTCGGAAGCAGTAGTGCTGCTGCGTTCCGAATTGGTTGGTGCAGAGGCAGTTGTTTCATAACAACTAAAAATACGCGGAAGAATGCTGACTCCTGAACAAATACAAGAACGTGTAAAAACAATCATCCAATTACCGGCGCTGCCGACTCTGGCGCTGGAAGTTGTTGAAATGGTCGATAATCCGAAGACCAGCGCCCAGCAACTGGGACGTCTTATCTCGGCCGATTCAGCGTTAACTGGTAAAGTGCTGAAGATTGCCAACTCTCCTTTTTACGGCTTCCCCAAAAAGATCTCAACCGTTGATTTTGCGATCATCGTCCTCGGATTTGATGCGCTGAAAGAGATCGTCATCAGTATCGCGCTTGTCAGTACGCTTCAGCGCAAGACCGATACGTATTTTAATACACAACTTTTCTGGGACCATTCGATCTCCACCGGCGTTATTGCACGCCGTTTGGCGCGCGATATCGGTTACCGGGTGACCGGAGAGGTGTTCGTCGCGGGACTACTGCATGATATGGGCATTTCTGTGCTCAACAAATATTTCTCGTCCGAATTCCACCGCATCATTGATATTGCCCGCGACTCGGAACTCTCATTTCACGATGCGGAAGAAAGCGTGCTTGGAGTAACACATGCCGAAATCGGCGGGTGGCTCGGCGAACGGTGGAATCTTCCTGATCATCTGGTGGAAGCGATCAAATTTCATCATCAGCCGGCAAAAGCGGTGATCAATCCTCAACTGGTTGCCATCATCAACTGCGCCGACGTCTTTGCCAATCAGATCAACACCGAAGATCTGGAATATGATAAGGGTGCGGCATTCGATGTTGCGGCCCTCGATGTGTTGAACTTGCACGACGAAAATTTGCTTATGGAATACCGGAATCAGTACTCTGAAACGATCCAGAACGACTTGAAAGAAACATCGATCCTTTCACATTTAGCTTCCATGTAAGATGAATAACCGCGAAGAACATATGAGTAGTAGTTCAATGAAACGGGAAAAATTGCTGGAAGACACCGTGCCTCAATTTGAAAAATTCAGCGAAAGCCGTGAGACCTATATCCAGGCATTGGAAAAGACCATCGATGTCATCATGGGTGAGAATCAAAAATTATCCGTCAATCATAACGACATACGGTCATCCATCGACGAACTTGTCGCTATGCAGCGGCTTTCCAACACTGTCGGCACGGCGTTGGAACCGAATACGATCGTTAATACGCTTATCGAACTGACCGAGCAGGTGATACACGTGATTGAAGCAAGCATCTTCCTTTTTGACGGATCGGCGCGGAAGCTGCTTCCTTTAACGGCGCATGGCTCCGATAAACTTGAAGCGGAAGCTCAGCAGCAGTTGGAATCGGGAATTGTGGATTGGCT
>CAJBTU010000379.1 GCA_903958625.1 uncultured Ignavibacteriota bacterium | reverse complement strand
TGTCGGCCCGTTCTACACGGATAATTTCAATAATTCCGTGAATATGAATGACGCATATTCCGTGTTGAATATTGAACTGCTCTATACTCTGCCGATGATCGGCGACGCGGCAATCACGGTACGGGGAGAGGTTCGCAATCTTCTGAACACGCTCTATATGCAGAACGGCGAAGGGAATGCATTCTTTCCCGCAGCCGAACGGAATTATCTGACCGGAATATCAGTACAACTGTAAGCGAATGAAACAAAAAAAACATACGCACGCCCTTATCATCTGTAACGGAGAAATGCCGTCGTCAAAACTGCTTCTCCCGTTATTGAAAACAAAACCGTTCATCGTCTGCGCTGATGGCGGCGCGAACAAAGTGCGGGCATTTCGAATTGTTCCGGATTGCATCATCGGCGATCTCGATTCCATCACACAAAAGACACGCCTTTTTTTCTCATTCGTGCCGATCATCCACAATCCGGATCAGGACAGCACCGATCTGGAAAAAGTACTGGAATATCTTCTCGCCAATCATTTCGCCTCTGCAACGATCGTCGGGGCAACGGGAGAACGACCCGACCATACAATGGCAAACTTCAGTATTCTTTTAAAGTATCATCGAAAGATCGCACTGCAGTTTTTTGATGAACGATGCACGATCGAGATCGTACAAAATAAGATACGTTTTCACGCGGTCATCGGTCAGCAGATTTCACTTGTTCCAATGGGAAAATGTTCCGGCATCACGACAAAAGGGTTGAAATACCTGCTCAAGAATGAATCACTTGAACTGGGACCGCGCGAAGGTTCAAGCAATGAGGCGGCGGCATCCACCATCGATATCTCGCTCAAGAGCGGATCACTATTGCTCTTTAAAATTCACCCTCATATCAAACACTGAAATATGGAATTCGTAGAGATCATCGCGGTCATTTTCGGATTACTTTCGGTCTATCTTGTAACGCGTCAGAATGTGTGGTGCTATCCGCTCGGCATCGTCTCCGTTTTCATCTATATTTTTGTCTTCTATGAAGTGAAACTCTATGCCGACATGGGTTTGCAGGTTTTTTTTATTGTTCTGCAGGCGTATGGCTGGTATGAATGGCTGTATGGCGGAAAAGGTCACACTGTTCTGAATGTCTCCTGGGCATCGCGCACCGTGTATGGTCTCACCACATTCTTTGTGATTGTTGCAACAGCACTTTTGGGATTTGTGCTTCACAAACTTACCGATGCATCGCTGCCGTATGTTGATTCTTTTCTTGCGGTGCTGAGCATGGCCGCACAATGGATGATGGCGAGAAAATATATAGAGAATTGGATCCTGTGGATCGTAGTGAATATCGGCTCGATTGGTATGTACGGTTTCAAAGGATTGTACTTCACAATGTTTCTATTTGCCGTCTATTTCGGATTGGCAATATTCGGTTACGTTGAATGGAAAAAATCTCTCACAACCGAACCCGGCGGAAACAGCATCGAAGTATTGCCTGCAACAGCCGAGCCCTCCTGATTACAGATCGGATCTGTTCACACTTCCCGGTCAGACATTCTCAACATAGCATTCGTTCAATAATAAAATAAAAAAGCAGGGGGACGTACCCCTGCTTCATGTTTTTTGGTGAGTCTCGCAAAATTATTTTGCGTCGAAGATCAATGGTAATCCGGTCTTTCCTCCTCCGATGACGACGATCTTTGAATTCGGGGAATTCGCAAGTTTTTCGGTTGCTTCAATGCCTTTCCACGTCAGCAATTGCTGGTTCAATCCCTGGTTCACGATCTTTTGGAAATCGGAGATACCTTGCGCTTCGATACGTTTGCGGTCGGCTTCCTGTTTTTCCTTTGTCAGCACGAACTGCATCCGCTGGCTTTCCTGTTCGGACTGCAGTTTTTGTTCGATGGATGCCGACAATCCTCCCGGTAGTGTGACGCGCCGGAGCGGTGCAGACTCAACTGTGATACCGCGTGCCGCCGTAGCCGCAGTGATCTCTTGCAGAATAATCTTGGATAGATGCTCGCGTTCTGAGGTATAAAGAGCTTTAGCCTCAAAACTTGCCGTTACGCCGCGAGTGACCGAACGGAATTGCGGTTCTATGATGATCCCTTCGTATTCTTCGCCGACCGTCTTATACACATCGGCTGCTTTTTCCGGATTCAAATGGTAGAGAACGCTTACTTCCAACTGTACCGTCAGGCCTTCTTTGGATGGAACATCCATCACTTCTTTTAGTTCCTGCGTTTTAATAGACATCTTAACAATGCGTGCAAGAGGATTGACGAAATTGATCCCTGATTTCAGCGTATTGTCGGACACCGTGCCGAAAAAATCGACTACGCCAACGCTGCCGGCCGGAATGACCGTGAAACAGTTTGATAATGCAGCTACTAAGGCGCCCAACGAAACCATTAAAGAGATATTCGCCGATCCCTTTGTGTTGGGATTAATGCGCATGTTTTGCCAGGAAAAAAATGCCGCTATGGCTACAATGATAAAGATCAAGAAAAACATAGAACCTCCCATAAGTGAAATTAGTGTACTATCATAACATCATAAACATTCGAATCGTTCGAATTATTTTTTCCGCCGCCCAGCCATTCGCTTACCTCTTTTTCTATCGTACGGAACTCGCCGATCCCGGCGCCGCCATGGTCATCCTGTGCACCGCAAAGAACAGTGATTCTCCACCCGGGCTTTGGTGAACCAAGATACTCAAGCGGCACGGCAAACTCAATTGACTTCTCCCGGACGCTGCCGATCGGATCTTTAATATCCTCTTGTTTTGGTATGTATTCACAGAGTATTTCCCCTTCATCATCAAAAACCTTCATCCCACCGCCGACCAGGACTATTTTATCAAATGCTTGCAAAGAATCAAGCATGTAATTTGAATTTATCCCCACGGCCCGTTGCATTCCGCTGCCGGTGTTGATCGCAATAGCGGCTAAAGTCAACTGAAAACCGTATTCGGGGTGCCAGCCGGGATCATACAGGTTTGCAAAGGACAATGTGCAGTACAAATTCTTATCGTCATACCGGAAGGATGCACCTGTTATGTCGAGGATCCCTTTTTTGAAATGCTGGCTCGCCGGATATTGATACGTTCCGTTCACCCCGGTATCATCGCCGGAAGGATCGGTTTGCCGAAACAATAACGCGGATGCTGCGTTGGCGCTTTTGATCTGTTCGTACGTTAAGAGCGGATGAGTAGGTCCGCGCAGAACAGGAAATTGCCGGCTTAAATCCGGTTTTGCTAAAGTAATGCCGGCAAAATATTCTTTGCCGGAGAAATTCTTCAAAAAGATTTTCGGATCTTTTTTTGCATCGAATATTTTCTTCTTACCGTGAAATACTGCGAGTGCAGACGAAGAATGTTCGATTGATAATGATTGTCCGGGAAGCAGATCAACCGGTGCAACGACGGCATCTCCGTTCTCGTACACCCACAGGTAATTAATGCCGTACCGGTCGCGAAGATTCTTTGGAGTTACGATCACCGTAATCTGATCCTGTGTCCGCCGGTATGAAATTGCTATCGAACCTTCTCCGATCCGTTGTTCGAACTGCACGGAATTAATTTCTTTGGGGAGTTTTGGCTGGATGCGAATGACTTTTGACGGGACATCAACACTCACGCCAAAATAATCCTGGTAGATCGACCGGATAAATTCGGCCAGGCTCCATGCCTGGGAATATGTTCCGGAAAGTTTTGGTTCGTTCAACTGAGTGGATTGTTCCGGCCCGGCCGATATTCTCGGATGTGCATCAAGCAATTCCGATAATGCGCCGGCCGTTCCACGGTGGAGCATTTGGTGAACATTGTTTTTTGTCACCGGAAAAACGACATCCTGCAGGTCATACCGGGTTGCGGCGTATGTTGTAATTCCGTTCAGCCATGTCCACACCGTTCCCGTATGGTATGCGGCATCCTTCACATAATACGGCGAGTACTCGTGGAACGGATGGAAGTTTGAGTCTGATTGTGCAAGAGTAGCGGTTCCATGTTCGTAAACCAGTTCATGCAGAACTGTTCGAACGATATTTTGACGGACATCTTCCGGTATCGTCATATCGACAGCGAAGAGCTGATTGGGCCGAAGTTCAGCGGAAGGCGAACCATCCGGATTTAAATGATCATAGATCAAGGATCTTGATGTATCAACGAAATATTTTCTGAAATTCATTTCCAAAGTATCGGCAGCACTCTTCCATCGGGCGGCAGCATGAAAATCATTGAAATATTCGGCGCAGAAGACCCCGACCATTAATTGCTGATGCCAGAGCGACTGAACATCGCATGCACGGTTTCCGCGGGGCGACCATGGTCCATTCGGGCCTACGGCATCCATCCAGCTTTCGGCATCGGCGTGAGTGAGAAATCCAAGCGAGTCATGGTGGAACTTCAGCGTTCCTTCGATCGAACGGACAATGACAGGATACATTTCTTTGATGAATTCGGTATCGCCCGAGTATTTTACATATTCATACAATGATTTCACAAACCAGGGAGCACCGTCAGCAGTATTATAGATGACCGATTGCGGTGTTGCAAGGTTCGGAATCCGTCCGTAGTTGGAATTAGCGGTATCGAGTTCCTGAAACGCCGCATAAGACCGTAAAACATCGCGTGCATCGGAAAAATTACCGATGATATATGTGGCCCCGGGAAGCGAGATGAACGAATCGCGTCCCCAGTAATTATTGAACCACGGCAAACCGGCAAAGATCCCTTTTGTAAGTGCACCTCCTGTGGATTGGTTCATGATCAGTGCGTCGATCTGAAGTTTTGCCCATGCGATGGCCGTTGTGAGGTCTTTGTCGTTCGTTATCACTGGCGACCGGGAAAGCAGGTTCTGCATCCGTTGTTTTCGTTGAGCGGTGAATTTATCGGTTTTTTTCAATATAATGTCCGCTGTTTCCCGTAATTGACCGATATTTCTTCCTGCTGCGATCACAAAAGCAACAGTCTTTCGCTTCATTTGCCGGACAACGGCGATATCCGTCGGCACGATTTCAGAAGCCGCAGTTGTTCTCTGCCAATGCTGCAACGAAGAAATATCGGACGAATCGCATCGGAAATTGTCTGTCGGCTGAATGGAAATTTGAGCGGCGGGATTGTTCACTTCGACTAAAAGTACATCTATACTATCCAGCAGTGTCACTGTTTCTTTGGTCCCGTCGGGATACATGCGTATCAAGTGATGAGGAAACACTTTGGATCGGGCAGCAGTACGGTCAAGTGTATTGCCATTGATCAGCAGCGTATAATCATGAAAGATCTTTTCCGCATTAATGTACCATCCCTGCCAACCGCCGGAATTTTTGGCGTTTACTTCGCCGTGATACGTTCCGGCTTCTTTGTTCGTAAAAACATATTGTCTGTCCGTTGTTGTTACGGTAATGCCGATGTCATCAATATTTTGCGAAGCACAGAGAGTGATGAAAGCCGGCAGTAGCACGAATATTAGTTTCATTTAAATTCCTCCGGTCTGTGTGGCCGAGAATGAGTGATGAAAAACAGCATCCGCCAGCAGCCAACTGGCGTCACGCATTGCCTGCTGAGTATCAAGTTCTTCCGGAGAAATTTGAGTGAGGGAGGCTAAGCCGAGGAGCGATTTCAATTTGTCCGCATCTCCATTCACTCTTCCCGCAAAGGCATGGACCGGTTTTCCGAATTTTTTTGCACGCCAGGCAATTCCGGCAATTCCTTTTCCAAACAGCGTCTGCTCATCGAGCATTCCTTCGGTGGTGATGACGCAGTCACACGCGGCGAGTTTATCATCAAAGCTGATCGTATCCAGAATATGATCGATCCCTGAAACAATGCCGGCGTTGCAGAATGTCATCAATCCGAAGGCAAGGCCGCCGGCCGCGCCGCTGCCGGGAGTGTCTGAACAATTGCTGTTGAGATCACGCTGCACAATTTCAGAAAAATTCTTCATCGCTGCTTCCAAATAGGGAAGCTGATCTTCGGATGCCCCTTTTTGTTTTGCGAACGTATAGGTTGCTCCGTTGTCTCCAAGCAGTTTGTTCTGAACATCGGACAAGATCATCATTTTGCAGTTTTCAGTAATGTTCTTACCCGAAACAATTTTGTTGAGCTGAAGTAAGGCGATATTTCCTTCCCGTAATGGCTCGTGATGCTGATCCAACAACGATACACCGATTGCCTGCGCCATCCCCGCACCGCCGTCATTCGTTGCTGTTCCGCCGAGTCCGATCAAGATCTCTGAACACGATTGTTCCAGTGCCGCCAGAATAAGTTCTCCAACGCCGCGCGATGTTGATTGTGCAATAGTTTCCGGTGAAGGAGAGAGAAGGTGAAGTCCGATCGCATCGGCCGATTCGATAACGGCAACGTGATTATCCGTAATGCCGTATCTTGCTTTTACTTTCAGAGAAGGAATAGGTCCGGTCACTTCTTTTTCATAGATCGTCCCGCCAAGCGCATTCATTAAACATTCAAGTGTACCGTTCCCGCCATCAGCAATCGGTGAGGACACGATCTCTGCATCGCGATATTTTCTGCGAAGCGTTTTAGCAAGGATCACGGCGATCTTTTGGGCTGTCAGAGCCCCTTTCATGGCATTGGGTGCAATCAGAAAGTTCATACGTAAAAGGTAGAGATTTTTTCAGGCGGGAACAAGATTGATAAAAATGCGCACGGTGAAAAATATCTTCAACCGATATGAAATAAACTCCGGAAGCTTCTCCGGGAAAAATGCCGATTGTGAGTCTTCCTCTTGTTGGTGGATATGGGAGCCGAAGAGCAGCCGGCGTTTTTTCGTGCAAAAGTATTTCTTTGATGAACCGTTATAGAATCCGAAAAGAGTAATGCCTGTAACTCATTTAATTTACTGAAGATATTGGGTTTTCTGCCGATAATATGTATAGACCATAGTCCATGACACCCAAAAACCGTGAAATTTACGAAAAAAACATACATTGCAGCGGCAATTCTGTTGTCCCTAAATCTCGTCTTTGGGTCCGCACCGCTGCCCCCGGTTTTAACTACTCCGGTCAAAGGAGCCGTTAACCAATCCACATCCCCGTTTATCAGCTGGAATGCTGTGTCGTTTGCCGATATATACCGGCTGCAGATTTCGACAGACTCTCTTTTTAGTTTAACAGTGTTTGATGATTCAACAATTGTGGGAGTTTCAGGTCAGGGTATTCAAACAAAACAAGCAACCGGGCTGACGAATAACACAAAATATTTTTGGCGTGTTTCGGCAAAGAATATAGAGGGCTGGGGAAATTATTCCGCTGTATGGAATTTTAAAACAACTACAAGCATTCCGCCGGCCCCGGTGTTATTGTCCCCTGTCGATGCTTCAATCAATGTTTCCACTTCTCCAACACTAAACTGGAATGCTGTCGCCGGTGCAACATCATACCGATTACAGATTTCCAACGATCCATCGTTCTCTGTGCTGATCGTTGATACACTGTTGTCCGGAACTTCGCGATCACTTTCGAATCTTGTCAACAGCACAACATATTATTGGCGCGTCTCATCATCCAATGTGGCGGGCAACGGCGTGAATTCCACGGAGTGGAGTTTTATGACAATCATTTCCTCTCCGATACTGGTTGCACCCATAACAAATTCTCTCAATGTCTCAACATCTGTTCTGCTGCAGTGGAAGGCGGTTCCCTTTGCTGCTCGGTACCATGTGCAGGTTTCAACGGATTCTCTGTTCGTCGAATCAATTTTTTATGATAGCGATGTACTTCAAGTGTACGGAAACGATACCCAATCGGTCTCGCCCGGAGAACTGACGAATGCCACAAAATATTTTTGGCGCATCAATGCTCAAAACGAAACAAGCACTAGTTCGTATTCCGTTCGGAGTTTGTTTACCACCATCGTGTCGCCCCCGTCTGCGCCAACGCTTGTTTCACCCGTCAACGGAATTGTTCAGCAGCCGACAACGACGACATTTACCTGGAACCCGGTTTTCAATGCATCATCATACCGATTACAGGTCTCTACCGACAGCACTTTTTCAAATCTGATCTGCAATGATTCAACAGTTACGACCGCCTCTAAGCAGCTCACCATATTGTCCGCCAACAAACAATATTTTTGGAGAGTGAATGCAAAAAATATTGCGGCAACAAGCGGTTATTCACCGGTATGGTCCATAAAGACCATTGTCTCCACACCGGCGATCTCATCTCCGGGAAATTCGTCAACGAACATTCCTGTTGCCGGCACAATAAAATGGAACGCCGTTGAAGGGGCAACCCTGTATCAGTTGCAGGTATCACAATTGTCCAGTTTTTCGATCCTCATTTTGAATGACTCGACAATTATTGACACCGTAAAAATATTCAGCGGATTACAAAACAATGTGAAATATTATCTTCGCGTACGTGCACTTAGTATCGACGGCTGGGGTCAATATTCCGCAACGTCAAACTTTACAACTATTGTCACCATTCCCTCTGTTCCGCTGCTGCAGACACCGTTGGACCGGGAATTCAACCAAAGCATTGCTCCAACGTTGATGTGGTCGCTGGTTTCCGGAGCGACGAATTATCGCGTTCAAGTATCAACCGACACTTTATTTGCATCATTGGTGGTGAACGATTCAGCATTGGCCGTTTCGTCGAAAGCAGTATCGTCATTGAAGAATTTTCAAAAATATTATTGGAAAGTGAATGCGAAAAATGCTGCAGGGTGGTCAAATTTCACGGTGAGAAGAGAGTTCACTACAATTGTTGCGATTCCCAAAACGATCGCTCCGGTGAATAATGCGGTCAATCAACCGCTGCAAACCTCCTTTTCGTGGAGTTCTGTTGCAGGAGCCGTAAAATATCAATTGCAGATATCAACCACGAATGCGTTTGACGCTTTCGTATATAGTGATTCCACAATCACCGATACAGTGGCAACGGTATCGAATCTTCCCAGTTCGACAAAATATTACTGGAGGGTTGCTGCGTTGAGCACGTATGGTGCCGGTGGTTTTAGTGCCTCGTCAGCATTTACAACCGTTGTTATTGTGCCAGCAATTCCGTCAATTATTGCTCCATTAAATGGTGCTGCCGATGTTCTTCAGCCGGCATCGTTTCAGTGGAGTGCCTCGAACGGAGCAGCATCATACCGTTTACAGGTTTCAACGGACTCTCTCTTTGCAAATCTCGTGTGTAACGATTCGACGATAACGGTGGCGAATAAAACATTGCTGAACCTTCAGAATGTCACCAAATATTTCTGGCGTGTTAGCGCAAAAAATAGCGCCGGTTCCGGAGGTTTTTGTCCTACGGCATACTTTAGCACCGGTATTTCAAAACCGAATCCTATCATGCCGGTATTGAATGCGCTGAATCAGACTACTACGCCGCAGTTAAAGTGGAGTTCAACGCTCAAGGCAACCAAGTATCATCTGCAAGTTTCCACGGCGCCGTTGTTCGGCTCATTCGTGATGAACGATTCGACACTTGCCGATACGGTAGTTACATTGGGAGGGCTCGAGAATAATACGATCTATTTTTGGAGGGTCGGCGCACGGTATTCATCGGGCTCAAGCGGTTTTTCGCAGGTCTTTAGTTTTACGACAATAAATCCGCCACCTCCGGTTCCCGTGCCGTTAATGCCGGCTGGCAGCGCAACGGAAGTGGCACAGCCAATAACAATGAGTTGGCAGGTCTCACTGTCGGCAACATATTATCGGCTGCAGATCGCTGCCGACACGGCGTTTTCAAATATTGTTTTTGACGACTCGACTCTGACAACCGTTACAAAACAAATCAGTACGCTGCTCCCCAATCTGTCGTACTATTGGAGGGTTGCCGCAAAAAATAACGGGGGATGGAGTGAATATTTCCGTTATCGATCTTTTGCTCTGGCTTTAACAAAACCAATTGATCCCAAACCGGTTGCACCGGTTCATTTACAGTCACAGCTGCCGACAACCGTGCAGTTCCGATGGAACGCTTCACCGGGAACGGAATATTACCGTTTGCAGGTTTCTTACGACACTTTATTTTCTGCGCTGGTGATCAACGATTCGCTGGTTACAACAACTTCGTCGTCAGCCGGATTACCGTATACCAACACGGTATATTTTTGGAGGATCAATGCTCGGAACATAAAAGGAACAAGCGATTACTCGGCTCGACAACAGTTTACGACGGAAATGGGAGCGCCAGATCAAATAATGCCGATTCATAATGCAATTTCCCAATCCACCACACCGGTTGTCCGCTGGAGAGCGGTGAACGGTTCTCTATTATATCATCTGCAATTAGCAAGAGACACCGGTTTTACTCAATTGGTATTTAATGATTCTACGTTGATGCTTACGTCGTGGCAGTTCTCCGGATTACAAAATACGTCAACATACCATTGGCGGGTTAAGGCTTTGTCTTCGACAAACCAATCCCCATTTTCGGTCCCATGGAGTTTTTCAACAATTGCCATTCAGCCCGAAACGCCGACACTGCTGTCTCCGCAAAGCGGTCTGAATAATGTTGCGACGATACTGTTGTTGAAATGGAACAGTGTTTCTGGAGCCACTAATTACCGCGTTCAAGTATCGACCGATACACCGTTTAAGACGGTCGTCTACGATGATTCTACCCTCATTGATACCGTGAAAAGTATCGGCCCGCTGCAAAATAATACAACGTATTACTGGCGGATCAGTGCGCGGAACAGCAGCGGTTCAAAAGGATTTTCGGATGTATGGAGTTTTAGAACGGCGCTTCAAATTCCTGCTACACCAATACAGGCCCTGCCAATCAGTGCTTCCATCGATCAATCGGTTCCTATATCGCTGCGATGGAATTCTGTTCAAAACGCATCGTCGTATCGCTTGCAAGTGTCAACCGACTCGCCGTTCGGAACGGTGGTTTATGAAGATTCGACGATAGCAGATACCGTTCGGCAAATTGGGTCGCTGGAATTTGGCAAAAGGTACTTTTGGAGAGTGCAGGCCATCAACGCGGCAGGATCCAGTCCGTATTCAAACGTGTGGAATTTTTTTACAAGGATCGACGCTCCTGTCATTCCAATATTAAGCACACCGCAAAACGCAGCGAACCAATCTCCGCAGAAAATTATTTTCCGCTGGAAAAAAGATACCATTGCCAGTTCGTACCGGCTGCAATTGTCAACGCAATCACCGTTCACAACAAAAATAGTGGACGATTCCACGCTGATCGATACGATGTATCAACTCACAAATCTTCAGGAAAACACGCAGTACTTTTGGAGGGTGTCGGCAAAGAATATGAGCGGGAGCAGTCCGTTCGGCGAGGTCTGGAGTTTTTTAACAACGGAAAACACTCCTGGAATTCCGAATTTACGGTTTCCATTAAGCGCATCTGAAAAACAGCTCTTAACGGTGAACCTGCAATGGAGCGCCGCACAGGGTGCAAAAAATTATCATGTTCAACTGGCACTTGATTCCCCGTTTGGCACAACGGTATTTGAAGATTCTACCTACGCGGATACTTCCATCACCATTCCGCGGTTGAACAATCTAACAAAATATTTTTGGCGGGTAAGGGCAAAGAATAACAGCGGATATGGATCTTTTTCTACGATATGGAGCTTTACAACGATCATTTTACCTCCGCAGATGCCGATGTTGGTCTCGCCGAACAATGCTTCGGGCGCAGAACCGGTGAGCGTTGTATTGAAATGGCGTTCCATCGTATCGGCAAAAGCATACCATGTTCAAGTTTCCGATGACACTCCGTTCAATGTTATGATGTTTGAAGATTCTACCAGCACGGATACGCTTTTGGCCATATCGCCGCTGAGATTAGGTACGAAATACTACTGGCGCGTTCGAGCGATCAATGATGGGGGAAAAAGTCCCTTTACCGAAATCTGGAATTTTAAAACGGCGACCGCACTGGGTGTTCAACGCGAGAACGGCAACATCCCAACGGCATTTGCATTGCTTCAGAATTATCCCAATCCGTTCAATCCGTTAACAACAATATCCTTTGCCGTGAAGGAAGAATCCGAAGTTTTAGTTGTTGTCTACGATGTGCTTGGCCGGATAGTCACCACGCTTGTGAATGAAAATCTGTCGGCAGGAAATTATCGCGCACAGTGGAATGGAAACAGGTATTCTTCTGGTGTCTATCTGTACAGGATCGTTGCCCGGCAAAAATCAGGCGCAACATTCACGCAATTGAAAAAAATGCTGTTGGTAAAATGACCGTTCATAAATATTATAGTGTGATCCTGTCATTGATCATCGTTTCCGGATGCGACCGATTTGATTTTCAGAATCCGGTGGACTCGTCTCATTCATTACTTCCCCCCAAGACGGTTGCCATCGCCGCATTAACGGAAACATCGGCCTTAATTTCATGGCAGGATGGCAACAATTATTCTTCCGGACAGAAGAAGAGTGTTGTTGTTGAGATCGAACAGCGGACAGACAGCGCTGAATTCACTCTTGTTGCATCAAGCGGAGGCGACACCTCCGGCATTATTGTCTATGGCACATATTCTCCCGGTCGAACGTATTATTTCCGTGCACGATTTGTTGCCCAGGGCAACGCCTCGCCGTTTTCTCCGGTTGTTTCAACGGCATTATCATTTTCATCACCGGAACTGATACAAGTTCTCTGTGAAGAAGACACCGCAACGTACATACAATGGTCTAATGCAAATCCGTACATCTCGGAATTTGTGGTAGAACAAAGTATCAATGGATCACCATTTGTACCGCGGGCAATTGTTCGGAAAGATTCAACCGCCATCCGCCTTGATGAAGCATTGAAAAACAATGCAACATACTCCTATAGGGTTCGCGGCCGTTCGAAATGGAATTCAACAATATATTCTCCGGTGACTTCATATACGTTCAGAATTCAATCTCCTTCCGAACCGAAGATCATGCATTTTGCGCAGAACGCCATTGAACTGCAATGGAAAGACAATACATCGTATGAAGAATCCTTTATTGTCGAACGGCGCTGCGGAGAGGGAGCGTTTGAACGCATAAGAACACTTCCTTCTAATTCCATTGCCTATACGGACAATACGCTGGATGCATCCAAACAGTACGAATACCGTGTTATTGCAACAACAAAGAACAATCAAAGCGATCCTTCCAAAGTTATTGTTGTCCGCTATTCAGTAAAAAGTGTCGGT
>CAJBTU010000378.1 GCA_903958625.1 uncultured Ignavibacteriota bacterium | reverse complement strand
GATGGTGCCATGTCACGTGCTGTACCGATCGGAATATTATGTGCCGGTCAGCCTGATATAGCTGCCAGACTTGCTGAGATTGATGCTTCTGTTACGAATAGTGAGGATGGTGTTTGGGCCGCTCAAGCAATGGCTGTAGCAATAAGTTTAGTATGTTCAGGGAAAAGTATTGCCGAATCGGTTGCGGTAGCCCGTCAATACCTCCCGGCATCATCGTGGATTGCTCGATTGGTAGGCCAGGCAATGAACATTGCGGAAAATAGTGACTCAATATTTTCGATCCTGCCTGAACTACAAAACAACATCATCAACCGCGAATACAGTTACGGCAATGTTGCTCCCGAAACATTGGCACTCACTTTTGTTATTGCCGTAATGCACGAAAACAATTTTGAACTTGCTGTAACAACTTCGTCTTCATTTGCTAAAAGCGGTGAGACACTTCCGGCCATGGTTGGTGCACTTGTTGGTGCGAATCAGTCAAAATCGATCGGGAGTGAAAGCTGGCTAAATGCAATAACAACATTAAAAGGAGTCTGCATTCCTTCATTTGCCGGTAAAAATTATCTTACACTAATAGAACAGTTATTAAATATGACTGGTAAAAAAATATCTATATGAGAATCTCCTGGATTGAAATACCGGAACGTATTAAATACGAATTGCAGCAACTCGAGGAAGAGGGTGTTGAGGTTGCTGAACTTCGCAGGGAATGGAACCAAATAGAAGATCTTGACCATAATGACAATCTTTTCAAGACGAATGCTGAGACGTTCTACGGTAAACTGGATGGAATATCTTTGCATAATCAAAACGCTGAAAATGAACCGTCAACGTGGGATGGGATAGTCAAGCAATGTAGAATTAAGCGTGATGTTGTTTCATCTATATCATCGTCTTTGGTAGAGGACAAAATCCTTGGGGGTTGGCTTGGCAGAAGTGCCGGGTGCATGCTGGGGAAACCGGTCGAAAAAACACCCCGTTCAGGTGTGATTGAGTTGCTTTCTTCAAATGGAACATGGCCCATTACAGACTATATTAGCGGACAGGGAATTCCCGATTCGTTGTTAAAAAAATATCCATGGAATAGACACTACGGAAAAGAGAGTCTGAAAGAGAATATCGAGTGCATGCCGGAAGACGACGATATGAATTATCCGATGCTGAATTTGTCTGCTTTCGAACGGTATGGTGAAGAATTTATAACAGAACATATTGTTCAGACATGGTTGGATCTGGCACCTGTTCTTACAACGTTTACAGCTGAGCGTGTTGCTTATGTTAATCGGCTGAATGGAATTGAACCGCCGCAAACGGCACTGCTGAGAAATCCTTATCGCGAATGGATCGGTGCACAGATCAGGGGAGACTTTTGGGGATGGATTTCTCCTGCACAACCGGCCCGAGCCGCAGAATTTGCTTATCGTGATGCTTGCCTTAGCCATGTGCGTAATGGGATATATGGAGAAATATTTTTTGCCGCAGCGGTCGCAGCTTCATTTAAAAACAACGACAACCGATCAATCATTGAAGAGGCATTGTTGTACGTTCCTCCGAAGTCTCGCTTTGCAGAAGCGATCACTTTTACTTTGTCCCTTCCAATTCAAGAGCAATCGTGGGATATCACGGTGGATTCACTCTATAAAAAGTTTGGGAAATATCATTGGGTGCATACCATCAATAATGCTTCGCTTGTTGTCGCAGCCCTGTTATCTTCAAAGGGCGATTTTGAGCGGGCAGTGTGTAACGTAGTGATGGGTGGATGGGATACGGACAGTAATGGTGCAACGGTCGGTTCGATCATGGGAACGATGCTGGGCGCAAATAAACTTCCATCGAAATGGATCACTCCGCTCAATAATAAAATTCGAAGCAGTCTTAAAGGTTTTGATCATTCGTTATTAAGTGATCTTGCGAAACGAACTATTAATAAAGCGAAATATTAACAGCCTTAAAAGAAAGTATAATATGCTCACAAGAAATGATCTGATAAAAAATAAATCGTTACTGCAAGATCGGGCACGCGCAAGTCTTGTCGGTCATGCTATCGGGGATTCATTCGGAGATATTGCACGCTCACCGGATTATCATCTTCAATATGGTATTACCATGGATTTTTCCGATAAGCCTGCACCGGGAACGGATGATACAGAATTTGCCTTATTGACTGCGCAAACGCTGATCAAAGCCAAAGGGAACCTGACTGATGCCGATGTTCTTGAAAGTTGGAAAACCCATGTCCTCCCGTTATCAGAATTGAAACGTGGTGGTGCTAGTGAGAGGGAAGCAGCCGCAAATATTCGCCGCGGTGTTTTGCCTCCATTTTCGGGGATCTATAACTCTCACTATATGAGCGACGGCGCAGCAATGCGTGTGACGCCGATCGGTATCGCCTGTGCCGGTGATCCCGAACGTGCTGCGCATCTTGCGGACATTGATGCGAGGATCAGTCATTCCCGCGACGGTCTTTGGAGCGCACAATCTGTTGCTGCTGCAGTTGCTGTTGCTATGGCCGGTGCCACTGTCGATGAGATTTATCAGACAGCAATGGATGTCACACCGAAAGATTCCTGGATGAGATTTACCTTTGCCAAAGCATTGGATATTATCAATGAAAAGAAAACGCTCGAAGATGCATGGAAACCGCTGCATGATGCTCTGTGGACAGAATACAAATCTGTTTCTCCGGAAGCGGTGGCATCTGCACTTGCCATTCTAAAATTAACGAATGGAGATTTTAAGCGGGGAATTATTTACAGTGGCAACTTTGGACGGGATGCCGATACGATCTCTGCCATTGTAGGAGCGATCAGCGGTGCGATGAATGGAATGGAAAGCATCCCTGCGGCTTGGGTTGAAAAGGTACGTTTGACCACCGGTGTCTGCCTGCCATTCACGAAAGGGATGGATCTTTTTGATGTTGCGTCAAAACTTTCTGATTTGATAAAGTAGCCACGTAGAATGGGACAGAAATGAAAAGCCAAAAAACAAAGACAGGATCAGCCGGACGAATCGGTGATGCGATCCGATCGGATTGTCATGTAAAGATAACGATTGCATCAGTAGGCGGTATCTCCATCGATCTGAAAAGCAAAGTTGAATCGCTGTATGGGAATTCGATCAGAGCCCAAATTAAAACTATTCTTAGGCATTATGACATAAAAAATGCTACAGTTTCCGTTGAAGATCAAGGTGCAGTCCCGTTTGTGATTGCGGCAAGGATGGAAGCAGCGATCAAACGGGCAGATCCTCAGATGAATAGTAGTTTTCCGACCGGAGACAAAGACAAAATAAAAAATTCTTCACGGGACCGTTTGCGGCGGACACGATTATATATTCCCGGTAATGAGCCGCATTTCTTTCTGAATGCAGGTTTGCATGAACCCGATTGCATTATTCTTGACCTTGAAGACAGCGTAGCACCAGCCGAAAAAGATGCGGCAAGAATTCTTGTCCGAAATGCTTTGACGAACGTTAATTTTGGGGCATCAGAGCGAATGGTTCGGATCAATCCCTTGCCGGCCGGGCTTGAAGACCTCCGACACGTCATTCAGCATAATGTGCAGACGATCCTTATCCCAAAATGCGAATCGGCATTACAAGTGGAAGAAGTCGATGCTGAAATAAACAATATACTTAAACAGCACAAGATCCAACGGTCGGTCTTTCTGATACCAATTATTGAAACAGCATTGGGTGTTGTGCGGGCGTACGAGATTGCTTCGGCAAGCAAATGGAACTGCGGATTAGCGATCGGATTGGAAGATTACACCGCCGATATAGGAGTTGAACGGACAAAGAGCGGCATGGAAAGTCTTTTTGCACGAAGCGCTGTTATCAATGCGGCTAAGGCGGTCGGTATCCAGGCACTCGATTCTGTCTTTTCCGATGTTAACGATGAAGAAGGACTGCGGCAAAGTGTTCTTGAAGCCAAAGCAATTGGTTTTGAGGGGAAGGGTTGTATTCATCCGCGGCAGATCAAGATCATACACGAATCTTTTTCACCGACTCAAAAAGAGATCGAATACGCTCAGCGAGTGGTCGAAGCCTTCCAAGACGCACAACACAGCGGCTCCGGTGTGGTTGCGTTAGGATCAAAGATGATCGATGCTCCGGTAGTAAAACGCGCGCAGCGGGTTTTATCACTCTCAAAAAATTCTTCAACCAAATAGTACGATTATGTCCAAAGAATTACGATCTAAAATGGTGAAAAATGCAGCGGGCCGGTATGTCCCGATTGAAGTGAATGGAATTCCGGCGATTCCCTACAAAGGAATTAATAAACACAGGCCTGAACATTCAATGACTGCACCCGCTATCCGAAGTTGCGCAGATTATCCCTCGGATGGAAATAAGCTTGTCAAGAACCTGAAAGAAGCCCTCAAGAAATCAGGACTAAAAAACGGAATGACGATCTCGACCCACCACCATCTTCGTAACGGTGACGGCTTGACAAATATTCTGTTCGATACAATCAAAGAAATGGGTATTAAAAATATCCGCTGGTTCCCGAGTGCATCATTCCCGTGTCATGAATATTTGATGAAATATTTGGAGGATGGAACGATCCATCATATAGAAGGAAGTATGAACGGACCATTGGGCCGGTATGCAACTGAAGGGAAGATGAAAGGAACAGGTGTTTTACGCTCGCACGGTGGGCGCTATAGAGCGTTACAAGACGGAGAGGTACACGTTGACATAGCG
>CAJBTU010000377.1 GCA_903958625.1 uncultured Ignavibacteriota bacterium | reverse complement strand
TGTAACACTATCGATCATTTGTTTTACTCTTACCTATTCGGCAGATGACTCCACACGAGTCTTCCGATTGAATGACGTCGTGATCACAGGAACAAGAACCACTGTTGCCATTGAAAAACTCCCTTCTTCTGTCCAGGTATTGGATAGCCTTGAGCTTGCTCAGAGCAATGGAACATCGCTGGCAGACAAATTGATGAACATTGCCGGCATTACACTCCGCAGTTACGGCGGCAACGGGTCGCTTCATTCTGTTTCGGTTCGAGGTATGGGTTCTGATTATGCATTAATTCTCGTCAATGGACAGAGGTTCACTACATTTCAGATCAGCACGGTTGATGTCGGAATATTTTCACTGAATGAGGTGGAACGTATCGAAATTGCCGGCGGCGGTGCTTCGTCGTTATACGGTGCCGATGCCGTTGGTGGCGTCATCAATATCATTACTAAAAAACCGACAGGAAAGCTGTTCGCATCATTCTCTCAAAGTATCGGGTCTTTTGGGCTGAACGGATATCAGGCCACGGCCGGCGGCGGAGACGAACGGTTTTCGTACCGCGGATCGATGGAATTACGGCGCGCATCAAATGCATTCGATTTTTTCTTTAATAATGGCAATGTGAAAGAACGGCTTCATCGCGACGGTGCTGATTATACGCTGAAAAATTATTCGCTGAACGCGAGAACACTGTTGATGGAAGATATTGTTACAAATTATTCTCTGCGATATTCTGCGGCGGAACGCGGGCAGCCGGCTGCGGTGACTAATGCTGTGCAGAATAATCTTGCCCGAATTCAGGATAAAGACCTGTTTGTCAGCGCTGCCACCGAGTTGAAAGAATCCGAACAAATAGATATTTCGTTTCCCGTTTCATTTCACAATAACCGTCAAGAATATCGCGACCCTCATGTTGTCATCAGCGGCATGCCGTTATCGGCACATTACGAAAATAACATTTTTAATCTTACACCAGCCATACGATATTCGCTCACATCGGACCACCGTATCGTTGCAGGGGGGGATGTTGCTGTAGCGTCGATCTCCAGCAATGAACTGATCCCGTCAAAACGGCTGCAATTAAGCGGATTTTTTGCCTCGCAGTTACGGTTCTTTTTGCCGATTGAAGTTATCATTTTCCCTTCGGTCCGGTACGATTCATTCAGTGATACCGATGGTGATATCTCGCCAAAAGTTGGGATCAATATCGGTCTGCTGGAAGAACCAATAGTGCGATTGCGCGCAAGTTATGGGAAGAACTACCGGATACCGACATTCAACGATCTGTATTGGATCAATGGGGGGAATCCCCATCTGCATCCGGAGAGATCGCTCAATGCTGATGCAGGAATAATCGGTGGTTTTCAGGCTCCGTCGGTCGATGCCTCTATTGAACTCAATTACTTTTCTATCGCAGCGAAAGATAAGATTGTCTGGCAGCCGGGAGCGAACGGTATTTGGTCGCCGAAAAATCTGCAATCCGTTTCCTCATCCGGGGTCGAGCTTGGTTTCAACCTCAACATGTTCGATGATCTATTGATGCTGAATTATTCTCATAATTTCCTCCATTCCGTAAAGACCAGCGCGGATTTCCCGAATGATGATGCTCAGAATAAAATTCTGCCGTATGTGCCGCAGGAATTTTCAAATATCAACATCGGCAGTTCGTATTCCGGTATATCACTGAATGTCCGGTATTCATTTACCGGATTCCGCTACGAATCAGCAGACAACAATCCGAGATATATTCTCCCGACATACGAAACTGTTGATGCGAATATCTCTTACGGATTCAGTTTGCCGGCCTTCTCGGTCCGTATTAAAACTGAGGTAAACAATCTTTTGAATACCCAATATCAACTTGTCTCGGGGTATCCAACTCCATTAAGGAATTTTGTATTTACGACGGAATTTGCGTTTTAACGAACAATCATCAATACAAGGAAAACAAATGAAAAGAATCATCGCAGTACTCTTCACCATCGCTCTCCTCTCGGGTTGCAAAAAAGATGATCCCGCTCCGTCCGAATTGGGAAACTCTGTCTCAACTACGGGAATTTATGTTCTCAATGAAGGAGGATTTACAAAATCGAATTCCTCATTGTCAATGTATATACCGGACTCTAATAAAGTGTATGCGGATGTATTCTATGCGGCAAATAATCGTTCGTTAGGCGATGTGGCAAACGACATTGTTCTCTACAATAACAAGGCATTCATCGTCGTCAATAATTCCCATAAAATCGAGATCATTTCTACGCTTACGCACAAATCCCTGGGAACCATTAACGTTGCTGGAAATAGTCCGAATAAAATTGTTATTGTTAACGACACGAAAGGCTATATAACGAATATTTATAAGGGAACAGTGACAGCATTTAATCCATCAACATATGGCATTTTTAAGGACAATATCACCGTCGGTTTGAATCCGCAGGGAATAACATCTGCCAATGGAAAAGTCTTTGTCTGTAACTCCGGATACGGAAGTGACAGTACGGTTTCGGTGATTGATCCGTTGAGGGATTCGGTTGTGGCAACCATAATGGTCTCACGATCACCGACAGATATTGCCGTTGATGGTGACGGAGATATTATTGTTCTGTGCAATGGTTTTTCCGATTTTTCCAATTCATCTAAGGATACTCCGGGAAGTATTGCGGTGATCGATCCGAAGACCTATTTGTTGAAAGCAACCATTCCGCTTCCTCTGGCTGTTTACGGACATCCCGGTGAACTTGCGGTCTCAAATAAAGGGTACGGTTTCACCGTTGTTAAAGATGGCATCGTAAAATTTGATACAAAAACTTTCTCGATCATTTCGTCAAAATTTATTGCAAAAACACCATATTCAATCGCCGTTGATAACATAACGGAACGGATCTACCTTGGTGACGCGCGAGATTTTAACTCGAACGGTAAAATATATGTTTACGAGAAGAACGGCGTTATAAAAGATTCTGCTGCGGTTGGCATCATACCAGGTACATTCGTTTTTAAGAATTAACACATTAACGACCATTTTGTTCAAAGGGGGATGAATATTCATCCCCTTTTTTGTTTTTTTATGGCTATATTGTTGGGAAAAATACAATATCCCGGGAAAAAAATGCCTTCAATTTCTATATCAACAGGTTCACTACAGGAAAATCTTAATAATCAGTATACCTCATTCGCTGCTCATTCGATCATTAAACGCCTATGGGAAAAAGACCATACGATCTGGCGCAGTGAAGAGGTCCACAAGAAATCCATTCTTAATCGTCTGGGCTGGCTGAATAGTCTTGATCTGATGCTTTCCAATGTAGAATCGCTGATTACGTTCGGGAACGAGATTAAAGATGCCGGATTCAAAAATATAGTTGTCCTTGGGATGGGCGGAAGCAGTCTTTGTCCCGACGTATGCCGTGCAACTTTTGGATCAGCCGATGGTTTCCCCAGTCTTCTCGTCTTAGATAGCACCAATCCGACATCGGTATTGCGAATTGAACAACAGATAGATCTTGCAAAAACATTGTTCATCGTTGCTTCAAAATCGGGCGGAACAACGGAAACAAACATGTTCTACCAATATTTCTATGATCGCATCGGAACTGTAAAAAAGAATCCCGGCGAGAATTTTATTGCTGTTACCGACGCAAACACAAAAATGGAAAGCATTGCGAAAGAGAAGAACTTTCGGCGGATATTCATCAATCCCGAAGACATCGGCGGAAGATATTCGGCACTTTCCTATTTTGGGCTTGTTCCAATGGCACTCATCGGAATGGATATCAGGAAACTGCTCCATTCAGCAGATGAGATGAGAAAACAGAGTCAATTCGAAACAGTGCAGAATCCCGCGGCTCAGATCGGTCTATTGATGGGTGAAGCGCATAATGAAGATATCGATAAAATGACATTGGTCATGTCCGATGAGATAGCAACATTCGGATATTGGGCCGAACAATTGATCGCTGAAAGCACAGGAAAGGAAGGGAAGGGGATTCTGCCGGTCGAGGGAGAGATCATACCTCAAGAATTTGATCCCTCCCGTTTTGGCACGGATAGATTTGTTGTGTTTATGTTGTTGGAGAAGGATGCTAACAAATATACTCAATTACAAAAAGAACTTGCAGGGAAGAATACACCCTTTATAACAATAATTCTAAAAGATATTTACGAGCTTGGTTCTCAATTCTTCCAATGGGAGTTTGCAACAGCAATATCGGCAATCGTGTTGAAGATCAATCCTTTTGATGAACCGAACGTGAAAGAAAGCAAAGATAATACTGTCAGCGTCATCAATGAGTATAAGGGGAAAGGGAAACTCCCGGTGAAGAACAAGATTCTCTCCGATGCTCAGTGCACCGTGTTCGGAGAGCCATCATATGTATCGTCAATTCCCGCGGAAACGGTTTCAGCTTTATTGAAGAGACATTTCTCGGGGAAGAAGAACGAAGATTATATAGCGCTGCTTGCCTATGTAGACCAAAATAGCGCCAATGAGAAATTGCTCTATTCGTTGCGTGACGAATTGACGAAGCTGTATAGCCTTCCCGTTACCGTTGGCTTTGGACCGCGGTATCTTCATTCGACCGGACAACTACACAAGGGCGGAAAACCGAACGGCATTTTTTTGATCATTACAGCCGATGAACCAAAAAATGTGAACGTACCGGGTGAAGTATTCACGTTCGAAGTACTGAAAAATGCACAGGCGCTTGGCGATTATCAATCGTTTGCCAATAAGCAATTGCGCCTTTTCCATATCCATCTTGCCGGAAGTGTGCGCGATGGATTAACAATGCTTCAACAGACCATTCTGAACGGATAAAAAAATATGAATGAATTAATCGCATCGTTCAATCACGGTCTTATCGTCTCATGCCAAACAGAGGATGATGATCCATTCAATTCTCCGCAGCTTATGGCAAAGTTTGCCCTCTCCGCAAAACTTGGAGGGGCCGTTGGCATTCGGACGGAAGGAATTAACAATATCCAGGCCTTTCATGCCGAAGTCGATTTGCCGCTCATCGGGATCATTGATGGACAGTTTGAGAACGGATGGATCTGTGTCACGCCCGACTTCAAGGATATTGAGGCGATCCTGAAAGCTGGAGCAGATATTGTCGCACTCGATGTTACTCCAAGAAAGCGTCCCAACGGCATGGACGGTATAGAATTCTTTGACGAGGTCAGAAACCGGTTCGACATTCCGTTGATCGCTGACATCTCAACATTTGAAGAGGGAATTCGTGCGGCGGAAATGGGGGCCGACGCGATAGCAACTACCCTATCAGGATATACGGAACTGACGCAAAAATATCTGACCGATGAACCGGACTTCCGGTTGATCGAAGAATTGTCGCGTGCCGTGAAAATTCCCGTCATGGCACAGGGAAGAATCTGGACGCCACAGCACGCAAAAGAAGCATTGAAGGTCGGGGCATTTTGTGCCGTTGCCGGTACTGCAATAACACGTCCACGGGCGATCACGAAAAAATTTGTCGATGCAATGAATATGCAGAACAGCTAATGTGAAGGACAAATTCCGGACCACTGAATGAAAAAAATATTATTGCTCTTATTTCCGTTTTATCTTTACTCGCAATCAGTATATCTCCCCGTTACGCACCCCGCATACGGTTATCTTGATAAGATGGAAGCGAAACAGGTCATATCCGGATATCGCGATGCCGTGAAACCCCTCTCCAGGGAAACAATCGGAAAGTTCATCATCCAAATAGACACAAGTTCTGCGGTATTGACGGAAGTGGTACAGCAGGAACAGTTCTTCTATAAGGAGGAATTTTTTCAGGAGTTGGAGAACCTGGGGTATGAGAATATTATTGAAGAACGGTGGCATCTGTACCAATACAAAAGTGATCCCGGTAAATTCAATTTCGATCTGATCGGTGGATACACCTACCACGACCGTGCCGACGGTAAATTCACAAAAGTCATTTCCAATGGATTGAATGTGTACGGATATTTAGGTAAACAGACCGGAGCATATTTTATGTTCCGCGACAACGGCATATCGGGTTCATATGTGTACGGTGCATATCCGTTTTCTTCAACTCCGGCTCAAGTTGTTTTAAGCAATAATGGTGGGAATGTTTTTTATGACCCTGTTGAAGTGCAGGTGAATGTTGATATTGGATTTGCAACACTCTCCGTGGAAAAAATGCACAATGTGTGGGGTGCAGGGGAACAGGGGAATATCATTCTTTCGAATAAAGCCCCCTCGTATCCGCAAATTAAGATCCGGGCTAAACTCGGAGAGAATATTGATTTCACATATCTGCACGGGTGGTTGTATTCCGGCATTATTGATTCGAATCGTTCTTACCAAAATCCGGATGTGTCCGGGTTTACCGGATTCCGGCCGGTCTATCGTCAAAAATACATCGCTGCCCATATGATTGAATTCACTCCTTGGGACGGGGTCGATCTCGCATTCGGAGAATCGGAAATTTACGGCAGCCGCAGTCCTGAATTATTATATCTCATCCCCGTTATGTTCTTCAAAGCAGGGGAACATTGGATGAGTGACACTGATAATTCTCAAATGTTCCTAACCGCTGATCTGAATGTTGTGAAGAATCAAAACTATTACATGTCGCTGTTCATCGATGAAATGTCGACCGAGGATTTTACCAAAGCAGATCGTCAGCATAATCAGCTGGCATTCACTGTCGGGATTAAACTCTATGATCTGGTAATTCCCGATTCAAGGATCATGATAGAATATACGCGCATCAATCCGTGGGTGTATAACCACCGGTTTTCCGACGATACATATCAAAGTCATTCGATCAACCTGGGGCATTGGATAGGACAAAATGCGGATCTATTGTCGCTCGGCTTTTTTTATAGGCCAATGTATAATCTTGAGATTGGTCTGTTTTTTGAGTCTCTTCGAAAAGGGGGAAAAGACTCCACGATTCATCAGTATAGGCTTCCTACACCGACCATTTTATATAGTCCTCAAACAAAACAGCAAACGATCGGTTTTGTCGGAACATATGAACCGATTCGTGATCTGCTGGTCGATTTTAAGATTCTGCAAAGCCGTTTTACCACTCAGGTGACACCATCGAGTTATTCATACATCTACGATCCTTATGAATACTATATCACTTCAGACTATGCAAAAAAGTGGGACATTTTTGTCGGAATACGCTATAATTTTGATTGATGTTAAACTTCAGTGACAATTGTAGTGTCAAAACGTCATAAAATGAATGAACCAATCCGACGAACTCCAATTAATAGAAGATTTCAATAACGGGAACGAACAAGCGTATAATCAACTTGTCCTGCGTTATAAAGAAAAAATTTATTGGATTGTCCGCCGGATGATTCCGAATCATGACGATGCTGATGATGTAACACAGAATGTCTTTATCAAAGCATATCATTCGCTGAATTCGTTCAAAGGGGACTCAAGTTTTTATACATGGATCTATAGAATAGCGATAAATTTATCGTTGAATGAGATCCGTAAAAAGAAGATTCGTAAGACATTTTCTATCGACGAAGAGGTCCATCAGATACGGTCGACGGATGCTCTTCCATTAGAGATTCTGGAGAAGAAGGAACGGACAAAACAGATACGGGAAGCGATCGAACGACTACCGGAGAAACAAAAAAAAGTATTTCTGTTGAGATATTACGAGGAGTTGCCGTACGAAGAGATCGCAAAGATTCTAAAAACCAGTGTCGGGGGATTGAAGGCAAATTATTTCCATGCTGTAAAAAAAATTGGAGTCTATCTAAAGCATGAAGACCGATAAATTACATGAACTACTGATTGAATACGCAGAAGGAACACTTTCCTCTGAACGCAAAGCAGATGTTGATAACATGCTTGTCGATTCAGCGGAACTGCGCCGTGAAGTCGAGTTACTGCGCTCAGTCTTTCACGTATTGCAGACCGAAGATGAAGGTTCGGTTCCAGACCATTATTTTACAAATTTCCTGCCAAGGCTTAGGGAAATATTGGGCAGAGGTGAAGGTTACTCGCCATGGTCATTATTCCGGCTGCTAAAATTGTTGTCTCAGCCGGTTCTGGCACTGATGGTTGTATTTTCATTGTATGGATTGTATCAATCGTTCAGTCCGGACATGAATCCATCGTCAATTTACTCGCTGGTAAAGGAATTTGAACAGAATGAAATTACCGCGATCGTCGAAGAATCTTCTCTATTTACGGCAAGCGCATCGGAAAGTAATCTTGAGAACAGGCTTCCCGGAGAATTGTTTGGCATAGATCCAGCAAATTATCAGACGGAGAATGAAATGTTCGCGCTGCTCGAAGAACAAGATGCAGAAAAGGTTGTGGAGCGTTTACAAAGGACAGTAACTCAATAGGAGACTCTATGAAATATATTTTACCATTCTTATTCTTCATCATGATGCCGGTCATGATCTTTGCTCAACCGCCGGAAGGCATGGGCGGCCGATTCCAGCGGCCTATGGAACGCCTCGAGAGCTACAAGAAGATCCGTATGATTGAAGCGCTTAAATTGGATGAAGAGACCGGTCTGAAGCTTGTGCAACGCTATAATAAACATCGCGAAAGCATCAAAGAACTCGAAAAGGATCGTGCCAATCTGGTGGATAAGCTTGAAACCCAATTGAACGCCAATGCGGGTGACAGCGAATTGCAAAAAACATTCAATGAATTCTTTGAGATCGAAAAAAAGATCGCCGAAGCACGAAAAAAATATATTGAAGAACTGAAAGAGATCTTTACAAACAAGCAGATCGCCGAATATATGATCTTTGAACGGAATTTTATGAAAGATCTTCGCAATGTCGTGAAAGATGTCCAAAAAGAACGCAAGCAGAAGGAATGATAGTCAAATGAGTTTTGTTCGTCAACAAGGTGGAGCAGAG
>CAJBTU010000376.1 GCA_903958625.1 uncultured Ignavibacteriota bacterium | reverse complement strand
TTGGGAACCTAATCTTTACGTCATCAGGAATATTTATGGAGGCTTCTCCTATTATTTCAAAATTTCTAACGGTAGCATCAAACAGCATTCCATTATTTACAAATGCGTCAAATTGAATATCTTTTGTGTCGCTTTCTATCTTCTCAATACTCTCCAAGATATCTTCTAATAATAAATTAATATCCCGTTTAGACATACTGAATGTCCTGAAGAATATATTTCATCAATTTTGGTCTCACCCCATTTTTTGAAACAAGGTCAACCTTATTGTTTAAGATCATTTCTAATTCATTTGCTAAATCAACAAACTTCAAGCCGATTGGTTTATCAAATTCAACCAATATGTCGATATCGCTTGTATCAGATTGTTCATTTCTGGCAAACGAACCAAATATTCCCATTGATTTTACAGAATATTCATTGTACAACGTAGACTTATACCGTTGAAGTATTATTTTAATGTCTGTAAGGGAATTCATGTTAGACCTCCACCTGAGTCATTAGCTCAATTTCTTCCAAAACGCTTGTCACTTGAAGACATTTGACCAGTTCGCCAATGTACACGCACGATTTACCGGTATGATGCACTTCCAGCGTCATCCTTTCGGCGGTAGGCAGGTCGCAGCCGGTTGCCTTCATAATTTGATGGATTACCTCATCAAATGTATGAACTTCGTCGTTGAAGAGAATCGCTTTTGCCGGTTCCTGGGTTTTGGTCTCGTCAATGACTTCTTCTTCGGTATGTGTCGAAAAATCAGGCATTTTCCTTCTTAAATTTTATTCAAAATACGGAAAAACAGAGAGCGGTGCAAACATTCAATTTCTTGCAGTGCTGAAAAACTCTATGTATATTGAACAAATTTCTAACAACACTTACTACAATTTGAAAGAACAACATTATGATTTTCGATTTGGACATGATCAAAAAACTCTATTCCGGCTATGGCGCAAAGATTGCTGCAGCCCGCATTCTTGTCGGCAGACCGCTGACACTTACAGAAAAGATCCTGTATGCCCATTATTTTGAAACACCAAACAAAGCAGGTGAACGGGGAAAAAGTTATGTTGATTTTGCCCCGGATCGTGTTGCGATGCAGGATGCTACGGCACAGATGGCACTTCTGCAATTCATGTCTGCCGGCAGAGCAACGGTTGCCGTTCCTTCCACGGTCCATTGCGATCACCTGATACAGGCCGAAGTCGGTTCGGTGAATGATCTGCAGCGTGCTAATACAGACAATAAAGAAGTGTACCAGTTTCTCGCAAGCGTTTCGAACAAATTTGGGATAGGATTCTGGAAACCGGGTGCCGGGATTATCCACCAGGTTGTGCTGGAACATTATGCATTCCCCGGCGGAATGATGATCGGCACAGATTCACATACACCGAATGCAGGGGGACTTGGAATGATCGCGGTTGGTGTCGGTGGTGCGGATGCCGTTGATGTGATGGCCGGAATGGCTTGGGAATTGAAGTTTCCGAAAGTAATCGGCATTCACCTGAAAGGAAAGATGAATGGATGGACCTCAGCGAAAGATGTCATCCTGAAAGTAGCCGGAATACTTACGGTAAAAGGAGGTACCGGTGCTATTGTTGAATATTTCGGTGAAGGAACAAAATCGATCTCGGCTACCGGCAAAGGAACCATCTGCAATATGGGAGCCGAAATTGGAGCGACCACATCGGTATTCCCGTACGATTCAAGAATGGGCGATTATCTCCGCTCAACGAATCGCGATGAAGTTGCGCGACTTGCCGAAGGAATCGCCGAACATCTGAGCCCCGATGCTGAAGTTTTGTCGAATCCCGGTAAATACTATGACCGTGTGGTCGAGATCAATTTGGATGAACTTGAGCCGCATGTGAACGGACCATTCACTCCCGATTTGGCATGGCCGATCTCGAAATTTGCAGCAGCGGTGCGGGAAAAAGGATATCCCGAAGAATTGAAAGTGGCTCTTATCGGAAGCTGCACAAACTCGTCGTATGAGGATATTGAGCGTTCTACTTCGGTAGTACGGCAGGCATTATCAAAAGGATTCAAAGCGAAATCTGAGTTGATCATCACTCCCGGCAGCGAACAGATACGCGCCACCATCGAACGGGACGGACAACTGAAGACATTGACGGAAGCCGGCGCCGTTGTTATGGCGAATGCCTGCGGTCCCTGCATCGGTCAGTGGAAACGGCACGATGTTGCCATGGGAGAGAAGAATTCCATCATCACGTCGTTCAACAGAAATTTCACCGCACGCAATGATGCGAACCCGGCAACACACGCATTTGTTGCAAGCCCCGAGATCGTCGCGGCGCTTGCCATCGCCGGCCGGCTGACATTCAATCCGCTGACCGATACGATAGAAAATGCAAAGGGGGAAAAAATAAAACTCGATGCGCCGAAAGGGGATGAACTGCCGAAGAATGGTTTCAAACCGGACGAGGAAGGATATGCGGCACCTGCAAAGGACGGTTCAAAAGTAAAAGTTGCCGTCAGCAAAAAAAGCGATCGCTTGCAGCTGCTTACACCATTCAAAAAATGGGAAGGGACCGATCTGGAAAATCTCCGGATACTGGTGAAGGTAAAAGGAAAATGTACGACCGATCATATTTCGCCCGCAGGGAAATGGCTGAAGTACCGTGGACATCTTGATAACATTTCCAACAATATGTTTATCAATGCCGTGAATGCCTTCAGCGGCGAAGCAGGAAAAGGGAAGAATCTTCTTACCGGAGGAATAAAGGATTATTCGGCTGTGGCACGCGACTATAAAGCAAAGGGGATCGGTTGGATCACGATCGGCGATGAGAATTACGGTGAAGGTTCTTCGCGCGAACATGCTGCAATGGAACCACGCTTCCTTGGCGGACGTGCGATTATCGTAAAAAGTTTTGCTCGCATCCACGAGACCAATTTAAAGAAACAGGGAATGCTTGCACTGACATTCAAAAATCCGACCGACTACGATCTGATCCGTGAAGATGATAATGCTGCGATCCGCGGTCTGGCGAAATTTGCTCCCGGATTGCCGCTGATGCTGGAATTGAAACACAGCGACAACACGGTGGACTCCATCGAATTGAACCATACCTTCAACGAAGGACAGATTGCGTGGTTCAAGGCGGGCAGTGCATTGAATCTTATTGCCGCTCAAATGAAAAAACCGGCAAAAAAGAATATCGCAAAG
>CAJBTU010000375.1 GCA_903958625.1 uncultured Ignavibacteriota bacterium | reverse complement strand
GTACATCAACGAATGGTACCCACTGGACATTTTCCGAATTGTCCGGTGTTACAGCCCTTGCTGCAGCCACCGATAAATCAAACAGTTCCATAATTTTCGCAGGCAGGGACTGGTATGTTGACCGCGATGCTTTCTCTTCCGGTGCTATTTGCCGTTCAACGGACAACGGCATTAGCTGGACTAAAACAGCGCTCGAGAGTGTTTATGTCACATCAATTGCCGTCAGTAAAAATACAGAGGGCGAAAACAGCCTTTTTGCCAGTACTTCCGACGGCATATTTCTTTCTACCGATTACGGCGAACGTTGGACACTCCTTGATTCCAGTCTCACAAATATTACATCTCTCGTTACAATCCCAAACGGATCGGGCGGCATGGATATTTTTGCAGGCGGGGTTGGTGACTTTCAACATTTCCTTTCTGGAGGCATCTATCGGTTCACTAACAACGGCAAAGAATGGATGAAGACAACACTTGCCACTATTAATGGTCATTCATTCGCTTATACCGGAAAATATATTTTTGCCGGAACTTCCAGCGGTATTTTCCTGTCAACCGACAACGGCAATAGCTGGAGTTCCCAAAACAGTGGATTAATCAATGGCGATATTGGCCCATTGTTGGTTTCACATTCAAATCTTTTTGTCGGAATTGGAAGTAATGGCGTATGGCAACGACCTATATCAGAAATGATTCCAACATATGTTGGACCATTATCTGCTCAATTACCTGTAACGTTTTCTCTTGAACAGAACTTTCCCAATCCCTTCAATCCAACAACAACAATTCGTTATGTTCTCCCCTCTTCCGCTAACGTGAAACTAAGCGTATACGATCTGCTCGGCCGCGAAATTGCAACGCTCGTAAACGAAGAACAATCAGCCGGATGGAAGGAAGTGGCGTGGAACGCCATCGGTCAATCGTCGGGAATATATTTTTACAAACTCACCGCCGGTAATTTTGTTGAAGTAAAGAAAATGTCGATGCTCAAATAAACATACTTTTGGAGGATGTATGAAACGAAAACTTACATTTTTAACGAAGATGGCACTAATGGCCGCCGCCATATTCTCACAAGAGGCACTCAGCAAGGATTCCGTTACGGTTACCATTCTCTATGATAATACAACGTATGTCAGCGGAGCAACCGCACATTGGGGCTTCTCCTGTCTGATTAAGGGACTGGAAAAAACGATTCTGTTTGACGCAGGAGCATCCGGAACCATACTTTTACAAAATGCCGCTCTTCTGGGAGTCTCCACAAAAAGTGCCCCGATCGTTGTTGTTTCACACAATCACACCGACCACACCGCCGGATTGAGTTCCGCTCTCGGCACCGGCTCCACGGCCGATGTCTATATCGGCAGTACGTTCACGTCTGGCTGGGATCCGGTGATCGCCGCTACCGGAGCTTCCGTTCACCGCGTTTCGGATCCCGCAATTCTTTTCCCCGATGTTCAGACAACGGGCGAAGTGCAGGGGGAATTTGTGTATGAACAATCACTCATCATCACCACCGACAGCGGACTGGTAATGATCATGGGTTGTTCGCATCCGGGTGTATTAACGATACTTGACCGTGCCAAGCAATTGCTCAAGAAGGATATCTACCTGGTGATCGGCGGATTTCATTGGTACTTGTCTGCCGATGATGAGATTCTCGCCTGGATTGCCGGGTTGAAAAATCTAGGAGTGAAAAAGTGCGGTGCCACACACTGCACCGGTGACAATGGTATCGCATTGCTTCGTCAGGCTTTCGGTTCCGATTTCGTTGAGATGGGTGTCGGACGGGTCATAACGCTCCCCGCACATACCATCACCTCACGGGAAGAGACCGGTTCACGATCGTCCGCCCCAAAGACATTTGCGTTGGATCAGAATTATCCTAACCCGTTCAATCCGTCAACCGAAATTTGCTATCAGCTTTCAACCAATAGCGTTGCAACACTAACATTGCACGATCTTCTCGGCCGTGAAGTGGCTGTGCTAGTGAACGAAAGAAAAGAAGCGGGTCGGTATTCGGTGCAGTGGGATGCGGCCTCTTTTCCTTCTGGAATATATTTTTGCCGGTTTCAAGCGGGAGCATTCCGGCAAACAAAACGGATGGTATTATTAAAATAAATAACACGGGTGATTTTTTAAAAAGATCTCTTAATGTCCGTGAGGATCTGTTTCTTCCCGTGTCATCAGTGGTCTGTTTTTTAAGAAAGAGTTTTTATGATAAATCCGTAACCACCATTACCATTCCGGAGAATCTATGCGAATAATTACATTGTCAATTCTTTTTTTGCTCTTTGTTGCCGCCGCTTCGGCGCAGCAAATGACTCTTGATCCAAAGTTGTTCGACTCACTCAATGTGAATACTTCGGGTGAACAAATTGCCCCTGTTTCACCAACGTCAAAGTTTGTTAAGGAACCCGGTCATTACACAAAACAGCAATGGCGCACGTTAATTGATTCTTTCTGGGGCCCGGGACTACCAACTGCTGACAAGTTGAAAATGTTCGATGATTATTGGAATCTCGTCGATCAGAAATGGAGTGGATTTCCCAATCTTGTTATCAATTGGGATTCTCTCAAAAATGTGTATCGTCCTGAAGTTGCCGCCGGTGTAAGCCGTGGGAGATTTGCAGCAATTCTTTCCCGCCTCACGATGGCGCTCAACGAGACTCATGTCTATATCATCGATCAGGCAATTGACAGTACGTTGGGATACTATGGAAAATATCCTAATTACCCATCATACCAATATTTGCCGGGTGTGCCGATATTAAACATTAATGCACCGCTCTTTCGAACATGTTTTGGAGCAGGACTTACTCCTCTGCCCGATAGCACCGCACTGGTGTACAGCGTCATCCCCAATCATCCGCTTGGACTTCAGGCGGGCGACATTGTTTTGGGATATGATGGTTATCCATGGATGTACTTATTCAATGAATTGCTTGACATAGAATTTCCCATAATTTCTGGCGGATCCGCATTCGGTTCTTCTGCGGCATCTTCACTAAATGCCTCAATATCAAGTGTTGGAATGAACTGGGGTCTCTTCGATACAATAGATATAAAGAAATATGGAACCGATCAGATACTCCATTACCCAACATCGCTGCTCTCTTCGCTGAAGTCTCCCTACTTTATTGCTACGGAACAACTGCCGGTGGTGGGAGTTTCATTCCCCCTTCTTCAAAACGCGGATATGGTTTCATGGGGAGTCATTTCGGGAACGACAATTGGTTACATCTATGTGTTGGACTGGAATTCTACAAATACGAGAACTCTTTTTACAAAAGCGGTCGATGAATTGATGCATACGTATAAAGTAGATGGATTGATTCTCGATTTTCGTTATAACGTGGGTGGGACGCCAAACTATGCAAATGGAGGATTTAGTCATCTGTTCAATGCCGATCATATTTCGAACTATTCAATAGCGACAAGGAATGTCGGTAATGACCATAATTCCTTTTCCATTGTACCATACAACAACTTTCTTCTTGGTTCGTTTAGTCCTACACCGGAGATCTTTGACCATCCAATTGCAGTATTAACAGGTCCGAATTGTGTCAGTGCCGGTGACTATAATGCTCACCGAATGCGATTCCACCCGATGGTGCGCTCCTTTGGCCTCCCAACCAATGGCGCCTATACAGCACTGTCGTCTCTTACTGATTACGATATTGGGACCTGGTATATTTCATATGGTTACAGAATTGACCATAGTTCTGTATTCTCAAATTATAACAATGAAGGATTCTTAATTCATAAAACAATTCCCGTTGATGAACAGGTGTGGTTCACGCGCGACGGAGTTGCAAAGGGAGAAGATGATGTAGTGAAGAAAGCAATGGAGTGGATCAATACCGTATCATATTCCCGTACGTTCACGTATAACAAATCTGTATTGACACCAAACGGTGATTCATTGAATGTTACTGCCATCGTGCTGAATCCTTTGGAGCATACCCTTTCAGTAACGGCTGTCTTAAAGCAATTGAATGAAACAACAGTTGATTCTATAAAACTCTATAACGATGGTCAGCATAATGATGGAGCTCCAAACGATAGTATTTGGGGAGGCACATTCACACCACCGGACAGTGAAAGCTTTTATTATTCATCGGTAATAACAAACGATCTCACCGCCGGCACTTTCCGTTCACTTCCCATTCGACAGCCGATCATTACATCCGCCGGTCCGATTGTTTGCCTTGGAGAGACATCATCTGTTGTTCCTCAATGGGGTAAGACAGTATTATTTAGATTTAAGCTATGCAATAATGGTAAACAGACAACAGTAGCCAATGTTCGCGGGGTTTTCCGGATACTGGACACATCCGCAATCATCACTGCCGGATTTTCGGTCAATCCCGGCGACCTTGCCCCGGGTCAACAAAAGTTGAGCAGCAGTATTGCCGTTAAATTCTCTTCATCGCAATCCGGAAAACGGCTTGTCCCGATGGAGATTGCTTTTTCTTCTTTGTCAGTTTCATCCATTGAATATTGGCGTGATACTGTTTTTATCAACGTGGACAATTCCACGGATGTTGCTTTGAATGAATCTGTTCCGTTAACATTTTCACTCGGACAAAACTTCCCCAACCCCTTCAACCCGTCAACATCCATCCGGTATGCTCTCCCCTCTTCCGCTAACGTGAAACTAAGCATTCACGATATTCTCGGACGAGAAATTGCAACGCTCGTGAACGAAGAACAATCAGCCGGATGGAAGGAAGTGGTGTGGAACGCCATCGGCAAATCGTCGGGAATATATTTTTACAAACTCACTGCAGGGAATTATGTCGGAGTAAAGAAATTAATGCTGTTGAAATAATAAATGCAGGTAACGAGTCAACAAAGAAAATGATGCGGAATAATTTCCTACGATGTTCAATGCATCCTAATTATCCAGTGGGATATATTTTGCACGATTACAGAGTGGAGATAAAATACAATTAAAGAAAATATCATTGTTGAAATATCGTGCTGGAATGGTAAAAAGCGACTCAGCTCCAGCGAATTAGTCCGCTTGCTCTTATGAAAGCTGTTATGTGAAATCGCGGCATAGAACTAACGGTAATTATTAACAACAATTTTTCGGAGGACTTATGAGTATTATTTTCAGAAGACTACTTTTGATGACGCTCTGCTATAATCTCTTGTTGCCAGTGCTGGCTCAAGAAATCAATGTCCAGAAAAAACTCGGGAACTTTGATCAGTATATTGAGAAAACTCTTAAGGAATGGAACGCCCCAGGAATCGGTGTCGGTATCATCGCGAAGAACCGCCTCGTCTTTGCGAAGGGGTACGGTTATCGCGATTATGAAAAGAAACTCCCTATCACCTCAAACACACTTTTCCAAATTGCATCCAATACAAAACTCTTCACGACTATGGCGGCGGGATTACTAGTTGCCGAAGGAAAATTGGACTGGGATAAACCAGTGCGCCAGTTCGTTCCGAGTATTCAATTCTCAACCGAAGAGCTGAACAACACAGTCACCATCCGCGACATGCTGGCTCACCGTACCGGTATCTCGCGCCACGACATGATCTGGTACAAGTCGGACTTCTCCCGTAAAGAGTTATTTGACCGCTTGAAATATCTTGAGCCGAGTCAACCAATTCGCCAGGGATTTTTGTACAACAACATGATGTACGCTGCCAGTGGATATGTCGTCGAATATTTGACCAAACAAACGTGGGAAGATTTCCTACGGGAACGAATCTTCAAACCGTTGGATATGAGCAACACGCTGTTCAGCATCGAGGAAATGACAAAACAGGCAGATTGCTTTGTGCCGTATAACGAGAAGCGCGATACAACAATTTTGTATCGAATCCCCTATTACGAGGAGGCACAGGGAATCGGGCCGGCTGGGTCGATCATTTCAAATATCAATGACATCTCCAAATGGCTCATTGCACTCATGAACGAAGGATCATACAAAGGAAAGCAAGTCATTCCAGCAGATGTGGTCCGTGCCACTCTGGCTCCCTCCATTGCGCTGCCGAACTCACAGCTCGAAAACAGAGGATTCAATGAGATCCTGAATCCAGTCTATGGGATGGGGAGACAGATTGCATCTTACCGTGGTCATTACCTTGCCTTTCACGGCGGCGATCTTGATGGCATCCACTCGCAAATTTCATGTATGCCGTATGACAGCATCGGAGTCATCGTCTTTGTGATAGGCGATCACAACAGACCACTGCGAGACATTATCAGTTACAACGTTTATGAACGTTTGCTCGGTATGTCTGAAACGCCCTGGAGCGAACGACGTTTAAAAGACAGAACGGATGCAAGGAAGTTGGATAAAGAAGGGAGGAAAAAATCCGGAGGAGAACGGATTGCTAATACTATACCATCACATTCTCTCGGTAACTATATCGGTGAATACGAACATCCCGCTTACGGTGTTCTGAAGATTTCAATGAAAGACTCAGCACTGCTATTCGATTTTCATAAGATTGTTCTTCCACTAAACCATTATCATTACGATAGGTTCGATACTCCTAATGACGAACAATATGGATTGTGGTCGGTGAATTTCAAGACAAATCCTCAGGGAGAAATCTCCCAAGCCGTGATGTCGCTCGATGAATCCGAGGCATCGTTTGTTCGCAAGCCGGATGCATCTTTGAACGATCCAAAGGTCTTGCAACCGTATATCGGAAAGTATGAATATGGCGGTTCAACAATAGAAGTGATGTTGAAAAGCGGCAATTTTCTTTATCTCTTGGTTCCAGGACAACCAGCCTATCAGCTATTTCCTTACAAACCACGTAAATTCAGGATACAAGCGTTTTCGGATTTCACGTTTAATTTTACTATAGAGGATGGGAAAGTAGTTTCGATGAAGCAGATTGACCCTTCGGGTGAGTACGTATTCAAGAAGAAAATTGATCATTAGCAATGTATAGCAGCAACTTCTTGTGGCACTCTACAACATCAACATTCTCCTGTGATTGATTTTGTTGATACGAAGAACAATCGTCGGGATGGAAGGAAGTGGAATGGAATGCGTCGGCGTTTAGTTCGGGAATTTATTTTTACAAACTGACGGCAGATACATTTGTTGAAACAAAAAAAATGATTCTTCTCAAATAATTTCAGAAATACTATTAGAATAGCCGAAGTGACCATGAATCATTACCCTTGGTATAAAGACTTGCATAAATACGAAGAACACTTCGGCCGTTGTTTCGTTCCTAAGGAATAAATTCTATGAGAATTAATATCTCCTTCATAATCTTTGTTCTTCTCCTTTCCGGCTGCAGCCCTTCCGAAGAACCGGGGTACACTCTGCCTACTCAGCCAAATAATCCAAAACCCGAAAACGGTGCTATTGGGATCTCCACCGCACCAACATTGAACTGGTACAGTATTGATTACGACGGTGATGCGGTGACGTTTTCGATATACGTCGACACGATCAATCCGCCAATGGCATTCAAAGCATCCTTACGGAATGCCGGCACATTGTCACTTTCAGGACTTTTAAAGAACCAAACCTATTATTGGAAGGTCAACGCTAAAGATTATAAAGACTCAACTTTAGGACCCGTATGGAGTTTTACAACCGGTATTGTGGATAATAATCCTCCAACCGAACCCGTGAATCCCTCCCCGGCAATCGGATCGGTCAATATTCAGATTACTCCATCATTCAGCTGGAGCAGCAAAGATCCGGACGGAGAAGCAATAACATACGATCTTTATTTGGACAGCAATAATACCCCGACAACAAAGATTGCGGTAGGACTTCATTCATCATTTTTTTGGCAATATGGACTTTCCCATCTTACAACGTATTACTGGCGAGTCATTGCTAAAGATAGCAAAGGTGCAATAACCAATGGCCCCGTCTGGAATTTTACTACCGGTGAACGTCCGGTAGCCCCGGTGTTGATACCGGTAGATGAAGGAACATTTATGGTTGAAACAACTCGAGTGACAATAAGTAATTTCAAGATCGATAAATATGAAGTGACCTATGAATTGTGGACTGAGGTAAGAGATTGGGCGTTGGCACATGGCTACGTTGATTTGGGGCGAGGCGATAATGGTCGCAATCCAGATGGTACGAATAATCCTATTGTCAGCGTTAATTGGTATGATGTTGTAAAATGGTGCAATGCCCGTTCGGAGAAAGAAAACCTCACGCCCGTTTACTACACGAGAAGCGAACAAGACACCGTGTATCGTACAAAAGAAATCGGCATCATCAATGCCGCGGTAAAATGGAACGCAAACGGTTACCGGCTTCCAACGGAAGCCGAATGGGAGTTTGCTGCGCATGGCGGAAACTTGTCACACGGTTATACATACAGCGGAAGCAACACATTAAATGCCGTGGCTTGGGTGAGTTCAAATTCTAATGGCCGCACTCATTCTGTCGGTAAAAAAAGTGCAAACGAGCTTGGCATTTACGATATGAGCGGCAATGCATTCGAATGGTGTTGGGATTGGTTCGATACGACATATCCTTACGGCGATGCGAACAACCCGAAAGGACCGTCGACAAAGCAATATTATCGCACGGCGCGTGGTGGTTCGTTTGATGATTTCGACTATAACTGTCGTGTTCACAACCGTGGTCCATACTCTCCGGTTATTCAATATTCTATGTTCGGATTTCGATGTGTTCGAAGATGAATTGCAGCGAATTGTTTTTCACTGCCATGGCTAATGTTTAAGGTCTGGTCGTAAAAAGTGGTTGCGTGGAAAGAAGGCACTATCCCCGTAATCTTTAAGACTACAGGGATGGAGCAGTTGGTGCGCTCCGTTGCGGATATTGGAAATGAAATAATATACCGTCCGTCAGATCAAATCGTCCACTATACTATTGTGCTGGCGATCCGTGCGGCAATAATAATGAAAAACTATTTTTAGGAGATAATGAATAATGAAGATCAAACAATCTCTAACGTACATTTTTGGACCGTTTCTGATTCTATCGACAATTGCGATGTCCGCATTCAGTTCACTAACTCTTCCGGGGGGCCATCATTCAACATCAGCAAGAATCATAATATATTTGATCACTGTTTCATGTATTTCTGCCTCGCTCTGGCTCTCAAATCAGAAATCGGAGAATAAAATTATTTCGGCATTTTGTTTTCTCCTGTTTTGGATCGGCGCAGCAGGAACGGTTGCCGTAATATCGATACTGTTTTGGGCCCATTCCTGGCTGACCCTGAAGGATACAACGG
>CAJBTU010000374.1 GCA_903958625.1 uncultured Ignavibacteriota bacterium | reverse complement strand
CGGTCGATTGGCTTGGTGATCCTAATCTGGCGATGCCGGCGATCATCATCATGGCTGTTTGGAAGAATTTCGGTTACAATATGCTCATCTTCATTGCCGGACTACAGAATATTCCTGAGGATCTGTATGAAGCGGCGCATTTGGACGGTGCCAGCTGGCGGCAGCAATTTATAGAGATCACGCTGCCGATGCTGAAGCCGACTACCGTATTCATCGTAATGATCACGATCATTGGCTATTTCCAGCTTTTTGCCGAACCGTATGTGATGACGCAGGGTGGCCCGCTGAATTCAACGACAAGCATTGTGTTGTTAATGTATGAACAGGGATTCCGCTGGTGGAGCATGGGATATGCGGCGGCGATCGCTTTTGTTCTGTTCATTATCATTCTCTTCTTTACGTTATTACAAATGCTGCTGCAACGGAGAGTGAAACAATGAGACGGCGCATTGTTAAAATATCGCTGAATGCAGGATTGATACTCATTGGTTTGACCGCGCTGATTCCCGTGCTCTGGATGGTCTCGGCCTCGTTCATGTCTCCAGGCGAAGCGGGAACATTTCCTCCGCCGATGTTTCCCAAACATCCGACATTCGAGCATTATCGTGCGTTGACCGGCCGATTGAACATGGGAAGATATTTCCTGAACAGTTTCATTATTGCAAGCGCCGTGACCCTAATTTCCACACTGCTGAATTCGATGGCAGGTTTTGCGTTTGCAAAATATCATTTTAAGGGAAGAGACAGGCTCTTCAGCGCACTGCTGAGCGGCATGATCATACCCGCGCAAGTGACAATGCTGCCGTTGTTTCTGATGCTGAAGACGATGGGATTCGTAAATACCTACGTTGGAGCAATCATACCGGGGATCGCCAGCATCTTTGGTATATTTCTTATCCGCCAGTTTGTGATGGCAATTCCGGACAGCCTTATTGAAGCGGCGCGCATGGACGGTGCTAGCGAATTCAGAATTTACAGAACGGTCATAATTCCTTTGTGCAAACCGATTCTCTTCACTCTGGCACTCTTCACATTTATGGGATCGTGGAACGACTTCATGTGGCCGCTGATCATCATGACTGATCAATCGAACTATACGATACAGGTCGGACTTGCTAACCTTATGGGTGAACATGTGCTTGATCTGGAATTAATGATGGCTGGTTCTGTCGTTACGATCATTCCCGTCCTTGCATTATTCTTGCTGTTCCAACGCCATTACGTCCGCGGCATCATGGTGGGCGGAGTGAAAGAATGAGCCAAAATATTTACTGATGTTACGCTCTATGAGCCGCAGGCAAAATAAATAAACTGGTCATGGTGAGCAAGTCCCGATGCTGTTTATCGGGACGCCCGCCTAACTGCCGTTAGGCGGGCAGGCGCCTCACGAAGTGATGCCTTTGGCAGAACCATTTTAACAAATAGATCCATTTATGCGTAACATGAGTTATTCAATTGTGGAAAAAAATGAAAAAGATATTCATACCACTCATCATCATCACGTCACTTCTTTTTTCCCAAACATCACGCCAATCAACCATTCTTGACGATTGCAGCGATGCGAAAGTATGGACCTCGTTCCAATCAATCGGCGTTGACGTAAAGCACCAGTCTGATAACGGCGCCATTCGTTTCGATGTGGAGTTCCCGAAAGGATCAGGCTACGGCGGTATCGTCAGGAATTTCAATACGCCGTTCCCGGAATCTTATGAAATCACCTTTATGATGAAAGCGAACGTACCCGTGAATAATTTTGAGGTGAAAGTGAGCGGGGACAGTTCCGGTGAAAATATCTGGTGGGTCAACAACAAGAATTATACCTATCCGTCTGATTGGAAAAAAATAATCATCAAAAAACGGCATCTCGGATTTGCGTGGGGAACGAAACCCGCATCATCTCCGCCGAAATTATCACGGCTGGAAATTGTTGTTACAGCCGGAAGCGGCGGGAAAGGGAGCGTGTGGATCGACGATGTTACGCTGATACAACTTCCGGCTAAACCGGCTGTAGTTCCTCAGCCTGCAGTCACAGCTTCCACGTTTTCCAAAAAGGATGGTCAACCGCAGAATGCGATTCCGGGAAAGGAAGGAATGTGGATCAGCAAGAACGGCAGGAATGAATGGATCGAATTTGATCTGAAATACGAAAGAGAGTTTGGTGCGGTCAGTCTGGTTTGGGACACGACAATGAAAGCACTGTCGTATGACATTCTTACCTCATACGACGGAAAAAAATACGAAACGGTCTGCTCCATTGTGCGTGGAAAGAGCGGAAATGTTCTGCATTATCTTCCCGAATCCGAAGCACGATTTATCCGTTTGCAGTTGAAAGAGAACGAAAGCAATATACCGTTTCGTCTTGAGGAATTCGACGTTGTTTCCAGCGAAGCTGTCTCATCACCCAATCAGTTCTATGAACGGATAGCAGCCTCGTCGTCAACCGGAATGTATCCTCGCTATTTCGTTAAACAACAGGCGTATTGGACGGTGGTCGGAGTTGCCTCTGATACGCGTGAAGCATTATTCAGTGAAGATGGTGCATTTGAAGTTGATAAACAGAGATTTTCCATTGAATCGTTCATCGTTATGAAAGCCGGCAGTTCCGTACTGAATTGGTACAATGGTACGAACAGTCAATCACTTGAAGAAAACTACCTCCCGATTCCATCTGTAGTCAGAACATACACCGATATTGAACTACGCACAACGCTTATTGCTGCCGGTGAACCGGAAAAATCTTCAATAATGGCGCGATATGTTGTTAAAAACATTTCGGCAAAAAATCAGCAAGGTTCTTTGTTTCTGGCTCTGAGACCGTTTCAGGTGAACCCGTTATCGCAATGGCTGAATTTTGACGGGGGGTTTGCCAAAACGGCCTCCATGGATTTTACACAGAACCGGGCGAACGCAGATGACAAAACCGTTTTCGTCTCAGGTACGCCGAGCGGATCAGGAGCCGTGTCGATTGATCAGGGTGATATCGCTGATTTCATCGTACGGAATTCAATTCCGCCGAACAAAAGTGCCATGCAAAAAGATGGGATGACCTCCGGAGCATTCCAATATTCATTCGATCTGAAAGCGGGGGATTCGCTTGTCGTGATTGCGGCCGTTCCGTTCACTGAAGCCGGAAATAGGTGGAGGGAAAAATTGCCGACAGATGAAGAGTTCCGGCAGACGTTCGACGAAGTGAGGTTGCAATGGAAAAAAATGTTAAACACGGTTGAGTTTTCGGTTAATGCCGAGGCGAAGCGATATGTTGATCTCGTTCGCTCGAATCTGGCATACATACTTATCAATAAAGATAAGAATGGTTTCCAACCCGGATCACGGTCGTACGAGCGGTCATGGATCCGCGATGGTTCAATGACCTCCGATGCCTTGCTGAAACTCGGTCTCACGGAAGAACCGAAGAAATATTTGGAATGGTATTCATCGTATCAATATGAAAGCGGAGCTGTGCCGTGTGTTGTGGACAGGCGCGGACCGGATCCTGTGCCGGAAAATGACAGTCACGGTCAATTGATCTTTGCATGCATGGAATATTTCCGGTTCACCAAAGATACGGCATTCCTTCGTGCGCGATGGAACACAATGTCGGCCGCAATCAATTACATTCAATCACTTCGCGCAAAACGGATGACGCCGGAATACCGTGAAGGAAACGATGACAATAGAACATTCTACGGATTAGTGACGGAATCGATCAGTCACGAAGGATATTCCGACATGCCGATGCATTCCTATTGGGATGATTTCTTTGCACTTAAAGGTTTTAAGGATATCGCAGAAGCGGCGGCCGTTCTGGGGAAACAACAAGAAGCAATCCAATACGATAGTATAGCAAAAGCATTCCGCGTTGATCTCTATCGGTCGATCAATCTTGTCATGAAAAATAAAAAGATCAATTATGTCCCGGGATGCGCTGAGAAGGGGGATTTTGATGCAACATCCACATCAATTGCACTTTTCCCAAATGGTGAAATGAATTACGTACCGCAACCTGCCTATAACAACACCTTCGATAAGTATTATGACTGGTTCGTTCAGCGGGCAGAAGACAAAATATCATGGGAGGCGTACACGCCATATGAGATCCGGAATGTCGGAACATTCGTCTATCTTGGACAAAAAGAACGGGCTCATAATGTTCTGGAATATTTTATGCGTGATCAGCGGCCGCAAGGATGGAATCATTGGGCAGAAGTTGTCGCGAACGGGTATCGAACCGTGCGTTTCATCGGCGATATGCCGCATACATGGGTCGGTTCGGATTATATCAACGCGATCCGCGCGATGTTCGTTTACGAGATCGATGATGATCATTCCATTGTAATTGGTGCCGGATTAAAAGATGCGTGGGTGAAGGAGGGATTGTCCGTGAAGAATCTCCCGACGCATTATGGTGATCTTTCCTATACCATTCTTCCGCAGCAATACGGAGTGGTGAAGCTGACCGTAACCGGTACCATTCACGCCGAACACGTGCCGGTACTGATTCCGGTGACATTAATAAATACGCAATTGAAAAAAGTGACCGTGAACGGGGCGGAAGTTACTCCGCGGAATGGATACATCACGGTATCGCAACTGCCGGCGTCGATTGAAATGTCCTATTAACGCCATCGAATAGTAATCATGCTAAAGGAAAAACATTCCGTAATGTGAAGAGTGTGCGGCGAGACGGAAAAACAGGAGAGTGTGATAAATTCTGCTGAGATAACTAAAAACCCCAAAGTGCATTTGGGGTTTTTAATTTGCATCCTATTCTAGAGAACCGGAATTTATTTCCCCATGGCCAGGATCGCATCTTGACGTTTGTCTTCCGTCAAAAAGATCGTCGATAGTTTCGTTACAAGAAAGATATTCGAAATATTTTTGTTCACATTGCAAAGGATCATCTTACCGCTCCGCGCAGTAAACGAAGCATGAGCGACCGTTAAGGCACCGATCGCGGAGGAATTTAAGTACGATACTTCGGCCAGATCCACAATAAGTTTTAATTTCCCCTGCTCCAACAGTGCGGTGATAGCACTCTTCAACTCATCCGTCTCACTTCCGCCAATCAGAGATCCTTTCGGCTCCAAAATGACGACGTTTCCCTCGTCAATTGTTGATGATTTAATGCCCATACGTTCCTCCCTTAATTATGTTGAATAATGCAACAATGGTATAACGGAAAGATATTCAAACTAAATGAGAAAGCAAATATAATAATTCGGACAATTTTGTCTTTGATTATTTGGCTAGAAATACCAATATTATAGACAATTATTACTTGAGGGCAATACTATGACGGACAAACCGCTGCCGCAGCCGCCGGCAGATGTACTGTACGACGAAGTGAAAAGACTGCGCCGTGCAGTCGAGGAACTTTCCATTCTTAATGATATTGCCAGAGCTATTAGCGCTTCGCTGAATGCCGAAGAGATCATGCAGACATTGATACGAAAGTCCATCCGTGCAGTGAACGCCGAACAGGGTGTGATCACTCTGGTGGAAGAAGAACAGAAGTCGATGAAAACGCTGATCCGCACGATGGTTAGTTCGGCAGGTGCGCCGGCGTTCCACATGCATCAGGCGTTGATTGGTTGGATGCATTTGAATAAAAAACCGCTGAGTGTCGATGATCCCGGCAACGATGCGAGATTTCGCGGTGTGCAGTGGGACAATAATATCAAAACGCTTTTGTGCGTTCCTTTAATTGTGAAGTCCGAACTGCGCGGAGTGTTGACCGTCTATAATAAAAAGGATGGACAATCGTTCAATACGGATGACCAGCGTCTCTTGGCGATCATCTCGGCACAATCGGCGCAGGTTGTTGAGAATGCAAGGCTGATTGAAGAAGAAAAATTGTACATCAAGATGCAGCAGGAGGTGGGCCTTGCGGCAAAGATCCAGCGTGACCTATTGCCGCGGAGCAATCCGGGACTTCAAGGGTATGATATCTTTGCGCGCACCATTGCTGCACAATCCATCGGCGGCGATTATTTCGATTTCATTCCGATGAGTGACGGAAGAATGGCACTCTGCCTCGGTGATGTTTCAGGCAAAGGACTTCCCGCATCATTGCTGATGGCGAATCTTCAAGCAACTCTTCGCGGGCAAACGCTGGTCTCGCAGCAGCCATCGCAATGTCTTCTTCGGTCCAACAAATTATTGTTCGACAGTACGAGTCCGGAAAAATTCGCGACGCTATTTTATGGATTGATCGATATACAGCACCACAGTATCCATTACTCGAATGCCGGCCACGATTGGCCGTTTCTGATCAGAGAAGGGAATGCGATCGAGCGGTTGAAGACGGGCGGCCTTATGATCGGGCTTATTGCGCAGGCAACGTATGAGGACGAGGAAGTTCCCATACAGGCCGGAGACCTTTTGGTGATCCAGTCGGACGGCGTGAGCGAAGCCATGAACAGTAACCACGAACAATTCGGCGAAGAGCGTCTTCAGGGTCTGCTGCTGGAACATAAAGACAAAACAGCGGAAGAGATCATTGATATCGTCATCAAAGAGGTTCGCAAGCATGCCGGCGCACATCCGCAGTCCGATGATATCACGATCATGGTTGTCAAACGCGTTCAATAAAAATGTGCTGTAGATGTATCGAACAATGTAAAGGAGGATTCGATGTTCCTGAGATTGGTAACCCATACGGTTCGCGGTGAAGAATCGGAGAGTATGGCGGCAACATATACAGCGTCGGTCTTGTCGACTCTGCGGACGACGAAAGGATGCGTCTTTGCGTCACTCCTGCAGAATACCGACAATGCACAGGAATGTATTTCGCTGACGATCTGGAATTCTCAAAAAGAATCGTTCGACTACGAAGAAAGCGGTTCCTATCAGTTGTTGGTCGATTCACTCCGCCCGTACTTTGTTGCATCGAACGAATATTCCCTGCAACTCTCCGCAGATCTGTCCCTTGAGTATACTCCGATCCAAGTAGAACCAACCGTCGAACGGTTCAATAATTCCGTTGCCGGATCGGAGAATATCAGCCGGCTGAAGACCAACCCGTTCGCGGTTCAGATGCTGACGCTCACTGTTCAGGAAGATCAGATCGATACCTTTGAGCACATTTTTAGGTCTGAAATCCATCCGAGATTTAAGACACATAAAGGTTTCATCAATCTGATCCTTCTGCGGCAGCAGCGCGAATATCATATCATCTCATTCTGGGACGAAACCGTCGATATACAATCGGCTTCCGGAATCCATTCTATCAATGAGCTCTTGACTTCGATCTATAAGATTCTCCCCTCATTCATCCGTTGGAAGGTCTCACACAGCAGTGCTGTCCACACGTCCGCATCCAGTGAAGACATTAAAGCAACGGTTCATCGCTGCTTAGTGGCGGAATGGTTCACAAATTAAAAGCACGATAAACTGCAACAACACTATTTTCTTGAAGCAAAAGAATATTGCTGTAGTAAAAAATTTGTAAGGGGTTACAATGATTGGTAAAACTATTCTGCAATATGAGATTGTCGAACAACTGGGGGAAGGGGGAATGGGGGTTGTCTATAAAGCGAAGGACACAAAACTCGACCGCTTTGTTGCTCTGAAGTTTCTTCCGCCGCATCTGTCAACCAATGCGGACAACAAAGTACGTTTCCTTCAGGAAGCAAAAGCGACGGCGGCGCTGAATCATCCGAACATTCTGTCGATTTATGAAGTGAATGAGCATAATGAAAATACATTTATTGTGCTCGAATTCATCGATGGGCAGACGCTTAAAGAGTATTTGGCTGCGCTGAATTCCGGTTCCGGAGTTTCCGTTAAACAGGCAATAGAGTGGACGGAAAAAATTGTGCAGGGGCTAAAAGTTGCTCACGATAAAAACATCATTCATCGTGATATCAAAGCAGAAAATATTATGCTGACCAGGAGCGGTCAGCTGAAGATCATGGATTTCGGTTTGGCAAAATTACGAAGTCAAAGTTCATTGACTCGGGCCGGATCTTCGCTTGGCACATTATCGTATATGTCGCCGGAACAAGCGCAGGGATTAAATGCCGATAACCGTTCCGATCTTTGGTCGCTCGGTATTCTCTTCTTTGAACTGCTCACCGGCGATCTTCCGTTCAAATCCGAGCACGAAGCAGGCCTGATGTATCTGGTGGTTAATCAGGATCCGCCGCTGCCGAGCGAATTAGACCGGCGTCTTCCTGAATCTATCGATGCCATCGTGATGAAGATGCTCGAGAAAGAGAGGGAGAAGCGATTCCAGAATGCCGATGAATTGCTTGTGGCTTTATCCGACCTCAACGCAATCATTGAAACGAAACAAATGAATGCGAAAAAAATGGCGATTGCCGTATTACCCTTTACGACCATCGGTGGCGATAAGGAGAACGAATACTTTGGTGACGGATTGACCGATGAATTGATCGTGAGTCTGTCGCAGTTGAAGAATTTTGATGTTATTTCACGTACGAATTCCATGCAGTACAAGAATACGGCGAAGGACATCAAAACCATCGGCAAAGAACTCGGGATAAAATATCTTCTTGAAGGGAGCGTACGAAAATATCAGGACAATTTAAGGATCACGGTTCAATTCATTGATGTTGATAACGGACGGCAGCTGTGGGCAGAATCGTTTAAGGGAAAAATGGAGGATGTCTTCGATATCCAGGAGACTGTTTCGAAACAGGTAGTTGAAGCATTAATGGTCAAGTTATCCCCGAACGAAAAAATCATACTGACAAAACGATCGACGGTGAATGCCGAGGCATTTGATTGTTATCTCCGTGCACGCGAATTCCTGTACCGCAGGACGAAAAGCAGTTTACAATTTGCCATTCATCTGTTCCAAAAGGCGATCGAACTTGATACCCGGTATGCCGCCGCCTATGCCGGTTTAGGAGAATCTTATGCGACACTCCATTACGATTACGATACGAAAGAAATATGGGTTGATAAGGCAATAGAATCGAGTCTGAAAGCTCTGATGTATGATTCAACGGTTGCAGAAGCATACTCTGCATTGGCCATGGCGTATTTCAGTAAAAAATCGATCCAGGAAGCAGAGGCTGCTGCTCGAAAGGCGATAGAGTTAGGGCCGAACATCTTTACGGGATATTGGGTGCTTGCAAGAATTTGTCATGTGATGAATCGGGATGAGGAAGCAATTGTTCTTTTACGGAGAACGATTGAACTCAATCCGGATTTCCATACCGCGTATGGCGAACTGCGTATGGCATACGAACGTCTTGGAAAAAAAGAAGAGATGGAGTCAATCATTAAAGAAATGCTGGAAATATTTCCTGTATACCTGTCGAAACATCCTGATGATGCACGGTCTCATATCCATTATGCAACACAACTTGCCGTCGTCGGGAAACGGGAAGCGGCATTAGAACAGACCAATAAAGCAATTGAACTGAGTCCTGATGATCCGCTGATGTTCTATAATGCCGCCTGCGTGTATTCACGGTTAGATCAAAAAAGTATAGCAATAGAAACGCTGCAAAAATCCATTGTCGCCGGCTTGGAGGATTATGAATGGATTAAAACGGATCCGGATTTTGACGGAATACGGAACGAGATTGGTTATGTCGAACTAATGAAGGGGAAATAGAAGAGTGGTTGTTAAGAAAACATCTCAATGTACTATAGACGGAAAAATTGACGAAGGCAGGATATGAAGGAGAAAGTATGATAGGGCAAATTCCAATATTTCCTACGAGCGATTTATGCGAGTGGTAGAAATATTGAGAATCCCGCCGTTGTTTGGCGGGACAATTTCAAACATTTTTAAAATACACTTATGATTGTACTAGCGATATCTCAATATAAAATTTTAGAGAAACTTGGTGAAGTTCGAAATTCTCCCACGAGTGTTTTACCACGAGTGGTAGAGAATTTCAGAATCCCGCTGTTTTATAGCGGGAGTTACCTGAGGTGCATATGATTGGGCAAACGATTTCGCAATATAAAATTTTAGAGAAACTTGGTGAAGGTGGGATGGGAGTAGTGTATAAAGCGCAGGATACCAAACTCGACCGCTTTGTAGCGTTGAAATTTCTTACGAAAAATGTCAGCTCAACGGAATCGGACCGGCTGCGGTTCATGCAGGAGGCAAAGGCGGCAGCAATCTTGAACCATCCCAATATCTGCACCGTGTATGATGTGTCGGAATATGAAGGTTCCGATGGGGCAGGCCAGATGTTTATCGCCATGGAATTCATAGAAGGCGAGACACTTCGGGACCGGAAGAACAATATCTCCTTCAAACAATCCATTGAAATTGGCATTCAAGTTGCCGAAGCGTTGGCAGCGGCACACGAAAAAGGGATCATTCACCGCGACATTAAACCGGAAAATGTCATGATGCGGAAGGATGGGCTTGTTCAGATCATGGATTTCGGTTTGGCAAAACAACAGGGAGCATCCCGACTGACGCGTGAAGGGAATACCGTCGGCACGATGGGATATATGTCGCCCGAACAAGTGCAGGGATTCAATGTGGACCATCGCACCGATATTTTTTCATTCGGTGTTCTTTTATATGAACTTCTCTCCGGCCAGTCGCCGTTCAAAGGGATGCATGAGACAGCGATCATTTATGAGATCGTGAATGTCGACCCCGATCCTGTCTCTATCCTCAAACCGGATTTTCCACCGGATCTTGATGCAATCCTGCTGGAGTGTTTGGCAAAAGAACCGGATGAACGGTATCAATCAGCAAAAGAGATCGTCAAGGATCTTCGAAAACTGAAACGCGAATCAAGCCGGCAGACAGCGAGCAGGATCCTCGCCGTACGGAAAAGTCAGATCTCGTCGGGATCACGGATCGCTCCGCAAACAACGGAATTTGAAACGATCCATCAAAAAAAATCATTCCGTCTCAACTGGTGGATGACGACAGCGATTGTGCTGGGATTGATCCTCGTTGGTTCCGTATCGGCCTATATGGTATTTCTGAAACCTGTTCCGGAACTGATGCAATTATCGATCGGAACGCAGAACGGCATCACATTCAATTCGACGAACGGAGGTCATATTGAGATCTCTCCAGACGGCTCAATGGTTGCCTATGTCGGAAGGGACACCATTGGAAAAGATTTTCTCTGGGTACGGCCTGTCAATTCCTCCGTTTCAATTATGATGCCCGGTACAGAGAATGCGTCCTATCCTTTCTGGTCCTACGACAGTAAAATGATCGCGTTCTTTGCCGACGGACGGATGAAGAAGATCGATGCAAAAGGGGGACCGACGTTCACAATATGTGATGCTACGAGCGGAAGAGGCGGAGCATGGAATAAGTCCGGTGTCATCGTTTTTGCACCATTGAGCAATGGCCCGCTCTATCAGGTCCCATCCGCCGGCGGAACGGCAAAGCAGCTCACGTCGCTTGATACGACAGAACTGGAATCGAATCATCGGTGGCCTTGTTTCTTATCGGACGGTGATCATTTTTTCTATTCTTCACAAACGAATAAACCGTCACTCGATCAGGAAGTGGAAAATATCCATGTCGGTTCATTAAGCGGCGGGAATGGTAAAGTTGTTTTCCATGCTTCAAGCAATGTGGTGTACAATCAAGGGTGGCTGTTGTATTACAAACAGAATTCGATCCTTGCGCAACAGTTTGATGAGAGTGCACTTTCGTTGAAAGGAGATCCGGTCCCGGTGCTGGAGAATATACTCTATGCACAGCCGCGGAGCAAAGGGGCTTTTTCTATCTCCCGAAACAACCGCCTTGTGTTCCTTGGTACATCATCAACGGATAATGAGCTCGTGGTGTATACTGATCAGGGCATTTCAGAGCATTCTATTAAGATCAAGTCGGTGCCGACAATAGCATCATTCTCCGAAGACGGAAAGTTTATTGCAACGGATATCTACGATGAGGCGGCAAAGAATACCGATCTGTGGATCCATGATATTGAACGTAACAGCGATACCCGCTTGACATTCGAAAAAGGTATGGAGGTCGTTCCGCTATGGTCGCCGGACGGAAGTACGGTTTATTTCAGTTCCAATAAATCCGGAACGTTCTGTATCTATGAAAAGAACAGCAACGGTACGGGAGATGAAAGGTTGGTCTTCCATTCAACATCACCTTGCTATGTAACGGATGTTACTCCGGACAACAAGAAGTTACTTCTTTCCTTGAACAATCCGGGAAATCAAAAGTGGGATATCGGGATGTACGACCTGACGGAAAAGAAATTTACACCGCTGTTGACATCCGAATTCAGCGAATGGATCGGCACATTCTCACCGGATGGGAAATGGTTCACGTATCAATCGAACGAAACGGGAAAATATGAGATCTACATCCGTCCCACGGACGGTTCGCCCAGCAAGTGGCAGGTCTCCACAAATGGCGGCGAACAGGCACGATGGGTCAACAATGGAACGGAGATCATTTATAATGTGAATGACCAGCAATTTATTTCTGTTCAGGTCACGGTCACGAACGAACAGATCACTGTCGGCTCGGAAAGGACATTGTTCAGGATCGACGGCGGTTTTCAGACGAAAGCTCAGGATATTTCGAAGGACGGAAAAAAATTCCTATTGAAACGGACATTGAATACAAGGTCGCTGAACAGTGCATCGATCATCTTCAACTGGCAAAACATCGTGGAAAAAAAATAAATTCGAGAACAATGCCGGATACAACGAATCGATTACAGTAGAGATACACTCTTCATTCGGTACGAATATTACAATGATGTATCACGTTCATCAACAATTCATAAATGAAGGGAACTGTTATGGTCATCGTTCGGAATACATTCCAGTTGAAGTTCGGTCATGCCAAAGAGGTAAAAGCATTGATCGCCGAGGGGAAAGAAATGATGAAACAACATGGTCAATCAGATCCGCGGTATCTTCTTGATGTTACCGGAAAATTCTACACGCTGGAAATGGAAATGAAATTCGAGAACCTTGCCGCCTTTGAAAAGAATTCAACCGAAACAATGTCCTCCAAAGAGTTCGGTGCATGGTATGGCAAATTCATGGCACACATCGAGTCAGGACACAGGGAAATATTTTCGATTGTGGAATGACCGATACATTACAGTATCTCTTATGACGGGTAAAAAAATATCTTATAACAAAATTGCTGACAAGCTCAGTGAAGATCGAAATTCTTCCGCGAGAATAATACAACGAGAGGAAGAAAATTCCGGAATCCCGCTGTTTTTTTGCGGGGGCTTTATGATGGAGCATGTATGATAGGACAAACAATATCTCAATATAAGATTCTTGAAAAGTTGGGTGAAGGCGGCATGGGTGTCGTCTACAAGGCGCAAGACACCAAACTCGACCGTTTTGTCGCTCTCAAATTTCTTCCGGCACATGTGACAAAATCGGAACAGGAGAAATCACGTTTTTTCCAGGAAGCAAAATCTGCATCGGCGTTAAATCATCCGAATGTATGTACAATTTACGGCATTGATGAAGTTGACGGGCAGCAATTCATAGAAATGGAGCTTGTAGAAGGGGTGACCCTTCGTGATAAAGTTGCATCATCATCTCCGTTGAACATCAAGCAAGTGGTGGACTACGGTATTCAGATCGGCGAAGCGCTGCAGGAAGCGCACAGCAAAGGGATCATTCACCGCGATATCAAAGCGGAGAATATCATGGTGAATTCGAAGAACCAGATAAAGGTGATGGATTTTGGTCTTGCCAAATTGAAAGGTTCTTTGAAATTGACAAGAACCTCCAGCACGATCGGCACGCTTGCGTATATGTCGCCGGAACAGATCCAGGGAATTGACGCCGATACACGGTCGGATATTTTTTCCTACGGCGTGGTTCTTTTCGAAATGACAACCGGGAAGATGCCGTTCCGCGGCGAGCACGAAGCGGCCATCATGTACTCCATCGTCAATGAAGAGCCGGAAGATGCATCGAAATATCGCAATGATATTCCGGCAGAACTGCTGCATATCGTTAAGAAATCACTTGAGAAGGATCCTGAAGACAGATACCAGTCGATGGCGGAGATCATCGTCGATCTACGGCGGCTGAAGAAGGAATCGACAAGAGTGGTGCGGACACAGGAGTATCAGCGTCCGTCTGAAATACGGTCAAAAGCCGGAACAACAACTCCGTCCGCCGCAAAGAGCAAGTTTCTTTCACCGAAATATCTTGCCGGTATAGGTGCCGTTTTATGTATCATCGTTGCGCTGTTCCTCTTCAAGGATTCTTTCCTCACTGCTGTTACAGGCAAAAGCGAAAAGAAGATCATTGTTGTTTTGCCGTTCGAGAATCTCGGACCGAACGACAAGGACTATTTTGTTGACGGCATGACGGACGAAGTGACGAGCAGATTATCAGGATTGTCCAGCTTAAAGGTGATCGCACGCTCGAGTGCGGTGCAATATAAAAAGACAACGAAGACGCTCAAACAGATCGGTGATGAGTTGGGAGTGAATTATATTCTTCAGGGAACCGTGCGCTGGGAAAATGTGAACGGGCAGACTCACGTCCGGGTGAATCCGACGCTGATCAAAGTTGAAGATGAAACGCAGGCATGGTCGGAATCGATGGAATCAGTTCTTTCAAGCGCATTCACATTGCAATCCGACATTGCCAGCCGGGTTGCCGGTGCGATGAATATTGCTTTGGCAACGACCGAACATAATTCGTTGACCACGTCGCTGACAGAGAATTCTGAGGCCTATGATAATTATTTGCAAGCAGTGGAATATGCAGATAGAAGTATCTCCAAATCCGATCAGGAGATAGCCATAAAATTATTCACGAAAGCGGTCCGTCTCGATCCGAAATTTGCCGCCGCGTATGCACGTCTTGGAAAAGCACACGCAAGTTTCTATTGGTTCTTTTATGACCGCACCGCAAATCGCATAGAAATGGCCCGCGAGGCGGCGGAAAAAGCGATTGCACTTTCCCCGGAATTGTCGGAAGCACATGAAGCTATGGGATGGTTCCATTATCACACAAAGCTTGATTATTCAAATGCGTTGAAAGAATTCGATCTTGCATTGAAGTATCGTCCGAACAATGCCCAGGTGCATTATGGAATTGCGGCGGTGATGCGGAGACAGGGAAATTTGCAGGGTTCCATTGACGCATTCAAACGCTCCATCGAAGCAAATCCCCGTGCATCGGACATTCTCCGTCAGTTGGGCGAAACTCTGACGCTGCAGAGGAAATATGAAGAAGCAGATTCCTACCAGGACCGTTCACTCGAACTTGCACCGGATATCATTGTGACATATTGGGATAAGATCAAGAATCTGCTGTTGTGGAAAGGAGACTTGTCGGCGGCACAAGCACTTTTGACGGAAGCACGGAGAACCGGAAAGATGGAAGAAACGGAATTTTCGATCGACTATATGGAATTTCTGGTCAACCAGGCAGAAGGAAAGTATGATGCAGCAATTTCCGTGATGACAGCTGCCAAGTCGGATGCATTGCTGAACACGCAATTCAGTTTTTACCCCACCGTGCTGCTCCGGGCACGGCTGGAACAGTTCCGCGGCAATCAGCAGCTCGCAAAAAAATATTATGACAGTTCCGTTGCGTATCTGGAAAAGAAACTATTGAAGGAAAATGAAGATGAACGGGTCTATAGTTCTCTTGGCATCGCCTATGCCGGTCTCGGCAACAAGGAAAAGGCGGTTCAGTACGGGAATCAAGGCGTAGAATTGCTGCCGATTGAGAAGGAAGCGTGGCGAGGTTCATTCCGTTTGTTGGAACTCGCAGAGATCTATGTGATGGTGGGTGAGCATGAGAAAGCACTCGATCTGATCGAACAGCTTCTTTCCATCCCTTCAGAACTTTCTCCCGTATACCTGAAGCTGGATCCTGTCTGGAGACCGCTGAAAAGCAACAAACGATTTCAAAAATTAGTCGCAGGATAATGTGTTGAAGATGGAGTCCGCCGTTACGGCAGGCTCCGTCTGCTCATCAATTATGATCGGTCAAATTCCAATATTTCCCACGAGCGATTTATGCGAGTGGTAGAAATATTGAGAATCCCGCCGTTTTTAGGCGGAACAATTTCAAATTAAAAAGATTAAAATTATGATTGGACAAACAATATCTCAATATAAGATTCTTGAAAAATTAGGTGAAGGCGGCATGTCCCGAAGTTGCCCACGAGCGAAGCGAGTGGAAGCAACTTCGAGGACCCCGATGTTATTTATCGGGGGCTATATGAAGGAGAGTGTATGATAGGACAAACAATATCTCAATATAAGATTCTTGAAAAATTAGGTGAAGGCGGCATGGGTGTCGTTTACAAGGCTCAAGACACCAAACTCGACCGCTTCGTCGCACTAAAATTCCTCCCGTCGCATCTTGCCGCGTCGGAACAGGATAAAGCAAGATTCATCCAGGAGGCGAAGTCCGCATCGGCCCTGAATCATCCGAATGTCTGCACGATCCATGATATTTCCGAATTTGAAGGACAATTGTTCATCGTCATGGAATTCGTTGACGGAAAGTCATTAAAAGAAAAGAAGGAGAATCTCGGACAAAAACAGATCCTGGAAATCGGAATTCAGGTCGCTGAAGGATTGGCCGCCGCACACGAAAAAGGAATTGTGCACAGGGATATCAAGCCGGACAATATCATGATCCGCAAAGACGGCATCGTGCAGATCATGGATTTCGGATTGGCAAAATTATACTCAACCGGTAATGTCTCCCGTCTGACAAAAGCCGGTACGACCATGGGGACGATGGGGTACATGTCTCCCGAACAGGTTCAGGGACTTGATGTCGATCATCGCACAGATATTTTTTCCCTTGGGGTTGTTCTCTATGAACTGCTCGCCGGTGAATCGCCGTTCAAAGGAATTCATGAAACAGCAATTATGTATGAAATTGTCAATGTCGATCCTGCTCCGATCTCTGCAATAAAAGATACTACCGATCCGGAACTCGACCATATCATTCTCGAAT
>CAJBTU010000373.1 GCA_903958625.1 uncultured Ignavibacteriota bacterium | reverse complement strand
TGGAAAGATCACCTACGACATCGATCAGAATAATAGGATCAGTCTTGTCGGCTTCTATTATATAGACCAGATCGACAAACTCGGTTCATCGAAAGAATCGTCCGCCATGAGCAAATATGAATATCTCGCCCGCGATGATTTCGGTTCCGCATTCGGATTGAACTGGCGTTCGCTTCTTTCCGAACGGGCATTTGTAATGACAACCGTGTCGCGTACCGGCAACGGCTGGACGACAAACCAGGGAACGCAGGCCAATCACACGCTGCGCGGCGAAGAGATCCTCGAGAATGAGTTCACGCTGAAATCAGAACTGACCTATCAATTCTCTTCTTCGCTCGACATGAAGATCGGCGTCATGGGAAAGACAATTGATTCCAAAAATATTTCGTGGACACCGGAGGATACAACGCGAACCGGAACAATCGTTCCTGCAACAACGATCTCGTTCCAGCCGGACGTGACAACAAAATCTGCATTGTATATTCAATCCACATACCGGATCATACAGCCGTTAACTCTTTCCGCCGGTCTGCGGTTCGACAATTTTAAATTGATCAACGAGAGCGATATCAGTCCGCGCCTGGCACTTTCGTACAGAATTATGGAATCGACCTCCTTAAATCTGGCCTGGGGAAAATTTGTGCAGACACCGGCAAGTTATCAGATCTCGCCGGACCCGAGAAATCTTTCACTGAAGAGCAGCAAAGCGATCCATTATGTTGCAGGAATTGAACACCGTCTTGCCGATGACACTCGTGTAACAATCGAAGCGTATCAAAAGGATATCCATGATGTCATTGTCGGTACGGACAGTTCAAATCTTTTGCTCAACACCGGCAGCGGATTTGCACGCGGAATCGAATTATCACTGCAGAAAAAATTCAATGATGGGTTTGTGGGAAGTGCTTCATACTCCTATTCGGTTTCACGGCGACAGGATATGACGACACAACCGGAATATGATTTTGAGTACGACCGTCCGCATATCGTCAATATTCTTGCCGGTATGGAAATTGGCGAGGGATGGCAGATTGGCGCTAAATTCCAGTTTGCTTCAGGAAATCCGTACACGCCGGTGGCCGGTGTCGTGAACAAGGGGGGCATTTTCTATCTCGTGGATGGTCCGGTCAATTCCGCCCGGTATCCCGATTATCATAAGATCGACATTCGCGTTGACAAACAATTTATTCTGGCAGGATGGGCGCTGACGGCATATTTAGATCTGTGGAATGTGTACAACCGCGACAACATCATGTCCTATTCATATAAAGCCGATGTGAACGGAGCCGTGACTATGACTCCGAAATACGATTTCGGCATCATGCCGATCGTCGGGATAACGGCAAAATTTTAATATCATCATCATCCGGTCGCTTTGCGCGGCCGGATGATATACTTCTTACTGACACTCGTGCGTGGTTTTATTGAACCGGGTAATGTCGAATCCTTTCGCTTTCACTCGTTCCAAAATACCGGCATATGTCTCATCGCTCATTGTTGTTGTGCGGGATAAGATCCAGCAATATTTCCTGCTTGGCATACCGACAACCGCATACGAATAATCTTCAGCGAGATCGATCACCCAATAGTCACCTTTGAACGGCCAGAAGAACTGCACTTTAAGTTTAGTGTTGTTCGTTCCTTCAATAACGAACGCTTTCCCTACCGCCTGATCGAATCCATCTCCTTTTTTGCATCTGTTCGTCACGCTGAGAACTCCGTCGCCAAGAATTTCGTATTCAGCCGTAGTGCAGGAGCATCCTTCCTGCCGTGAAAAAGGTAATGATGCAATTTCGTACCATTTTCCGGTATATTTTTTTACATCAACGGAAGGGACGGTTTCCAGCGGAGCATAATTGGTGGACGAAAAAATTGAACAGCCTGCGAACAGAAAAACCGAAAGACAAAATACCGTTAAGTTCATATGCACCTCGTTGTGTTTTTACAAATGTAATCATTCTCCATCCATAATTCACGATTCTTCAGTATATTCGTGCATGCAAAACGGAACATTTAGTCTTCAACTTCAAAAAACGCAGATAGGCTATTCCATAATCGGACAGGGCGAACCGCTATTTATTTGTCCTGTTTCATGGGGCATTGACGGTCACCGCTGGTCAACGCTTGACCGGCTTGCCGAACAATTTACCGTGATACGCCTCGATCCGCGCGGAACAGGAACATCGAGCGAGGTCACCGAAAAAAATGAATACGGAATTCCAACACTTGTATATGATATTGAAGCACTGCGGCTTTACCTTGGTCTTGAACGATGGAACATCATGGGTCAATCCGCCGGCGGTTGGACAGCGCTAGAATATACCCTTGCGCATCAAGCACACGTGAACAAATTGGCCGTCGTCTGCTCCGCACCGTCAGGAAAATTCCACAAAGGAACTTTCCGCGATCCTGCCCATCCATTACATAAAGAGTTTGAGAGGATCTCAAAAGAGGTCCGCTCTCTTCCCGCTCCGGAACGTGTGAAAGCATTCAACCGCGCGGTCTATCAATTGGACGCACAAACCGTGGGATCAAAAACAATCATCGACGAGATCTTTGCGCATGCAAAATTCAACGCGCAGCGGAATCAGTATTTTGTCATGAATGAATTGAACCGTTACGATGTCTCGGAACGACTGCAGAATATTTCCGTTCCGTCGCTGATCATCGGAGGAAAATATGACGTGCACGTATCGCCGGAGTGGAGCGGAGTGATGGCGGAGAGGATACCGGGCGCACAACTGCTCATGATGGAACATTCGGGACACTTTCCTTGGCTGGATGAACCGGCACTGTTTTTTGATTCGCTCATTCAGTTTATGAAAAACGGGTAGTGCAGAGATACGTTTACCCGCTATTAATATATTTGCGTTTGCGCAAATTGTTCGGTACTGTGGTACATGTTTTCAAGGGGGACTGGCCCATATCGCCGCCATCCTGCAGCGGCAAAATTATAGACGCTGATACTTCACGGATTTTTGCAGTACATATTGAGCGTGCATTCGGGTTATGAATCGGTTCTTATTGTTATTTTTTATTTCCCCGTTATCGGTCCTATCACAAACGGAAACGAAAATCCTCTCGTATGATGTTTCCGCCGTCATGAATGACCGCACGCGGGAAATTACCGGACGCATTCATGTGGAGGCCCAGCTTGTTGACAGCGCTTCGGCACAATTCTTTTTTTTCGTCCCCAAAGAATGGGCAATCAATTCATTGCAAGACAGAAACAATGATTCGTATGATGACGACCGGACTACCTCTGTCGCAGGCAATGTTGATTTAATCAGGCTAGATCTTTCCGACGAAAAGCAGCCAAACGATACGCTCTTCCTGAATATAGAATTCAAGACAATTCTGGATTCTTCATCTTTTGGAAACATCTTCCTCAATCAAAAGGAATTCCTTCTTCCTTACAACAGTTTGCATTCGTGGCTGCCGCTCTTCGGATCATTAACAACAGAATGTTTCTCTCTGGAGTTAACCGTACCTCAGCAATTTACCGTTGTGTCCGAACAACCGTTTGATACCGTTTCAACCGATGGATCCCGAATATGGAAAAGAAGCGCCTCGCAGCGGACATTGCTCTCCACCGCGTTCACTCTGTGCGGATTGCAGAACCCAATGAAACAGAAAGCTTTCAGTTCTGATTCTCTTTTTTCGGTCACTCTGTTTTCATCTCCCTTCAGATTCAATCAGCAATATGCCGCTGCCATATCCAGTCAATTGAGTGATGCCATCCGGTATTTTACAGCAATGACGAAACAGACTCGGGTTAAAAGCATGACATATGCTGTCGTTGGGAACGGTAAGATCGAAAAGCCTGTGTTCAGCTCGAGAGATTTTATCATCCTGAGGAATTCTCCGGCCTATACTGTTTTTGATTCTGCATCGATCACTCGAACTGCGTTTAATCATTGGCTACTCCGGTTATCCCGGCGGTTTTGTCCGGCAAGCAATGATTCCACCGCTGTATTTGACGATGGATTTGCATCATATCTTGCCCTGCGTTTCCTTCGTTCATCGTATCCGTCTTTCACAAAACAGGAGCAGTTCCAAAGCCTTTCAAATGCACTGACGTTTTTTCCCGTCGGCACTATTGCAGCCGGACATACATCTAAAGCCAACACCAACGAGATCATCTCGTTCAAAGGACGAAATCTCTTTCTGATGCTTGAACATCTTCTTGGAAGCGAATCATTCAGCGCGGTGATCGAAACGGTGTCGGCACGTTATTCCGAAACCCATATTACGTTCAATGAGTTTCAAAGCCTTTGCGAAGCGGAATATGGATCTTCGCTGGAATGGTTCTTCAATCAATGGCTGTACCGTTCTACGGTACCCGAGTACGTCATGCAATGGAAAAGTGAAACGACGCTGAGAGGAATGTCGATCATCCGGACAACCATCGAACAACGCGGGGACCTTTTTTCTATGCCGGTTCCGATTGTCTTTACCTTTGGGAACAGGAAGGTGACAAAACGGGTCTTTGTGGAACAGGCTAAGCAGGAATTCACCTTCACTTTCCCGCAGGTTCCTGTAAGCGTCGAACTCGATCCGCAGTACACTATCCTTCGCTGGTTATTGAATATCCGTATCTCGGCCCACGCGAAGACATCACTTCAATTCCTTTCCATCAACCGTGACGTTGTTAATGCGGAACGGGAGGCATTATACACTCTGCAGCTCGATCCGAATAATTCCACCGGCAGTGCGCCGCTGGCATACTACGTCCTGGGAAACATCTCCGCCGCCGCCGCCGGCAACAGTGAAAAAGCAAAAGAAAACTTCTTGAAAGCCGCTTCATCGTTCGCAACGGAAGAGACCGATCTTTACAGACTTCTGAGTTCATTACGGTATGCCAATCTGCTGGAGAATGATGGCAAACGCGAAGAAGCGATCGCTCTGTATCAACGCGCCGTTACGGAAGGCTTGAAGAGTCCGTTGATCCTTGAACGGGCAATTATCGAGGCAGAAAATTTTATTCATGAAAAATTCATGCCGAATAATGATCTCTGGTTTGATATACATTGAAACAATCGATGACCATACAGCTTCCGCCGAATTTTAATTTGCCGTCAACCATTAACTCTCACGGATGGTATGATCTTCCTCCGTTCGCGGCCAATGAGACAAAAACGGAACTGCACGCCGTGATTTCATTATCGAAGACCAAACATGTCGCTGCCCGTATCCGTGCGCACAATTCTGTTCTCACCATCACCGTCGAGAATGGTGTTCGTCTCACAACAACGGAAAAAGAGCGTTTAAAGAACATTGTCCGTTCTATGCTGCGGATCGATGAAGCTCTCGAAGAATTCTATTCGCTCTGCAGGAAATCTCCCCATCTGCGCTGGGTTCCGAAGCGACGCGCCGGGAGAATGCTCCGTTCACCATCGGTATTTGAAGATGTTGTAAAGATGATGTTTACGACCAATTGCAGCTGGGCGCTCACAAAAATTCAGACAACTCAGCTTACACAAAAACTTGGCATTGAAACCGCCGAAAATATTTATTCATTCCCTTTCCCGGAAACGATCGCCAAAAAATCAGACCTTTGGCTGCGCAAGGAGATCTCGTGCGGATACCGTGCGCCGTATCTTCTGGAACTGTGTAAAAACCTCGTCAACAATAAGATTGAACTTGAGTCACTGCGTCATTCCGGTCTACCGACAGAAGAGCTGTATTGGAAACTCCGCTCGATAAAAGGGATCGGACATTATGCCGCAGGAAATCTCATGAAACTTATTGGACGGTATGATTACCTCGGCATTGATTCTTGGGTCCGGAAACGATTCTCCGAACTTCACAAAAAAAGGGGTGTTGTCTCCGATACGGCGATCGAAAAGCATTATGACCGTTACGGCAAATGGCGCGGACTTGTCTGCCTGATGGAAGTCACATCCGATTGGCATGAATCGTAACACGAAACTGATCCGCCTTTTGGCCGACCTTCCAACCTTCACTTTTTGCAATTTGCCTTCTGATTTTTGATATTGTTACAACATTTCTCAGGAAACCCATGAAAGTTGCCATTGTTGCATCCGAATGTACTCCGTTTGCCAAGACCGGCGGTCTTGCCGACGTTGTTGGTGCTCTTCCAAAGCATCTTGCCGCTCTAGGGGTTGATGTAAAGGTCTTTATCCCGAAATATGATTCCATCGATGAAAAGAAGTACGGCCTGAAATTTCTTGATTCGGTCGGCGAACTGCAGGTGCGTGTGGGCGGATTTCCCCGAACAGTTTATGTATATACGGCAAAGATCCCGCAATCAACCGTTGATATTTATTTTATCGACTGTAAGGAATATTTTCACCGTGGAAAGATCTATACGGAAAATTGGGATGAGGATGAACGCTTCATTCTCCTGAATAAAGCGGTGATCGAACTGTGCCAGCAGCTGCAATGGGCGCCGGATGTCTTCCACTGCAACGACTGGCAGACAGGATTAATGCCGGTCTTGGTCAAGGACAATTACGGATGGGACAGGATGTTCGACCACTCCGCATTTCTCTATTCAATCCACAATATCGGTTATCAGGGAAGATTTTCATTCGATACATTGATGAAAGCCGAACTGCGCCCGGAATACGGAAACGGCGGTCTTCTTGACTATGATAATTCGTTCTGCATGATGAAGGGAGGAATACTGCTCTCCGAAGTGATCAGCACTGTCAGCGAAACGTATGCGCAAGAAGTACTCACTCCGGAATATGGCGCCGGAATGGAAACATACCTGCGTTTACGCGAATCGGATTTCTTCGGAGTACTGAACGGCATTGACACGGAAGAATGGAATCCCGAGACGGACAAACATATTCCATTCCATTTTTCACGGAATGATCTCGGCAAAAAGAAACAGAACAAGCAATTCCTTTTAAAAAAAACTTCGCTGACATATAGCGCGAATGTTCCGGTGATCGGCATTATCTCCCGTCTTGTCGCGCAAAAAGGCTTCGACCTGATCGCCGAAGCCATTGAAGAACTGATGGAGCTTGACGCTCAGTGGGTCATTCTGGGAAGCGGCGACGATAAATTTGAGACATTGTTCAAAACAATGAACCAAACATTGCCGCATAAATGCTGGACCTATCTTGGATTCAACAACGAACTGGCTCACTTGATCGAAGCCGGTGCAGATATGTTCCTGATGCCGTCACATTATGAACCGTGCGGACTTAATCAAATGTACTCTCTCCGGTACGGAACTGTGCCCATTGTCCGCAAAACAGGCGGACTTGCCGACACTGTGCAGGATTGGCACGAATATCAATCGCTCGGAGAGGATACCGGTGATGGCTTTTCGTTTGCCGATACGTCCGGTACCGCTCTGCATGCTGCGGTAAAACGGGCAATCGATTCATATCACATTCCGGAAGAATGGAAAAAAATTCAGATCAATGGTATGTCAAAAGATCTTTCCTGGGAAAGTTCAGCTAAAAAATATTTGGAGTTATATGATCTTGCGGCCGCAAAACGAAGATGATCTTTCATGAATTCGAAGCCTTACGGTAATACCGGTATAGTGCTTCCCATTCTCGGATTCGGCGCCGGATTGATCGGCGATGCGAAGATGGACGAAAATTATGCCGGTTATTTTGTTAATCAAATAGTCGATCTCGGAATCACGTTCATCGACACTGCGCGCGGGTACGGACTGTCGGAAGAACGGATCGGCAGGCATTTATCCTGGCGAAGAAACGATTTCATTCTTTCCACAAAAGTCGGTTACGGTATTTCCGGATATCAGGATTGGACCTATGACTGCGTCGTAGCCGGTGTTCATCATGCGCTTCAGCAGATGAGAACGGATCACATTGATATCGTTCATCTTCATTCCTGTCCGAAAGAAACGCTTGAACAGGGAGAGGTCGTTTCTGCATTGCAGAATATGGTTCGGGATGGAAAGATCCGCATTACGGCTTATTCGGGAGAAAATGATGCGTTGGAATTCGCTTTAGCGTCAAAGCAATTCGGCGGATTGATGAGTTCGGTGAACGTATTTGATCAACGGTCGATACACTCCGTTGTTTTCCCGGCTTCAGAACAAGGAGTTGGATTTATTGCGAAGCGCCCGATCGGTAACGCTCCGTGGCTTTGCTCATCACAACCATTCGGTCAATACTGCGAAGAATATTGGAAGCGGATGAAGGCTATGCGTCTGGATTTTGGTGATGATTGGCTGGATGTTGCCTTGCGCTTCACGGCATTCACACCGGGAGTGAACTGTTCGATTGTTGGCACAACAAATCTCGATCACATTAAAAAGAATATCGAATCTGTGAATAAAGGTCCGCTGACCGATACACAGGTGAAACACATCAGGGATGAATTCAATCATAACGAAGACAATTGGAACGGACAATTATGAATATTGACAGTCTTTCAAATTTACTTGATAACAATCGCCGATGGGCTTCAGAGAAAATTGTACAGCAGCACGATTTTTTTAAGAGCCTGGAAAATATTCAGTCGCCGCAATATCTTTGGATTGGTTGTTCCGACAGCCGCGTTCCGGCAAACGAAATTGTCGCACTGAATCCGGGAGAATTGTTCGTTCACCGCAATGTCGCCAATGTTGTGGTTCATTCGGATCTGAACTGTCTTTCCGTTATTCAATATGCTGTTGATGTACTGAACGTAAAGCATATCATGGTGGTCGGACATTATGGATGCGGAGGCGTGCGCGCAGCTCTGACAAATAAGCGTTATGGATTGATCGATAACTGGCTGCGGCATATCCAGGATATCCATCAAAAATACCGGTCGATCGTTGAAGCCGCCGGCGATGAGAATAAACAGGTTGACCGTCTCTGCGAATTGAATGTGATCGAACAGACGCTGAATGTCTGCGAAACGACCGTCATTCAGGATGCCTGGGCGCGCGGCCAATCTCTTCAAGTGCACGGCTGGATCTACGGACTGAACAACGGATTGATACGCGATTTGAAGATCACGATGGATTCTGCCGACGATATGGCGGCAATCTATCAACACGCGATTACCATACTCTAAACCGGCTATCACGCACTTCTGTCGGCATTAATGATTATGCCAATTCATCCATTCCGGTTTGCCCTTTGTATTTTCCTTCTTATATTGATTAAATTTTTTATTTGAGGAAACAATGCATCGCGAGATCCGCCAGTGGCACAGTACCAGTCTGAACAAGAACATGGAGATCGCCGTGTACGGCCATTACGGTCCGGCCCTTCTCATGTTTCCCACTGCTGCCGCCGATTACCTTGAATATGAACGCTTTCAGCTGATCGATGCGATCGCCCCGTTCATCAATGAAGGGAAACTGAAAGCTTTTTCCATCAACAGCATCAACAACGAAAGCTGGATGAACAATTCGATGCTTCCCCACCATAAGGGAATCCGTCACCAGCAGTATAATGATTACGTCATCAATGAAGTGGTCCCGTTTATTCATGATCACAATAAGGGCCTGACACCGATCATCACAACGGGGGCATCGCTTGGGGCACTGCATGCTCTGAATATTTTCTTCCGCCGTCCGGATATTTTTGCCGGGACAATCGCGATGAGCGGTGATTATAATCTGCAGTCATATACCAAAGGACATTACGACGAGAATGTCTTTTTTAATTCTCCGGAACAATATCTTCCCGGTGCTACCGATCACGAATATCTCGAACAAATGAGGCGGGGAAAAATCATTATTGCCGCAGGTCAGGGAAATTTCGAAAATCCCGACGCATCGCGCCGTCTTTCAGGAATACTTCATTCAAAATCGATCCCGCATTGGCTGGATGTTTGGGGAGAGGATATGCCGCACGATTGGCCGACATGGCGTTTAATGCTCTCTTATTTTTTGAGCACAATGTAAAAATCCTATCTTAAGACATCTGAAAAAATTGTTTGTCCTTTGTCATTCCGAACGAAGCCCCGAAGGGGCAAGTGAGGAATCTCGATCTTGTTATTGAAGTTAAAACAAGATTTCTCTCCCGACAAACAATGCCGTTTTACGGTTCCGCTTTTTTGGAATCCCGTAGTCGGAATCCCGAAAAGCGGGAAATCCCGTACAACGGGACGTCGGGATCGTCACAAAGTGACCCCTTTGGGGAAATGACATTGATGTGAGGTTTTCAGATGTTTCATCTTAATAATTACCATATTACAATATTTAAATTTCTAAATACCCTTCCGTCATCATCACGGCGCTTCCGCCGACCCGAACTGCTGTTGTGACCCCGGCTTTTTTATCCGCTTCAATATACAGCATACTCGGACGTCCCATTTCGAATCCTTGTTCAATATTCCATTTCAATGTTCCGTCACGCAGCGGATCTTTTGCGGCAAGATACCCGGCGAACGCCGCCGCCGCGCTTCCTGTTGCAGGGTCTTCGGTGATACCAAGCAGAGGAGCAAACATACGCGCACGGAAATGAAAGTCTTTCTGTTCCGCTTCATCCGTAAAAACAAACACTTCCTTTAAGTGATATTTTTCCATCGCCGGTACATTCACGCGGATACGCTCCAATGCTCCTCTGTTCTTCACTGCAACGAACAAAAATGGAAATCCAACAGAAATATTTTGGAGAGGAAACTTCATATCGGCAATTTCATTCCGCGGCAATGTCAATACTGATGCAAGATGTTCGGGTGACAGAATATTTTCGCTAAACTCGGGCAGTTTCGCCGCCGTTAGTTGTGCAAAGAATGGTATTCCGTTCGCAGAACTGATTGAAACCGGAACGGGACCAACAAGTTCTTCGAAAATGATCTTTGTAATATCTCCGGAAAGCTTAATATCGCCAATGATACCAAGGGTGATCGCCGTTCCCACCGTCGGATGACCGGCAAACGGAAGTTCTCCGCCCGGAGTAAATATCCGGACCCGCTTGGTATTGCTGGGATTGACGGGCGGATAGACGAATGTTGTTTCTGAAAAATTAAATTCTCTCGTGATCGGCTCAAGCAGGTATTCGGGAATATTCACCGCATCGGGGAATACTGCAAGCTGGTTTCCGCCGAACGGCGTATTGGTAAAGACATCGCACGTATAATAATGATGTTTCATTTTATCTGTTCCCGGATTCATTGATCATGTTCGTGTGCATGCCGTTCGGCAGACAGAACCGCGTCAGAAGAGTGACTTACTCCTGCGGCTTCATTTCCCATAAGACGTTGATGATCTTCCACTCACCGTTCCAGCGGCCAAGATGCATAAAATCGTACCAATCCGCCATTTCCGTCTTCACGCTTGCTGTGTTACTATATATGCTCAGTATGGTAATATTTTTGATCTGGCGTTCTTTTGGCGTTCTTGTTCCAAATCCTTTTCGCGTTCCGTCAACAAGCTGATCTCCGTTCATTTCGCTCAGCACGTTCTCATTCTTTGTAATATCCTTGCTCCACCCGATGATCCGTTTTGCCAGCTTTGGATGGACTGCTTTTGCCATTCTCTCGCCGTTTCCTTCGTACCATCCTTCAACATAGTTCAGAACAGAAGCGCGGATATCGGCACTGTCTTTTGCCGATTGTCCGTACCCTTTGGATACGAACACAGCAAAGAATATCATCAACAAAATTATTTTCATATGCTTCTCCAATATAGCAATGACTGAATAGTGACATCTGAAAAATAGGTTGTCCATTGTCATCCTCTACCCTACGGGTCGTAGACGAGTCGTAGACTGAACGTAGTGAAGGATCCAGTTTCTGGATTCTTCAGTCGCTTCGCCCCTTCAGAATGACTGTTGCTTTGTCATCCTGACATTGATGTGAAATTTTTCAGATGTCTCGAATATGTATTTCCGACCGGAGGTGATACATGATAGTAAAAAAAGAAAAACCAAGTTCCAAATATTAATCATCAAAATGCCGATGAAGGAAATTGGGATTGTTAGAGTAGTTCCTTCAATTTGTCGTATCCGGTCCGGCTGACGGGAAGTTTAGTTCCGTCTTTCAGTACGGCCGTGCGGGAATCCTTCGCGTAAAGTTCTAATCTTGAGAGTCGTTCGATATTGAGTATGTATGAACGGTGGATTCGGACAAACCGGCTGTTGTCCAGAAGCGTTTCAAGTTCGGCGAGGCGCTGCATTTTCAAATGCGCTCTACCCTCTGCGCTGAACGAAGCGTAATCATCCTGTGCTTCAATGTAGTCTATCTTTTCAACGGGTAGAATGAGCACCTTGCTCCCCTCTTTTATCAGCACCCGTTCAAGCGGATGTTTGCCGTGTTGCGCCTCTGCTGCGATCTTTTTTGCTTTGTTTCGCTGATGACCGATCAATCGTTGAACAGCAAGTTCCAACGCTGCGTCGAACCGTTCTTTTCCATACGGTTTGAGAAGATAATCAACGGCATGCACGTTAAACGCTTTCAATGCATATTGATCGTATGCCGTAACAAAGATCACTGCCGGCGGTTCCTCAAGCAGTTCAATCACTTCAAATCCGCTCAGCTTTGGCATCTGAATATCCAGGAACATCAGATCCGGTTTTAAATCCGTCACCGCTTTCACCGCTTCAAATCCGTTCGAACAGTCGGCAACGATCTTTATGTTGGAGTGATGCGAAAGGTATTCGCGAAGCAGGCTTCTGGCCAATTCTTCATCGTCGACAATGATTACACTAATCTTGGAGGATTTCATCGTTGTGAGATAGTAGGTAAAAACAGTATAACTTTAAAAGTGTTTTCTTGCATCGTTGCTTTCACATCGCCGTCGCTCCCATAGATCGCCTGTAGCCGTTTTCGAACGATCTCCATTCCCATGCCGGCCCCTTTTTTCTTCGGTACATCATCTTCCACGGGATTTTCCACCGTAATAAAAAGACGGTCGTTTTTTTTCTGCGTTACAATGATGATCGTTCCGCCTTCAATACTGTTGGATATTCCATGTTTAATGGCATTTTCCAATAGCGGCTGCAGCAGCAGCGGCGGCACATGGTCCGAAAGGGTCTCCGGGTCGATCTGTTCCTCAACGCGCAGACGCTTGCCGAATCTGATCTTTTCAATATCAAGGTAATGATTGAGAAGGGAAAGTTCTTCCTTCAGCGGGATCGTTTCTTTTGCACCATACGACAAACTTTTACGGAAAAAATCGGCAAGCGTTGTCGTCATCGTCCGCGCTAGTTCCGGATTTGTCGTTGTCAGAGCACTGATGGAGTTGAGACTATTGAAGAGGAAATGCGGATCGATCTGCATCCGCAATGCCTTCAGTTCAGCATGCTGCGCCAGTAACCGGGCCTCATACGCGGCATTGTCGGATTCTTTCGTCCGTTCAAATGCGGCAATCAGATAACTGACCGCCAGTGAAAAAAGAAATAACGGTATTCCGGTGATAAAAACGATAAGCAGCGATTGGTTCAGCGGAAGAGGCGAAAGTGTCACCGAAAAAAATTGTTCGATGGCATTTTTTATTCCCCATCCCAGCGCGGTCCACACCGAACTGATGATGACAACGGAAACCGACGCGATAAGAATTATCTTTCCGGGGGAAGTCCGCTCAAGAGGAAATGCACGGCAGAGATACCAAGCCGATAAATTCACTTCCCCATAAACCAGCATCATCGGCAGCGAGAACGCAATCGGATACAATGGATTGAGACCAATGAATGACGATATAGTGAATCCCGCCAGAATACCGATGGCGCCCCATGCAAAGAGATAGATGAAAAGTTTTCTTTTATCAGAAAGGATTGGATGCATGGTTTCAAAATCAAACCGGCACTATTGCCGGCCCGGGAAATGAATTAATTTTTGACCTCAACGCCACCCATAATAATGGTTCCTGTAATGATCAATTTTTTCGTTGCCCCTTCTTTCGCAGGATACGTTTTATCCTCCACCGCCCCCATGATCGGTGTTGCTTCTGCGGAGACCATCCAACCCATCGGAACACGAAGTTCAACTCCTCCCATAATGACATTTACATCGATCTGTGCTTCATTCCCTTTCATTTCCGCCTCACGAAGATCAATTTCACATCCTCCCATCAATGAGGAGATCTCTCCTCCGCGGAATTCTTTCGATGTGATGATCCGTTTCACGCCGCTCATAAATGCCATGTTCTTGATGTATGAATCGGAATCTGTGGATACATCCTGGAACGGTTGGCCGGAAAAGCTCTTCTTCCGGTTCCACGATCCCCGAAGAAAATTGAGACCAATGATAATAAGAATGATCGGCCAAAGATTCCAGACGCGGAAATTAATGAAGTCCATCCGATCAAGCAGCATCAGTAAACCGACCGCAGCGATGATCCATCCGAACAGTTGCCCTGAATTATGCGGTGATTGTACGGCTTTCGTAACACCATACACCACCAGGATCGCCGGCCAGTATCGAAGGATGTTTCCTGCGTAGATGATGTCGAGATTGTCGAGCATAAAAACGACTCCGACAGCAATAATCATCAGGCCAAGAACAAATTGCGGTGAGAAGAGTGAAGGCTTATTGTTTTCCATAATTTTCTCCTGAAGTAAATTTCCTTGAATCTTTTGTCAGCGATTCCCACATCATGCTCACGCCCCACGCAATAAGTATTGCGGGCCATGTTTCGCTGAAACTCAAACCGAACAGATGGTTGATTGAAACATAGAGCCACAAACCCAGAAACACCCACCAGATCCCCTTGCCAATATGATAAAGGGATGGAGCATCCGCAAGTTTTCCGATCCCGATGAAGACCAGGATGAACGGCCACAATTGCCAGATGGAATGCAGTCCAAGATCGCGAAGAGAAATCATATCCAATTGCTGGAGCAGAAGAATGGTGCCGAATGCGATCAACAAACTTCCGGTCACAGCATCCTGAACGCTGAAATGCCGACGGCGAATATTATCCATGATTTTTTCCTTTCTGTTTAATGAACTGCATAAACATACTCCGATTTTACAGGAAAGTTCGCTGGTTTTCGGTGAATGGAGGACAGAAGTCGGTGAATTCAGCACCATACTTCTCCTTGCACTGAAACATCAAAAAAAACCGGGTAAAACCCGGTTTTTTATCAGATAAGCCAACCCTTGTTATTTTACCGTCGAAACTTCATCGCCGAGAAGCATTTCAAACTGAAGTTCCATTTTATCTTCCATCTCCTGGGCGCCGCCGAATCCGACATCCTTGAAACGGATTCTGCCATTTTTATCGATGATAAATTTGGTCGGTATTCCTTCAACGCCATATTCATTGACTGCTTCTTTATCAAAAAGCACCGGGAATGTATATTTGCTCTTCGCAATAAAATCTCTTACATGCTGTTCCCGTTCTTCCGGTTTTACTCTCTCCCACGTATTGATTGCAAGGATCACAATGTTGGGATTATTTTTGAACCGGTCGTACATTTTCTGCAGTGTCGGGAAGGATGATAAGCACGGACCGCACCATGTGGCCCAAAAATCGAGCACAACAACTTTTCCTTTTAAATCGGAAAGTTTGACCATTGCGCCATTAAGGGATTTCAATTCAAAATCGATCGAAGGATTATCTACGATTTCCTTCTTCAATTTTATCCGGAGTTCTTTTCCCATTTCTGTCTTTGCAATGGTCAGCATTGAATCGAATCCCGCCTCTGTTCCTTTCACCGCTGTATAGGCCGTCTTATACAGACTGATTAAAAGTGGATTTCCTTTTCCTTTGACGAGCGACGAATATGAAACAGAAATTGCTTTGTCATTCTTTCCGTTCTTCACATAACATTCAACTAAACGTGCATTATTGTCCGTATCATCGCTTTCCATCAGCAAATTGGATTCTTCCAAGATTGTTTCCGCCTCGGTATATTTTCCCGTCTTCATCAGCCCTTCGCCGTATGTATCGGCGATCATGCCGCGCAGATATGTTATATTTTGTTTCCATTCCTTACGCGTCAGCATGATGAAGTCCAGATTTGTGCGAACATCCCCTGCAATTGTGCGGTCCAATCCTCTTTTTACGATTTCAACTCCCTTATCAATTTGCTCCCCTTTACTGATCAAACTATTCCCGATGCTGTTGTAATAATTGGAAGAAACGGTTGGGTATTTTTCAATGAACGATACCGCTTTTGCATAATCTTTCGCTCTGAGAAAAGCAGAAATAAACATTGGTTCCATCCCCCGTTTCACCGTGAACCTCTCAACATATTGGGCTGCCAATGCAGCGCGTTTCCCCTGCTCTTTTTCCTTCATGAATTCCTGCTGTGCTTTCCATTCAGCAATGGCGCCGTCGGGAGATTTTTTCAACCATATGGATTCAATCTCATCGGATTTTTTGCTCTGGTTCGTCAACGTGAACCATTGCAGAAGATCTCGAACCGCTAGTTCGTTATTCTTTTCTCTTCCATACACTGCGGCAAGCTCTTTTGCGATTCGTTGCTTCGTTTTTTCATCTCCGGTTTTTTTGTTGTCAATTCCCCAGACAAGGAGGTTTGCTCTCCAATTATTCGGGTAGAGCTTCAATTCCCGGCGCAATGCTTCCATTGCTATCGCCGAATCCTGCAAATGCTTGAATCCAAAATAATTCTTTTGAAGATGAAGGAGTGCCTGCATAAATTGAGCACCCATCAGCGGTTTGCCGTTCTTACCAGTCAAGAGAATATTCCACGCTTTTGATCCATTATCATCGATCTTATCGTCCGAATCATAGCGAACGGAAAAACTGACAGCGTTAACATTGTCAACGGTAAAAGATGTTTCCCAGCGATTGCCCGATCGTTCCATCTTCTTTTCTAGCATTGAAGGCATGTCTCCGTTGGCATGCAAAAAAAGGATGACGGCGTACAGTTCATTTGCATTATTGTGAACTGCACCGACGGCGGCGGGATCGTATGTGAGCGTTACTTTTTCTCCAATTTTTGGATTGGCTGGCTGGAAAGAGGATGTTTCGGCTGAGAACGAG
>CAJBTU010000372.1 GCA_903958625.1 uncultured Ignavibacteriota bacterium | reverse complement strand
TTGTTGAGTCGACTTCGACCTCTACCTGAGCAGCGGAAACCGATACCAGCAAACCTGTAAGGAAGATACCCTGTAATATATTTTTCATAGTTGATGCAATCGTTAGTAATGTTCAATAATGCTGTCGTTCACGGTGCGGCTCAGAGTACAAAGTTCATCTGTATGCCATAAGCGTTTCCAGCCACATGGAATTCTGCTTTGCTGCTTTGATTCTTAAACCTGCTGTAATATCCGGTTAATCCGATGCTACGGCTCATATTAAGACTGAACCCGAGCGTATACACCGGCAAAAACTCCCGCGGAATAATGTGATATCCGTATGAAAGGTCCACCGTCAGCAACCGAGGCCCGATCTCTTCGTTCTTCAGAATCTCGAACGACAGACCGGGCTGAAAGGAATAGGTGAAATTTGACAGTCGCAGTCCAAAATATGTTTTCGTATCGATGAAAAAATTCATACGATTGATGATGGTAGAATATACGTTGTACCGGTATCCCAGTGAAACAAAGTTCAATGCACCGTCCTGATGGCTTTTCGTGCCGTTGAATGCATCTGCACTCAGCAGAGCAATGGTTATGTGGCCGACGGTATATCCCGTTATCTTCTTCAGCGACATCATCCGTTCCAACTCGGCATCAATATCGGGTTCAACGTTGACGTAGTTCGCCGAAAATTCCTTCGTCCATATCTTCAGAAAATTCAAATCGGTGATGGTCAGGAAACAATACAGCTTCGTTTCCGAAATAAGGATATCCACGGTCAATATACCATCGACACGATGATCGTTCGCATAGGTCTGGATGTCGTTCTCCATCTGCGTGTTCCGGATCTTGAACGTGCTGTCCGTTGCATTAATCTTCAATACGCGCAAATCATGACCGTTGAGTATCCCAAAACGACGGTCACGGGACAATGCCATGCTCACCTTGTTCTCGCAGTATGCAGCAAGAAACTGCTGCTCCGACTGGCTTAATTCCACCTGCTGGATCACTTTAACATTCGTCTTATAGAACAAGAGGTTCGCCATGGATGGGCTCACTTCGACCGACGCTGCGCTGATCATCGGCAGAATGGAATCTATGGCGACCGGCAACTTGGGGAAAAGCCCCATAACGAACGTTTGTTCATACAGCGGTTTTTTCGGTTCAACCGGAGCGGCAATCGCTTTTTCTTTTCTGGATTGAGTGCTGGCGACGCTAAACATCAGCAGCGCCAAAATCAGCATGCCGCGGAAACGATGGTGTATTGGTTTTGTCATACAATGTTTTTCCAAAAAAATAATAATGTTCACTGACCTATTCTTTGTTCATGGTGCAATCGTTATTTCACGAGGAGCAATTTCCGGACTTCCCTAAAAATAATGGTTTTCACATTCCCGTTGACAGATGCGGCAATGATCTGATAGAAATAAACACCGCTTGGCAAATGAGCTGCATCCCAAATGTACCGGTACGAGCCGGGTGTTAACAGATCGTCGTTCAACAGCATTCCCACCTGTCGGCCGAGGATATCATACATCTTAAGCGAGACGATGGCATCCTGAGTTAGACCAAACTTTATTGTTGTGCTTGGATTAAACGGATTCGGAAAATTCTGCTGCAGCGTGAATACTGCCGGAGCCAGTTCGTCCTCCTTTGAAACATTTGTTGCGTGGGCTTTCAAAACAACCTTGGAAACAACCGGTTTCCCGTTCGTATAAGCAAAGAGGGTATCGGTCAATTCTTTCAGCGAATCAGGAATACAGCGGAGTTTCAATCGGAACGTATCGCCCAAGGCAATGAAGATCGGGAACGAATCGACCGCTACAACGAACTGCCGTAACCGGTTCGTGACCGAATCGATCCTGAGCACGTTGGGAGAGATATTTGTAATTGGGAATGATTTTTCGCTCTTCTGCTGGACCTGTACCTCTTGAAGGTCAAAAATATTTTTCGACGCAAAGAGAGGTGCCGGAGCATTGCCGATAACAGGAATACGGAGCAAACGGTCAACCGAATTATTGTATACAACAACCGTATCGGCATACGCACCGATACTATCCGGACCAAAGGTGATCGTAACAATCGACGAGTCGTTGCGCGTTAGAGTCGGTGAAGAAATGACA
>CAJBTU010000371.1 GCA_903958625.1 uncultured Ignavibacteriota bacterium | reverse complement strand
TCGATCAAGACCATCGCTCCAAATCCGCTCATCTGTTTCTTTGCGATCGCATGCTGCGGATGGGATTTCAGTCCGGGATAAAATACGCGCAGAACATTCCGGTGTTTCTCAAGCGACTTAGCAAGTTTCATGGCATTTTCCGTCTGGCGCTGAACACGCAGTTCAAAAGTCTTTAGACTGCGCGAAAGAAGAAATGCTGCGAACGGATCGGCACAGCCGCCGAGATATTTTGCGATCTGACGGATCTGCGTGATCTCTTTTTTCCGGCCGATCACCGCACCGGCCAGCAGATCGCTGTGTCCGCCGATGTATTTCGTTGCGCTTTCAACCACCAGATCGAATCCGATCGTGAACGGAGCCTGGTGAAGACATGAGGCAAAGGTGTTGTCAATCATTGTTGTTATCTTCCGGCCGATCTTTCTCTCCGCCTTTTTTACTTCGGCGGTTGCCGTAAAAAGATCAACCAATCCTAGTGTCGGGTTGGTCGGTGATTCGCAGAAGAATAATTTTGTCTTTGCCGTAACAAGTTTGGAAATATCGGATAACGAATCTGCATTCACATATACTACGGTCACATTATAAAGAGGGAGCACGTCACGGAAAAATCTGTATGTTCCTCCGTATAAAGCCGGCGTGCTGATGATCTCGTCCCCCGCTTTCACCATGGAGAGTATCGCCGTAGAAATTGCAGCCATTCCTGAAGAAAAAAGAAGCGCTGCTTCGGCATCATACATCTCTGCAATTTTTTCCTCTACATCCTCCACCGACGGATTGTGGTAGCGTGAATAGACATACACGCTTGGATCACCCTGCGAATACCGCACAGCATCATTCGAATTTTCAAAGCGGTAGGTGGATGTCTGATAGATGGGTGTCGTTACGGCCCCTTTATACGGATAGAGCTTCTTTCCGTGAATGGCGCGCGTGGCAAGCGAAACTTTTTTCGGCTTCATAAATTTTGTCGGGAATGATTGAGAAAAAAATATCTCCGGCTTTTAGGCCGGAGATACAAAGATGCCGCAATTACATAAAGGTAATCTATTGATTCTCGTCTTCGTATTCGTTCTTGTATCCTTTCAGCGCGTTCACAATGGCTGTGGCAACCTTTTTTTGTCCGGCGGGACTGCGCAAAAAGCGTTCTTCCTTCACGTTGGAAAGATATCCTGATTCAACAAGAACGTTCGGCATGGAGGCGCCGACAAGCACGTAAAAACCCGCCTGTTTCACCGGCTGGCGCATCCCTTCCATTTGAGCGCTCATCGTCTCTTCCAGCATTTCTGCAAACCGTTCACTCTGTTTCACGTACGCGCTCTGCGCCATCGTTAGAATAATAAAATTCTCTTCCGTCAATTCCTGATAGCGGTCCTCGAAATCTTTCTCCAGTTTCACTACATCGTTCTCTTTTTCAGCGATCCGGATCGCATCTTCCGTTTTACCCGGACGCAGCAGGTAGATCTCGAATCCGTTCGCGGAGGAGGGTTTCCGTTCGGTCGAGTTACAATGAATGCTCACAAAGATCTTCCCTTCACTCTCATTCGCAATCTGACCGCGGCGGAATAATTCCACAAACCGGTCGGTCTTCCGTGTAAAGACAACTTTAAGTTCCGGAATTTCCTGCTTGATCATCTCGCCAAGTTTCAATGCGATGCCGAGTGTTATGTCCTTCTCACGCGTTCCGATTATCCCGATCGTTCCGGGATCGTGACCTCCGTGCCCCGGGTCGATCACAACAACATCCAGTTTCCATTTTTTCTTCTGTTTCTCGATCGAGTTCACCACGCGTTGGTGTGCGCGTTCAGACTGCTGACGGCGGATCGCTGCGGAATCGATCTTTGCTTCTTTTTTCTCTTCGCTGACGGGCGGAATGAGCGTCAGAAGAATGTCGTTGCTCAATTGGTCTTGAACGATCTCGGACTGCGCCATCCTGCCGCGGAGATTGAAGGAAAGCTGAAGCGAGGTTTCCGACTGGACGGGTTTGACCCGGCGGATGACCCCTTCCGCAAAAGTCGTATCAAACATCAGTGTATCGCACTGTACGCCGGGAAGCGTCACATATATCCACTCACCGGTCTGAAGCGTGCGGGTAAAATCTTTTACTTTTGCTGAAAGATGAATGCGGAATAATGTGCCGTTCTTTTTTTCTTCCAGCGAGAATCCCGTTATCGAAGGAATCACGGTTACCGTATCGGGAACTGGTGCTTCCGTTGTAACGATGCGTAAGGATGAATCGGCGATCGAGCGGAACAACGTAAGAATTTCATCACGCTGTACAAAATACGTACCCTGCTCGAAC
>CAJBTU010000370.1 GCA_903958625.1 uncultured Ignavibacteriota bacterium | reverse complement strand
GGTACGATGGAAGCGTATAGTTTCAAAGAACATTTTTACCGTATCATTTTATTGCATGATGCGAACAGGGGTACTTTTTTTGTTGACTAGTTCCTTTTTAATATGGTTAGGTGGCAAGTAGTTTGTTGCACTACGATTGATCAAAAACAAACAATTTTGAATTATTGTGCTGCTTCTTTTTTACGACAACCCATTAAAATTGAAACTGAGACTAAAATCATCGAAACAATCACAAGAATACCGCCAAGTATGTTCATATTATTTGTTGTAAGCAGTGCAATTGCTCCGCCAATAATCATACCTATATAGAACAACAAAACTACTTTATACAGTGAAAATTCCCATTTGGATTTCATACAATTTTTCTTTCTGCCGCCTAACGGACTGGAGCTAAGTTACGTGGCGACGTTTTTACGCGGTCGCTATATTTGTGAATTGCTGACCTCTTGACGAATCGTATGTTGTCGCCTCGTTTCGCGACACTTGAGACATTTTTCAAACCGCGGTCGCCACGTCAACTTGAGCGAGTGGTTAGGTGCGCGTTATTTTACTACAACATTAGATTCAATTACTGAATTATCTGGTTGACGAACCGACACAGTAACAATTCCTTTTGACGAAGGAACTATTGAATATTTATAACCATCCAACAGCACTTCAACTGTAGCTTGTTTACTATCTGGTATATATTTCCCCCACACACGTAAGTATATTTTATTGTCTACAACAGAACTTTCTAATCGGTCAAATGAAAAACCACCGTTATAACCAATTGTTCCATAAAAAGTAATTAGCAATGTGTCGCCAAGTGAAATTTCTTTTGCCAATTCAATCTTGTCAACTTTCACTACAAAGTTGTTTTTATTTTTTTCCGGTTCTGTTGAACAACAAGTCAAAAGAAATGACAATAGTATTAGCAATACATAAATTGTTTTCATTGAATTATCCTCCATTTTTTGTTTAGCGCACCTAACTAGTAATTAGACGGAGTGAGTCCGTAATTTCTTCAATTATGAATAAATTGCGGAGTCAGACAGCCTATCATGCAGACCTCAAAAAAACTCTTTGGCTGCGTCGTGAATTATAAAATACCACCGCCGGTATTTCCCGAATATGAAAAAATCCCGGAAAACCAGTTCATTAATGTAATAACTACATTGCAATTGCACAACTACGTGAATACGTAAAAACCTTGTAAGACAATCGAATTATTTATCCGAATTACTAATTGCTTAAACAGCGCAATAAATCATCCCCGCGGCCACGAAGTGGTCCTTCGGACAAGTTGCAGGGTATTTACCCATTAGGGAATAACGTAAAAACCATAAGAGGCTATTTTAGCGATTTATCAAAAATTAGACTGAGCTATGAAAAAGTGAGTTTACGGGTAAAAGAAAGGCTCATCGCTTGGGCGTTTTTTCATTTATATGAAGTTGACACGAAAATTTGACTCTCCATGTCATTCACTCCCCGAAAAAATGAATTTAGCGAATGAAAAGAACGGAGAGCGAAAGAAAGATTCGTCATCCAAAAGTTTCCGGATTATGTCGCATTGCGTAAGGGGGGCATTTAGAGTTCAATGCACAGAAATAAACGGTTGGCTAATATTGCGCAGCGTCAATTATCACTCTGCGGACAAACACCTCTTTTTTTATCAAAAAACCCCTGTTTGCATTGAAATATTTCAGACTATTTTTATGGTCCCGTTCTGAATTACGGCATGTTCCTTGTTTTGTATAACGGTACTTGTGCAAAGGAACAAAATGCCGCAACCCAAAAACCAGCATCACGAAGAGAAGGAACGAAGTCTGTGGGGAATTATTCTTGCGGGCGGAAATGGAAGTGGGCCGAGGGATTTAACCCGACTGTTATACTCTGATGATCGTCCGAAACAGTTTTGCGCATTCACGGGAAAGCGATCTATGGTGCAGCACACACTGGACCGTGCGGAATCGGTTATTGAGCCCGATAAAATCCTGACGGTTGTCTCGGGAAAGCACCTGCCGCTTGTCCGTGAACAATTAAAAAATTCAATGGAGCGGTCCATTGTTGTGCAGCCGTACTGCCGCGATACAGCCCCGGAAATATTTCTGCCCCTTTCCAAGATCCATCATCAGGATCCGCGGTCGGTAACCGTGATCTTTCCATCCGGTCATTTCGTTCTTGATGAATGGAGATTTGCTAAGCATGTTCGGAATGCGGCGGAGTTTGCCGGGAAACATCCGGAAAAGATTGTGCTGCTCGGTGTGCGTGCGGAGAGTGATGACCGCGGGTTCGGATTGATCGGGAAAGGAAACGCTGTGGCGGACGACAATGCGACTAAATTATTTCATGTCCGCTTGTTCACGGAAACACCGCAGCAGGAAAACTCCGAAGAATATTTTTGGAGTACCTGCATTGTGATAGCACGGACCGACACGCTGATGGAACAGTTCCGCGAATGCCTTCCGGATATGTACTCCGCTTTTGCCGCGTACCGCATGGCAGCTGGCAAACCGGAAGAATGGCACGCCGTGAATGCCGCTTATGACAGAATGCGTCCGGTGAATTTTTCTGCTTCCGTTTTGGAAAGAATCTCCTCTTCCCTTTGCGTTAAGGATGTTTCGGATACCGGCTGGAGCGACTGGAGCGATGAACACCGCATCAAGGAAGATGCTCTGCGGTATGATCTGCGGTTGAATGCCGCAGCCGCAGACAGTGCTGAAGAAAAAACGGATGAAACATATTGTTTAGTTGATGTTAAAACAGAAATGAAAAAGTGACCATGCTTTCACGAAAACACAGCTCATATTATCATACCATGCCGGACGGAACGGTGAAACAGACCAATCCGTTCAGCGGCGCGGAGGTGTGGTCGATCCCCGGCCGCGGCAACAAGCCGATCACCAACGGCGTTCCCTCTACCGCACAACCGATCAAATCCGGAACGCACAGCGATTCCTGTATCTTCTGTCAGGCGCAGTACGCGCGAATCGCTCCCGAAAAATCGCGTCTTGTGCGGCTGAAGAACAGGAACGAAATTCTCTACTATCTTCTTCCCGAGCAGATCGAAGAACAAACGGCGGAGTTCCGCAGGGTCGGCAATATGTTCGAGATCGTCACCACCGAATACTGGAAAAAGAATTACAAATACTCGCTGATGAAATCGGTTGAACAATGGCGCGATTCGTATCTGCAGCATCCTGCCGGCATGCTGCACATCGGTTCGGTGGCAAAATTTAAACTGCGGCAAAGCGGCATGACCGAGGAACAGGCCGAACGGACGATCGCTTCCGGCGGTCCGAACGCACTGGACGGTTTGTTCGGCGGCTGCCACGACCTGATCATCGGACGGCGGCATTTTACCGACGGGGCCGAATATGATTCGCAGTTATGTTCGTCCGGCGAATTGACGCAGGAAGAACATTTTCAATATTTCAAATTTACCATCGACACGATGCGTGATATGCTGGAGATGAATCCGTACATACGGTACATCAGCGTCTTCCAGAACTGGCTCCGTTCCGCCGGCGCATCGGTTGATCATCTTCACAAGCAGATCTGTGCTTTGGATGAATGGGGAGCAACGATCACCGGCAAAGTTCAGCTGGTGCTGCAGGATCCGAACATCTTCAATGAGCTCGGCGTTAATCTTGCCTCACAGCACAATCTTGTCTTTGCCCAGAACGAT
>CAJBTU010000369.1 GCA_903958625.1 uncultured Ignavibacteriota bacterium | reverse complement strand
TCCCTGCAAAGAGCAGCGACGGCTGACGTACCGGATAATATTCATAGAACATCACATCGGGTGGATATTTCCAGGTAGCTTTATCGGCGATGAATGGAGACATAAACTCGATCCCCTTTTTCAACTTCCGTCCGTCCGGCAGCGTATAGTTCCAAAGATCATCCTTATCCTTGGAGAGGATCTGGCAAATGGCTGCCATTGCATCAAGATTGAAGAGCGAATAGTTATATGGCTTTGTTCTCTTTAACTCGAGCGGGAAACCTCCATCTGCGGCCATCTGTCCGGGAAGCAAAACCTCTTTATACCGGTTTCGACAAAAATCCATGACGGCTTCATCGCCGACCAATTTCGCAAACATTGCGGTCTGCATCACCCAGCATGTGCCGTGATTATTTTTTGCATTCATTTCATCTTTACCGTACTGATGCGTTGTAAGCCATTGCATATATTCACGAAACCATTGTTTGATATCCGCAATTTCCTGCGGCGTGAATACGCCGGCATTATTCAGTACCTTGATAGATTGCGCAACTTCGATGAGATGGATCGTATCAATGATCCCGATCCCGCGTCCCGTAAATCTTCCTTTGATCGCCTGAGCATACAGAAGATGAGGATTCATCCTTGTCTCCCCGCTAACGAACCAAGCCATCAGATGTTTTACCGCATGGGCGGCAAAACGCTTTTCGCCGGTAATTTTATATGCGGCCGTCATTGCCGCCACCTGAACGCTGAATCGCACCATTGCTTTCCGGTGATCAACAAAGTTTTCCGGATTGGTCATGCCGTCTTTTTGAATATACGGCCCGTCAGGATTCGTTGAATCGGGCCACCAGTAATCACCTTCCGAAAAGAAATCGTGCTTCCCGCCGGCGCTTCTCGGCGACGAGAACGATGTCAGCGTGACCGGTTCTTCCAGCAAAAATCTTTCGGCGGCAGTAAGAACTCTCTTTCTTTCCCCTTCCGGAAGATTGAGTGAACCTACAGACATTGCCCCATCCCTGGGGACAGTACACGAAATCAACAAAAATGTAAATAATGCTGCTGTGATGAGTTGACGCTTATTGATGGTCATGAAATATCCGGTAATTAATGTATTGAAACTGCTGAAAATAAATTAGTTGATCATTGTCGTTTCGGGAAATCATAGAAATGATCCGGAGAATGTCGGTATCCCCTTGGTTCACCCCTCAACCGGTTTTCCGTTTTCAATTATTCCGCAGAAGAAAATCCACCGCCGCTTTGGCAACAATTCCATCTTCATTTGCTTTTGCACCGCTCACTCCAATGGATCCGACATATTGATCCTTTACCATGAGAGGTACTCCGCCTTCCAGCGGAACAACTCCCGGAAGAGAAAGTATCGCATTCCTGCCGCCGGCCACCATATCCTCAAATACTTTTGTCGGCCGCTTAAATGAAATTGCCGTGCGCGCCTTTTGAATGGAGACCTCGATACTTCCGCTTTGGGTATTATCCATCCTCTCCAGATACACCAGGTTCCCGCCGTCATCAAGGATTGAGATCACCACATTCCATTTGTTTTTTGCCGCTTCTGCCTCTGCCACTGCGGCAATTTTTTTTGCCAGTTCCAGACTTACCGTTTTCTTCTCAATCAATTGCGATTGAGCGTAAACGGTTATTATCAACAGCGTCAGCATGACCATGTTCTTATGTTTGTGCATATACCCTCCCTAATAATTGTTCGTTGACCGTCATTCCCGCCATCAACCGGAAGCGGTCAATGACTTTTCAGACAGCAGTCAGTCTTTTGCTAAACTAAAGCCCTCTTTTTTTCGTTCAAATGTCCAATGATACGCACCGGAACTTACGCTGAAAGAATCTTTGTTCACCATGGATACGATCAGCGATTTCACTTTGGACTGTGCATCCTGCTCGTTTTCAACAGGAAGAATCAATGTTGCCACTATTGTTTTTGTCTCTTTCGCCACCATTTCAACATTGACATGCTGAAACCATTCCACAACGGCATTTTTTGCCACAAGCAGGTTAGGAGATCGATCATCAATGATCGAGAATACATTATTCAGCACTACTGGAATCAGCGCCATCGAATTTCCCCGATGATCGGTTAGGACAACGTGGTCCTTCGATACTCTTACCTGACCGATCTCATTTTTCGTTCTTCCGTTTTCGTTCGCCGGAGAATCGTGCCCTTCGATCAACGAATTTTTACCTACACCGGGGAAAAATCGGGCAGAGATCTTTGAACCAATCTCCGTCTCTATCTCATCGACGATCAGTGTGACCACCGGCTTTTCTAAAATAATATTCCTGCGCCATTTCTTCAGTTCTTTTCCCGGATAGGCATGAGTCGGGTCCATCAGAACATAATCCCTCTGTTCACCGGACCGGAAATCGAGAATCTTTCCGCCGATATTTTCCTGCCATTTTTTGTTTTTCTTTTTGGCAATTATCTGCTGCTCACCATTCACGGCAATCACATTATGGCCCTCACTCGATGCATAGAGATAATCAAAACGCTCATTGTTAAAATACTGCTCGTCGTACTTCATGCTTCCAAGATCTTTGATGAATGGGATATTCTTCCAGGTAAGACTGAATTGTCCGCAGTCAAGATGTCCGTGATGAGGATCGTCATTGAATCCGGCCTTGCAGGCAATAGTAACTTTGGACGGATCAAGAAAATCGCTGCGGAGGAGCGCCCAATCGATATTTTTGAACAGCTTGGATTTTTGCTGCGGTTCAACTCCCTGCAGACTGCTTCTCGGCCAGAGGATGTCGAAGATATCGTCGCCGTCTCCGAAAAATGTATCTCTATAAAATGCCGATGTTGCGCTTCCGGTTTCCGAAACATATTTATTTATGGCGTACGTGGGGCCCCCGTTTTTCCCTTCGCTATCTCCAAACGCTGCCGTTAAAGCATACAATTGAAAATCGTATGCATTCGCACGGATCCT
>CAJBTU010000368.1 GCA_903958625.1 uncultured Ignavibacteriota bacterium | reverse complement strand
CTGAAACTATCTATATCAATGATGTGGGAAAAGATGAAAGACTACAATTGATGTATTTCATCCCGTCTTATTTTAGGAGGATCATTTTTTTCGTTATCATCCTGTTATTCATTTCAAGCATATAAAAATACACTCCGGCCGCAAGATGACTCGCTTCGAATGAGTGTCGGTAACTTCCCGCTTCCTGAATCTCATCAATAAGAACTTTCACACGCTGCCCTAAAACATTATAAATAGAGAGACGGACTTTTCCCGTTTGGTCAAGTCTGTATTTGATGGCTGTTGTTGGATTGAAAGGATTGGGGAAGTTCTGATCAAGTTCAAAATACCTGCTGGCGGAGATGTTCTGCGGCGCCGCGTGAACAAGCGTTGATTGATTTGTTGTGAATCTGAACCGGTCGGCTGCGCTTAACGGCCGTGTCGTTAGAACGAAAATGGAATCGCCCTTCGACGGCCATTTGCCGTTTGGCGCAGGCAAAGAATTTGTGATCTGCGCGTGGGAATTATTTGCCGCCTTGCGGTATTTTGCCGGCGTAAGGAAAATGATCCGCTCGCCAAAATCAAAACGCTTATTGCTGTTCCCCTCGACAACGAGCAGATCCATCTTTGATTTGTCGCTCAGGTTCCACACTGAAAACGGAACGGTCACAACGCGCTGTCCGGAAATGCTGAGAGCGGTATCGGACGGAGTAACGAACTGACCGCCCGCCGTTGTATCGGAATTTCCCCAGATCAATACGACATCTATTGGTGCAAGAAGTTTCACTCCCGCAGTCGGTGATGCCACCGTGAGTATCGCATTTGTCCCCGATGAGTTTACCACATACGAATTTGCATAATCCAGGTCCAGATCGAGTTCCGGTTTTATCTCAACAGCGACCCCGTCGAAAGGTTCGGTGACATAAAAATATTTTTCGCCGCGGTTCACAACAAAATTCGAGACAACAGTATCACCGTCGGTCCGGTCAATGATCTTTGCCGTGAAGCTCGACGGTGCCAACGAATCAAATCTCAGTTCGTATTGATGGCCGGTGATCTTCGATGAATCGATTCTGTGGACGATGAATTTCGATGTGCTGATCCCGGCAACATGCTCGTACGCAGACGGATTGAAATATCCGTGATGGTATGTCGGAGAGAATCTCTTTGCGACAACATCATAATCTTTACCGGCTTTGCCCCAGCAGGACCATACGACCACCATGTCTTTCGAAGGCATACAGATCAGGTCCGGTTCCCATTGAAAATTCTGAGTGTAATCATTCACCTTTGTTTCGAAGCATTTTGGCACGCCATTCTGATCGAAGATCCGCAGATAAACGCCTTCGCGGTCGCCATCCTGTTTCCAGCTTGACCACAAAACGGCAAAACTGTTGTCTGCCAGCGATTTTATTTTCGGCAGCCATTGGTAATCGCCCGTTGTCTGATTGACCGGAGTTTCAGCGCCGGTCTTTACCGCATTGGCATTGAACCGTTGAAAATATATACCGCCGTCCGAACCATCCTGTTCCCAGCTGCACCAAACAACAGTGAATGAATTGTCCGAGAATGTCTCAACATCGGCATACCATTGATAATCGTTAACGAATGTATTTACCGGGAACTCGTTCGTAACCGGCACTCTTGAATTATCAAAGATCCTTCCATAAATGCCGTACCCCGGCGGTGTGGATTGATCTTGCTTCCATGATTCCCACACAACGATAAATTTTCCGTTTGGAAAGAAACGAATGGCAGGTTTTGCCTGACTGTATTGTGTCGTAACATTTATCTGAAACTCGCCGCCAAGCTTCGTCCCTGATCCGCTGAACTGCTGCGCAAAAATTCCTTTATCGCTGCCATCCTGATCCCACGAATCCCATGCTATGACGAAGGTTCCGGAAGGATCGATTGCAGCAGCAGGATGAGTTTGAGTATTTTTTGTTGTCGTGTTCACAAGAAATTCATTTCCTGTAGGGGCGCGATTCTTGAAAATTCTCGCCTTGATGTCATAGATCTCGTTGAATCCGGAATAGGAAGCCCAAGTAACAACAAGATCACCGCCGGCATTCATCGCAATGGCCGGTTTGTCCTGATCGTTGGCAGTGATCGTATTGACAATTGTTTCCGTCCCGATGGGCTGGTCCTTTGCGTTGAAGAACTGCAGATAAATGTCCCCCTTGGAAGATGTATCAATCTGATATTCGGACTTCCAGGCAACGGCATAATTTCCGGACGAATCACGGGCGATCTGCGGATCGCGCTGTACGGAGGGGAATGTTGAGTTGACAAAAAATTCCGTTTGTGCCGCCGTCAGTGATACGGTGATGGCGAAAAGTACCGACAGGAGTTTTACCTTTTCCATACAATGCTCATTTTAGTTGGAAGTCTAATAATTGATAGCTTGTTGCTGCCGGCAGCTGATAGTGCCACCATTCGACCACATAATCGGTGAAACCGCCTACGTACATCATCATGGCGTGGAGGTATTCACGGTTTTGATTGACGATCGGATTCGGGTGAACATAATCGTGCGCGGCTTCCGGACCAAAATAATCGAACTTGGTGGGCATCAATAGTTCTTTGCCGGTGGCCAGCGTTATGATCGACACATCGACGGCCGCTCCTCTGTTGTGATGAGATCCCGATGAAGGATCGGCGACGAATGAACGGTACTCTACGGGAAGCGTTTCATACATGAAATATTGTACGGCACGCGGACGATAACCGTCATACATCTTTAGTCCTAATCCGCTTTTCCGCAGACTGTCCTGAACAATAATCAACCGCTGCGCAACACTGCGTGAAACAAAACACTCATCCGTTGAATAGAGTTTTTGTGGTATACCGCTGTAGGTCGAGACAAAATTGTCCGTCGTATTATACCGAACGTCTATGACAATGTCGGGAATGAGTTCCTTAATGTTGACGAGTTCATCGGATCCAATTTGAGAGAAGAGCAGGGAAGGGGCAAAGAGAAAGATCAACAATGAATGTTTCATTTGATTGCTCTCGCTGGTGAAGAAATAAAAAAAGGCGCCCTCGCGAGCGCCTTTCTCATGAAGAACGGTTATTTCAGCAACATCATCTTTTTTGTTTCAACAAAATTGCCGGATTTCAATGTGTAAAAATATGTCCCCGATGCCAGACCATCGGCATTGAAGGTCACTTCGTGTGTGCCGGCCGCAACGATGCCATCCACCAGTGAACCAACATTCTGTCCGAGTGCATTGGTAATAAATAATTCAACCGGTCCTTCCGTCTTCACAGAAAAACGAACGGTGCTTGAGGGGTTGAACGGATTCGGGAAATTCTGCTCCAAAGAAAATGCAGATGGTATTTGACTAGAAAGTTGCTTCACACTTTGAACAACTACCTTACTCTCCAAGATGATGACTGAGGCATCTGGTTTACCGTTTCTTGCAATTGAGTTTGTGAAAAGGACTTCTTTTTTACCATCACCATCAAGATCACTTGCAATAACAACATTCCGAAAATTGTACGATGAATCATTCCTTGCGTAATAAACAGAATCCCACGAATAACTTGCTGCAACATCATATGCTCCGGATTTATATTCCATACGATAGAGATTGCGATGAGGACCTGCACCCGCTGCAAAATAATCTACTTTCCCATCTCCGTCAATATCACCGACATCTCCGCCTTCTAAACTCCATGCGCCATTACTTGCGCCATCAATAGCCGGACTGATTTGTTTGACACTTGCCGTTGTTAATGTTGAAACATCAGAAACATTGCCGATATAATACACCGCTCCTGGATTGTTTCCGTCACCGGTAATTCCAGCAGAATACATTTCTAGCTTTCCGTCTTTATTTGCATCGAAAAATTTCATGCCATGTCGGAACCCAATATCACCCAATGCAGCCGCTTGATTAATATCTGCCTGTAAAGCGTACGTGTTTGGCCCTGTTGTTTCATAAATTGCTAAGCTCAACATATCCCACGTTGCAACCCAGATCTCTTGTTTGCCATCCCCGTCAAAATCCACTACTCCAAGGTCATACACAGCACCCCCCTGAAGAACGGAAGAGGAATCAATGAATTCAGTTTCAAAAGTATTGAACCCCTGGCTAATGTCGCCAATCAAGTGCAACACCGAGAGAGAACGTCCTAATCCGATACCTCCATAATCATCACTTCTTGATGTTACAACCAATTCTAGTTCTGGATCTGAGTCGGTGTTAGCAACTAGGATGCGAGTACAATGATAACGCATTTCGTCTCGCAACTGAAGATTTGTTGACATTGTAGCAGTGGTTGGGAAATTTTTTAGTGCTGGGTCATATTCAAAAATATGCACGCGCGCAGGATTTGGATCCGGATTTCCATCTCTGCCTGAAGCGGGAATTGCCACAAAAATTTCCTGGTTTCCATCCCCATCCATGTCGGCAACGGTTAGATCAGGATAGAAGAAAGATCCTCGATTTGTATCCGGTATAGTTGCTGACCAAACAAGGGCATAGGTATTATTTCCTGTCGCTTCAAATCGATAAATTGATGGCATTAATTTCCCGGCACCCGATGTTGGTGGATCTGCAATAACAAGAAATTCCTTCTTACCGTTTTTATCTAGATCGTATGTCGCAAACACTTTCCAAGCACCCAAACTGTCCGGCCATTGCGTATAGTCGCTTGGTCTAATCTGTGCCGACACAGTAAAATTCGCAGTATCAATATAGGTTTGCGAATATAAAACAGATGAGAAACACGTGCACAATAAGAAAGAGAGTATCATTAGAGCAAATTTTTTCATCGGTGGACCTCCTGTTAATTGAATAAAATGGGAGTTGGAGATAAGTAATTGGAGTTCAATAAATTAAAAAACAGAGAGAGAATCAAGCATCTAAACTGTATTTTTTGATATGCAGATGTTGTATATTTATACAGTGAGAAACTTGAAAATTTCTTGATTCAGCAACCACCTTTACCTATATTCAAAACGTATATAATTTTAGTGAACTCATCAGCAACGGATACAATTTTATGAGCAAACGCTACTCTCTGTTCTACATTGCGACAATCATCACCCTCACCACTTCACTTCTCATAGCAGGCACCACAGGAAAGATCGCCGGGAAAGTCACCGATGCAAAAACAAAGGAAGGAATACCTTCTGCTGCGGTTGCTATTGTCGGTACGACGCTTGGTGCATCGACGGATTTTGACGGCAACTATGTGATCATCAATGTTCCTCCCGGCACATATTCCGTTTCTGTCAGTTATGTCGGTTATCAACCGACGCGTGTCAATAATGTCGGCGTGAATGTGGACTATACCACAACACTAAACATTCAGCTGAATGAATCTGCTGTTGAACTGAATGAATTTATTGTTGAAGGGGAACGCAATCCTCTCATCCGTCAGGATCAAACCAATCCCGTTGTTGCCGTTACTTCGGAAAATATTCAGGCACTGCCGGTGACAAGCATCAGCGAGATCATCGGTCTGCAGTCGGGCGTAACGGTTGATGATGCCGGCGATCTTCACGTTCGCGGCGGCCGTTCAAATGAGATATCATTTACGCTGAACGGAATCTCGGTCAACAACCCTTACGATAATTTAAGTTCGATCGGTGTGGCAACAAATGCCGTGCAGGAAGTGACGGTATCGACCGGAACTTTCAGCGCCGAATATGGCAATGCTTTGAGCGGCGTTGTGAATTATGTGACAAAAGAGGGGGGAGCAAAAAATAACGGAAGTTTCCGCGTGCTGACTGGTGACTATTATAGTAATGACAAAGATATTTTCCCTCACATCCAGCATTACCAGCCGCTGAATAATGCGCGCGTTGAAGGTACATTTGGCGGCCCCACATTTATCGATGACCTGTCATTCTACGCTTCTGGAGTTTTCGACAGAAATCACGGATATTTATACGGGAACAGAATTTACAACCCAACAGATTTTTATGTGACGCGTGATGAATTTACAAAACGGATTCCAATTTTAGATTCGCTCGGACATTCGTTCCCGGATCCGAACAACCCCGGATATCCGTATTACGCCAGCGATCCAAGATTAGGATCAAATAGTTCTCCCTATTATTTCAATCCTCTCGGCAGACCAATAACTTATAAAAACTTCGGGTTATTTCAAGCGCCAACGATCGATAAAATCGGTAAACCTTCAGGAGACAGTGCCTTAGTTCCATTGAATACAAGTCAATCGTATAATATTCAGGGGAATTTGGCCTATCGCCTTTCTTCAACAATGCGATTGAAGTATGAGGTTGTTTATGACAATGCCGAAAGTCAAAGTGCGTCATATTATGCCTTTCGATTCAATCCGGACGGACGGCCAACAAGTTACAGCAATGGATTAGTCCAGGCATTGGATTGGACACATACGCTCAGTAATTCAATGTTCTATACCGTTAAACTGTCGTCAGGCTTCAGCGAAGATAAGACATACGCGTATGAAAATATCAACGATCCGCGGTATCTTCCTGCATTCTACCAGACAACGCTACCGATCGTCGGATTCTACACCGGCGGCGTTTCGCTCGGCAGAACCTTTAGAACTTCTGAATCAATGGGGGGTAAGATCGACCTGCAGGCTCAATTGTTCGGTGCTCATGAAGTGAAACTCGGGGCGGAATTACGCCTCCATACAATAAAACTGGAAACGTATGAACTTGAGTTCTATGATGTGAACAATCCATCACGTATCGTTGACGATTTCCAGGATGTTTACAGCGACAGCGTGAAATATGCAACCAGAAAACCGGATGTCAATTCCGGATATATCAACTTCAAGAAAACGCCGTCACAGTTATCGATGTACGTGCAAGACAAGATCGAATTGGAAAAATCGCTGATATTGAATGTCGGTTTGCGGTATGAATATTTCGATCCTGCATCAAAATACAACCCGAAATTAAGCGATGCGCTTTCTGCCCGCGATACCACATTCCTCACCAGAGATCTTAAGAATGCCGATGTGAAGCACACATTCAGTCCCCGCATCAGTATTGCTTATCCGATCACCGATCAGGGTGTTATCCGTTTCTCCTACGGTCATTTTTATCAGCTGGGAAACCTGTCGTCACTTTATACGAACACGAATTTCCGCGTGGCAGGCTCGCAGCCGATCTTCGGTAATGCCGATGTAAAACCGCAGAGAAGTATTCAGTACGAAATTGGTCTTCAACAGGGATTAACACCCGATCTTCGTTTAGAAGTGGTCGGCTTTTATAAAGACGTGCGGGATTATATCTTCCGGCAAATCGTGGTAACAGCGAAAGGGGATATTTCATACGAAGTTTTGACGAACCTCGACTATGCAAACTCCCGCGGTCTCACCGTATCACTTTATCAACGGAGAATGCCCGGCAGCATCTTCTCTTCGTCGATTGATTATACTTTTTCTGTTGCAGAAGGGAACCGGACTGAACCGCGTGCGGACTTCTTCTTCAGCGAGAAATCAGGGAAGAGTGCTGAAACATTTCTTGTTCCCCAAAGTTTTGACAGAACTCATATCCTCAACACAACATTGAATTTTAGCGAATCGGATAATTACAGCCTTAGCATTATCAGCCGCATGCAGTCCGGCGCTCCATACACGGCCAGCATTCCGGCAAGTCTTGCAACGCAGCTTTCCCAGTTCATTCAGAATAGTTCGGCGAAGCCATTTCAATGGTCGGTGGATCTGAAGGTGGAAAAATATCTCATGCTGGGAGACTTCCGCTATTCCTTCTTTGTGCAGGTAGACAATGTCTTTGATACTCGCAGTGAAACGGATGTCTATTCGAATAGCGGCAAAGCCTTGTATAACGCAAATCAAATAGCAAATCCAAGAGAGTTTCAGGAAGTTCGCCGAAGAATAGGGGATGGTGATGTTGGTTTGATTCCTATCTCGGCAGTTGATAATTATTATGTCAATCCGCAAAATGTCAGCCGTCCGCGTTTAGCTCGCTTCGGTTTTTCAGTACTTTTTTAATAGATCATGGACAAGGGAACAAATCGTATGAAGAAAAGTTTGTTAATAACTCTTCTGGTATTATTTTCAGTAGCAATGGCGCAGGATGAAAAGATTGATTTCCGTACTGCCGATATCAAATTTCTGAATAAGCAACAGATGAGAGAGTTTCAACGTTGGCGTGAACAGCAATTTGGATTAATGAAATCATCCGGATTGCAGTCTGAAGTGAAAAGTCTCGTGATCCAGGGAAACAAGATCCGTTCCATCATTTACAATACCGGCGCGATCAGCAATCCCGGTGTTCAGGGAAATGTTTTGGATCTTGTCTGGAACGGACTTGGGTATGGCTATGAATTCGGTCCGCTCGTTACCACTCGGGTTCCGCGTTCAACGAATCCGAATGATTCGGTGAATATTTGTATCGATGGATTCGGCGGAGCGAGCCGGAGTACTGCCGATGGCGATTTTGCACCGGACGGAGTGACGAAATGGGGCTGGCTGCCGAAAGCTGGATATTCGGCTTCCGGGCAGAATGATCTTGCAAGTTGGGGAGCGAGAACATCGGATCTCCGTCTGAAACCGAAATCGTGGCCGTCAAACTGGTATAATTCGGTGCTGGGTGAATATATCTATCCTTCGTTCCTCGGCGGGAATTCTACTGTTCCGGATGAAGAAGTGTATTATGTGGTCGATGATTCGACCGATGCGGAATTTGATTACTATCCGTTTGTTACTTCTCCTACGCGACGGGGATTAGGACTGAATTTAGAGGTCCGCACATTCCAATTCGCCAATCCGTTGGCTGAGGATATTGTCTTCCTTGTCTATACTGCAGAGAACGATCCGAAATCAAAAATGCTGCCGAAGGTATTCTTTGGCATGTTCGGTGATCCGCACATCGGCGGTCCGAATAATTTTGCAGATGATGCTGCAGAGTTTATCCCTTCACGTGCCGTTGGTCTTGCCGAGTTTGATAAGCGTCTTGTACAGGATAATAAATTGACCACTCCGCTGTCGAGAAACATGGTGTATAGCTGGGATCCGGACGGAAAAAGCGACATTTCAACAATTGCCCCGGGATATTTCGGCTATAAATTTTTAGAGAGCCCGAACAACAGCATCGACGGCATTGATAACGATGATGACGGTATTAAAGACGAGAATCCATACAACGATAAAGGAACGTATATCGATGGAGTAAATATTCCGCTCACCACCGGTATTTATGACACGACAAAATATATTGCCTTATATGGTGCGCCAAAACCGCGCTGGTCGGGTGACGAAGACGGAGACTGGGACATTGAAAAAGATGATCTTGGAGTTGATGGCATTTTCGGCACGTTTGATTTTGGAGAGGGGAACGGCGTACCGGATCAGTTGATCGGCTCCGACGGATCGTGGCTCGGTTCTGAACCGAATTTTGGTTTTCGCGATGTCAATGAATCCGATCAGATCGGTTTGAGAAGTTTTTGGTCGCTTGGCTTTGGGGGCAACAATAGACCCAAAAATGATAATCTGATGTATAATAGTATCGTTGCTCAATTCGATACCGCTGCATTGGCGAATTTGTACTACACGACAGGGATGAATAATCCCGTTGGTGATTATATATTTTTATACGGCTCCGGGCCGTTTGAAATGGATCCTGGTCATCGCGAACGTTTTTCAATCGCTTTGTTAATGGGACAGGATCTTAAAGATCTTTTGTTGAATTCGGAAACTGCTCAATTGGTGTTAGCGGCAAATTATCGTTTTGCTCAGCCGCCGCCGAAACCCAAAGTGACAGCGGTCGCAGGGAATAGCCGCGTTACATTGTATTGGGATAATGCGGCAGAAAGTGCTACAGATCCGTTCTCCGCTAAAAAGGATTTTGAAGGATATAAGATCTATCGAAGCCAGGACTATTCGTTCAAAGATGTTTTCTCCGTAACAGACGGTAATGGGTATCCGTTCCTTGGTAAGGCGTTATATGATCAGCAGGCACGAAAATCAGCACAGTGGCATCGTCCCTGGTCAAAAAACGAGCAGGATAAATATCCCGGCGGATTTATGCCGGTTGAATATAGAGGACGCTACATTAAATATTACATGGGTGAACCAAGCGATACGACAGGTCTGCGCCACGAGTATGTCGATTCTACCGTGACCAATGGTCTCACATATTATTACGCCGTCGTTTCGTTCGATCACGGTGACGACAGTTTACAGCTTCCGCCTTCGGAAAGTCAATCGATCATACAGCGTGATGCCGTCACTCAGGAATTCAAGTTCGATGTGAATACGGTTGCCGTAGTGCCTAACGCTGCAGCCAACGGACTCGTCAGTACAAAGACAGAACTTCAGAACGGTATGACGCTTATTCACAGTAAGGGAAATAGTACGGCATCAATTCATTTGAAAGTATTGAATGAACAGACGATGAAAGATGGAGCGTATAAAATAAATTTTGCCAAGACAAAGTCCGGAACAGATACAATTCTCACTTACAGCGTTTTAAGGAGAACTCCTGCGGTGGAACAGTTCATCGGTAACGAGAACCTGTTCGTGAATGTGCAGAACAAAAATATCGTTCCGGCAAGTGTGAAAATATTTAACGGCAGCGATACTACGGCTCCGCTGATCTCTTCATCGGTGATCATCATTGACTCCGCAAACGGGAGACTTCGCGCAACAACGACCGGAATTTTATCGAGGACGAAGACCTACACCGTAGCGTACCAATATTATCCGGTTGCAAACAGCGGATTTTACAAGTCGGATGATTCCAATCCGGTCTTCGACGGAATTCGGGTGTATGCCGTTGATGATACTTTGATGATCGATCAACCCAAAAGCGGTTACCAGACCAATAATCTGACCAATGTTGTTCACAGCGTCGTCAATGGTTATTCCAGTTTACCGAAAAAATTGCTGCCTCACGATATTCGAGTGACGTTTACGAAAGCATTGTCGGATACTGATGCCAACGGTAACTTTACGATGCCTGCCGATTCTATCTTGCCGACAAGCGGTTCAACGTGGGTAAAGGTTCCATTCAAAGTGGAAAATCTATCCGATACCACAAAATACACGATGCGCATCGTAGAAAAAACAAGTACGAAGACAAAAAGGAAAACAGGACGATGGGATATAGGGGAAGATCTTTTGCTTATTATCCCTCCGACTGCCAATACGATTTTCATGGATATTTTAATGAGTAAATCGGTCGATTCTGTAGAGGCAAAAATTCCTGTCGGAACCATCCTGAATGCCAAAACACGCAAACCTTTTGCTGCGATCGACGAATATGATTTCACAACTAAGGCCATACATTATGATGCCGCGGCAGGCGATAATGCGCTGCAAACCGTGTATGTTGTTCCCAATCCGTATGTCATCAATAGTGCGTTTGAGCTTCCATCCAACAGGTCCGATTTGCGCGGAGACCGGGCGATCCAGTTCAGGAATCTTCCGAAAGAATGCACCATCCGCATCTACACCATCAGCGGTGATCTAGTGCAGACACTGCGCAAAAATGATAATACCGCGTATTTGACATGGGATCTACTCTCGTCGGAAAGTGCCCGTATAGGGTACGGGGTATATATTTATCATGTAGAGACACCCACCGGCGGAACGAAGATCGGTCGTCTTGGAATCATTAAATAAAAATTTGGAGAAACAGCTCATGAAATTTGTTATTCGTTTTTCGGTCGTACTACTTGTGATCTCCTCGTTCAATGTGACTCATGCACAGATCAGCAGAACCACAACGAAGGTGGGAACGACGGTGGCGCAGTTCTTAAAGATCGGCGCCGGTGCCCGTTCCGTTGCAATGGGGGGAAGCGCTGCTGCAATGGATGGAGATGTGTATTCCATTTATTGGAATCCGGGTTCGCTGGCACGGATGAAAACACCGGGGGAAGCATCGTTCAATCATACGCAATGGCTGGCAGATATCGATTATAATTATGTCGCCAGCGGATTAACGATCGACGGTGTGGGGACGTTAGGTCTTTCCGTTACTTCACTGCAGATGCCTGAGGAAATCGTTCGGACAGAGATCAATCCCGAAGGAGATGGACGGCGCTGGAACTATAGCGCGTTTGCTATGGGACTTTCATTCGCGCGATCGTTAACAGACAGATTTTCCATTGGATTTACGGCAAAATATATCCGGGAGGGAATCTGGAACATGTCTGCTTCCGGTTTTGCGTTTGATATCGGGACGATCTACACGACAACATTCAACGGATTGAAGATCGGTGCGAGCATATCAAACTTCGGAACAAAGATGAGACTTGACGGACAGGATATTTCTTTCAATAATTTCCCGAACGGTGAGCAGGGACAAGGTCCGCAAAACGTACAATCTATCTATAAAACAGAAGCATACGATATCCCGCTGCAGTTCCGCATCGGGTTAGCGATGGATGTGTTGAATATGGATGTGATCCGTGCTACGGCATCGGTTGATGCAACCCATCCGAATGACAACGTGGAATACGTGAACTCCGGTGTTGAACTGGCATACGACGAAATGTTCTTTGCCCGCGTCGGATATAATTCTTTATTCAAGGATAATTCGGAACAGGGATTAACGTGGGGAGTGGGATTGTATTTCCAGATAACGAATCTCAATGGAATAAAAGTCGATTATGCCTTTGCGGATCAGGGACGTTTGAATGATGTGCAATATGTTTCGGTGAGCGTAACCTACTAAAATTATAAAGCATTGTGTTATACCGAAGACCTTACAAAGGGAAATTCTTTGTAAGGTCTTTTTTATTTATCTGCATCTCATGTAATTACTCACTGAAGTTACGCAGAAACACAAATGTACCGCCGTAAGGCATCATTTACCGCGGGACTTTAATATAAATATTAGTCGTCCTGAGCAAGCGAGTCCTTTTTGTGGACGAGCGCGTCGAAGGATGATTGCGAACATACTTTGACATGCTCACCCTTCTGCCAAGGGCATCCCTTCGGGAGACTCGTCCGCGTTGCGCTTGGACTTGCTCAGGTCCGCCACAAAGTGGTCTCTTTGGGAAAGGACTCCTTCGGAGGTGACTAACATATTGATGTCAATTTTATGCTGTTGCTTGACGACATAAAGATGAGATCTTCTGAGCATGACTCTTGCGGCCGCGTTGAAGCGTCTCAATCTACGTAAAACGACAACATTACTTAATTACACCGTACTATGACGTTTGCGTAATTGGTAGAACGGCATGACCGGATCTGAACGGCAAAAAAAACCTGAGTTCATCACTCAGGTTTTTTTATTTGTTTATTGCGGTAATTATTATTTCACCAGCATCATTTTGATTGTCTTTTCAACGGTTCCGGCATTCATCTTGCCAATGTAAGCACCGGAGGCAACTGATTTACCATTCTTATCAATTCCATTCCATGTAACATTGTGAGAGCCTTTTGCCATTGCTTCATTGTTGATAAGGGTCACGACCTCTTTCCCAAGCATATCATAAATGCGGAATGAAACCGTCTTGTTCAACGGAAGGACAAAGTTAACCGTCGTTGAAGGATTGAACGGGTTCGGGAAATTCTGATTCAGTTCATAATCATTCGGTGTTATAAACGTAAGATTCCGTTCTTCCACACCGCTCGATGTTGATTTCTCTAAGACAACAAAGCTAAGCCGTTTTGGATTTGGCACGTCATATTTTGTTGTATCATATTGTTTTGTGGTCGAATTCCATGTGTATTTGGTTGTCCGGACAATGTGAGTCGTTCCGGAGCCATAATACCAGGGCTGATATCCGGTGATGATGTCTTCCAATCCATTTTTGTCAAAATCTGACTTTTGAGCGTACATTTTTGACGGGAAATAGAATTCAATTGTTCTGGAAACAGTATCGACCTTTCCCAAAGAATCTCTTATTGATAATGCATAATTTGTTGTATCGCCTTTCCAAAGGACACTTGTTTTCCAGTTTGCAGGATTGCTTTTCACTCCGCCCTGGAATTCTGCTGTAACGATAGCCGCTCCTAATGTTCCGGTAGTAAAGTAAATGTTCGGCTTACCATTACCATCGATATCACCATATCCATATCCCCACATTCCGCCTTTACCTACCAGGTCGAAAAAATCGATGCGAAAAGTATTTTTTGCTGAATCAATTTCACTGACCGAAGAATTTGCATCATAATAAATGGCTCGGACGACCGCAGGTGTATCCGGGGCAGTATAAACATTGGTCGGCATATAAACTTCGTCTCTTCCATCCTTATCAATATCCGTAACGAGACCGCCAAAATAACTGACACCATCATTCGCCGATAAATTTAAATTTTGCTTTCCGTTTGTCTCGTCAGCCAATTTCCACACGCCGCCTTCATTGCGTATAATGGAAACATTGTTATTGCTGAATGCCTGAATGACAATTTCTTTCATGCCTGCTCCATCCAGATTTGCCGGCATCATGCTCCAGGCGCTTCCTCCGCTAAGGCCCCATGCTGCAAGGTCAGGGCGTGCCGCCATAAATGGCATTTCAAAAGAAGTAAATCCCGGTTCGTCGGTAGCGTAATCGCCGACAGCTTTAATGATCATATATTTTTGTTCGGCCGGCAACGCTGCTCTGAAAACAAACACCAATTCCTGCTGTCCATCATTATCCACATCTGAAATTGCCATTTTTTCTGCGTAGGAAGCTCCGGTTGTTACAGGAAATCCCGGGCAGCTGGTCGGACTGATTAATTGTGACGGCTTTGTCCCAAAATTATATCCTGTTTTACCGTCCCATTCGAAAACATATACTCCGTTACCTTTGCTTTCATAGATTATTTCATTCTTACCGTCTTTATCTAAGTCCCCAATCAACACGCTTCTTGGTGTCGAACCTCCGCCATTTAATCCGCCGTTCGATTCAACACGGGGAGAGCTCCATACCAATTCAAACGTATCTTTGCCGGCCGGAGAAAAAACATGGACATGTCCAAGATCGGCATAGTTTGTCGCGACTATTTCCGACTTCCCGTCATTATTCAAGTCGCCGACTGCAACACAGCGCACTCCCTCAAGACCAACAAGAACGGAATCGTACGTCGTGGTCGATTTTAACGGCCAGGTGTAGTGTTTTGACTGTTTCAAAGCAGTTTGTGAATACAAAACTCCGAACAGAATGCTCAGCACAAAAACCAGTGGTAGTACTTTTTTCATAGTATATCCTATAGATTTGAATGTTTGGTGGATTAATAGAAATTGTCTGTGTGAAATTTAGTTATAATCACTGTTGAAATCAAGACAAAGATAAATGCGAAAAATTGATTGTGTCGTCAGTCATTCATTGGAAATTCTACGGCATTTTGGTATTTTAATCAAACATTTATTCAATGATGAAAACTCTCGATTTTAATTCTTTTAAAACGGTTCTTCTTGTCAAACCGCGGGCCATCGGTGACGTACTGCTGGCAACCCCTGTGATACACAATTTAAGGCAACAATACCCGCATCTCAGCATTGACTTTTTATGCGAAAAATTTGCCGGACAGGTTGTTTCAGGGAATCCGTTTGTGCGCGAGGTGATCACGTTTGACAAAAGAAACGATTCAACGTTATCCGTGATCAACAGGGTTCGCAGAAGAAAGTATGATGTTGTCATCGATCTCTTTTGCAATCCGCGGACGGCTTTCATCACCCGTTGGAGCGGAGCAAAATACCGGGTAGGATTTCCTTTTCGCGGACGGTCCTATGCTTACAATATCCATGTTCCACCGCGCGGCGGTGAAGTACATAATGTTGACTTCAATTTGGATGTGTTGCGGCATTTTAATATTGCCATAACGGATTCACGGCCTGTTTTTCCCCTTGGCGGGAGCGATCTGCAGATGGCCGGAGAATGGTTCAAAGAACAGGGTATTTCAACGGATAATATCGTTGGCGTTAATCCCGGCGGCGGTTGGTATACAAAAAAGTGGGATACCGGTTCGTATGCCCGTTTATCTGACCGTATTATTCTTGAAGACAGGCAGAAAGTCCTTTTTTTTTGGGGACCCGGAGAGTTTGATGATGTTCAGAAGATACGGTCACAGATGAAGCAGAGGAGTGAAATAATTCCGAAAACAACCTTGAAAGAAATGGGTGCTTTCCTGAAAATGTGTTCCTCTCTCATCAGTAACGATTCAGGTCCGATGCACATTGCGGCTTCTCTTGGTGTGCCGACGCTTGGGATCTATGGTCCGACAGACCCGCATTTGCAAGGTCCTTACGGAAAGAATAACCTTTGGGTGCGGAATGAAACGCTGGATTGTTTGGAATGCAACCTTACCGATTGTCCGATTGGTAATGTGTGCATGAAAGACCTTTCGGTGGATGCAGTGTATACCGCCTTTCAACAACTTAAAAACATTAACGTTAAATAGTATGGCAAAAAAAATCGTTCAAAAGAAAAAACCGTCAAAAAAAATGGTCATCCCTGACTGCAAACACTTTACAGGTTACAAACCTTGCTTTCCGGGCACCACATGTTACAAAAAGTGCGTCGATCATCAGCCGACCGGAAAGAAGATTTTGATTGTCAATCTGGATGCGATGGGGGCTGTCGTACAAACTACGGCGATGCTTCCTGCGATAAAGCGAAAATATCCGGACAGCCATATCTCGTGGATCACATTGAAGAATGCATACCGTTTGCTTGATAACAATCTCTTGCTGGATGCCGTTTATGTATGGGAACCGGAGAGTTGGCTGATTCTTCAGCAAATGGAATTTGATATTGTCTATCAGACGGACAAAACGAAACGGTCGTGCGCATTCGGGAATACGCTGAAAGCAAAAGAGAAGATCGGATTTGGCCTGAATAAAAACGGCAAGATCGTCCCGTTGAATAAAGAAGCGGAATACAGTTATATCCTTGGACTGGATGACGATCTGAAGTTCCATAAAAATAAACTTTCCGGTACGCAGATCCTGCAGGAGTCGATGAAATTGAAATTCAAGAGGGATGAATACGTGCTCCCATTGTCGGCAGAAGAGCAGATGTTTTGTGAGAACTACCGGTCGGAACACCGGTTGAATGATGCAAAACTTGTTGTGGGTTTCAATACCGGCTGTTCATATCTCTATCAGAATAAAAAAATGACGATCGAGCAGCACGTTCAGTTGATTGAAACCATGCACTCAATGAAAGGCATCCGTCTGGTACTCGTGGGAGGTCCGGAAGATACAGAACGGAACGCAGAGATCGTGAAGAGGGTGGGAGAGAATGTGCTAAGCACGCCAACAACCGAAGGAGTGCGACGTGGTATCTGTTACGAGAATATCTGCGATGTGATCATCACCGGCGATTCTTTCGGCATGCATGTCGCCATCGGATTGAAAAAACATGTCATTGCATGGTTCGGTTTAAGCTGCTGGAACGAGATCGATCTATACGACCGGGGCATCAAACTGATCCCCGAAGGGTTGTTCTGTGCACCCTGCTGGAAAAAACAATGTCCGTATAATTTGGAATGCATTTCAATGATCGATCAGAAGATTATTGTCGCAGAAGTGAAACGAGTGGCGGCAAAAAAATAATGTGCAGTCCGAAGTTAAGCTCTGAGACATCTGAAAAATTGTTTGTCCTTTGTCATTCTCTACCCAACGGGTCGTAGACGAGTCGTAGACCGAACGAAGCCCCGAAGGGGCAAGTGAGGAATCTCGATCTTGTTATTGAAGCTAAAAAGAAGATTTCTCGATGCTTCGCATTTCGTCACAAAGTGACCTCTTTGGGGAAATGACATTGATGTGAGGTTTTTCAGATGTTTCGCTCTATAAGTCGTAGACTCTACGAGCCGTAGGCAAACAAAAAATACTGATCACGGCTTTATCCCTTTTTCCTGAAGGTAATCCGGAAATTTTTTCTTTTCGTAATGATTCTCTGCAATAAACCTCAACATGTGGATGAACTTGCCGGGTTCAATGTAACCGGGCAGCATGGTGATCGCTTCACCGTTGCTTTTTAGGAACACCGTTGAAGGATAACCGGTGAGGCTCATTCCTTGCGCAAAGTCCGCCGGACTAATCTGATGCCCTGAATAGGTTATTATCTCTTTGGCTTCAGCATTCAATTTGATGATGACGAAATTCTTTTCAAGATAGTCCACAACATTCTTGTCCGAATATGTTTTGGCATCCATCGTTTTGCACCAACTGCACCAGTCCGTATAGACATCGACCAGGATCTTTTTTCCGGATTGTTTCGCCAATTTCATTCCATCGTCGAATTTATTCCAACGGGGGTTCTTGGCGAACGACATAGTGGAGATGATGAGTACGAGCAAGAGAAGGATTGTTTTTTTCATAAGTTTTGGCCGTAAAGCGTGATGGAAAAAAAGTGACTAAGAGATTCAGTTTTAGAAAATATCACCTATCGAAGAGCATGTGTATGCGCGAAAGAACTGTATCGACAGAAATCTCGTCAAAGGTACAAATTTTTGGATCAACAGGACAGCGTAACCCGCAATATCCTTCAGGCGGTTCGATTACTTCCGATCTGTTTCCAAGAGAACCCCATAATTTGAATGAACAGGCCGGCAGCGGACAGAACATTGTTACCGTTGGTACTTTCAAAGCCGCAGCGATGTGCTGAGTACCGGTGCTTGATGAGACGAGAACGGAAAGCCGGCTGCAGAGGGCAATCAGTTCACGCAAATCACTTCCTGTATAGACAATGTGATTCGTTTTGAAAGGGTCGAATAACCGTTCCATCGCGGGATTTGAGATCCCGATATTCACGAACAATTGGTATCGTCCGGAAAGTTTTTCGCACAAACGCACATATTGTTCGGGCTTCCAGTTTGGTACGGAATTATTTGAACTTGGATTGATTCCGATGATTGGTTGATCAGGATCGAGGCCCCGCTGGACGAAAAAATTTCTGGCATGTTCACTCTCTTCCGGACTGACGAACAATTCCGGTGAAAGGTCATCATCCGTTACGCCGATCTTTCTGCCAAGATCCATTACATAATCCGCTTCATGACGTAGAGGAATATATTTATTTCTGCTCACCGTCTTCGTACCCGTGAGGACCTGATAGATCTTTCCGCCGACACCGATTCTTTTCCCTATCCCTGCAAGCAGCATCATCCAGGCATGCCGTTCCCGCGGAAGCGGCATAAGCCCTGTGTCGAACTTTAGCGAACGCAGACGCACCACTTGATCCCAAAATCCTCTCTTTCCCGAATCTTTTCCGTTCGGATCGTCGGTGATGAGAAGGTCAATGTTCGGATTATTCCGGAGCAGGACACCGGACACGGAATTCACCATCACTCCGACAAATGAATCAGGGAAGGATCGTTTAACAGCGCGGATAAGGGGCGTTGTGAGCACAACATCACCGATCCGGTCTGGGCGGATTATGAGAATTCGGCGAGGCGTCATTGCAAAACTTGATTATAAACAGCGAGTGTTTTTTCTGCTACGGCGCTCCAAAGGAATTCCTTTTTAATATGTTCTCTCAGAGTCGAAGTATTTTGAGTATTCAAAGCTTTCATAATGCCATTCTTGATTGATTCAACGGAGCGAGGTTCCACATACTCGGCATGTGAACCGAAATATTCTCTTGTCCCGCCGTACGGCGTGATCACGATTTTGGCTCCTGCGAGACCTGCTTCAAGCGCTGCAATTCCCGGCGTTTCAAAAAGAGAAGGGAGAGCGAAAACTTTACAGGCCGCATATGCCGAGGCAAGCATTTCCGAGCCGTTCTCGAGGCCGTCGATGATGAGAATGTTCTTCGCCTGTCTTGCTTCTTCCAGGCATTGCTTTCCTTCCGGAGTTTCTGAAACTTTGCCGATGATGACGGCCTGATGTCCGATTTCCTTTAATGCTCTGATAAGTTGAAGCACATTCTTCCGTGCCGGACCGACATGACCGACATTGAGGATGAAGTTTTCAATGCCGTATTTCTTCTTGAATAATGCTGGATCACCAAACTCAAAGCGTGCTTCAACACCGTTGGGCACGACTGATATTTTTTTGAACGGGATTCCGAGTCCATCACTCAGCAGTTTCCCTTCATCGGCCGTATTGGGCAGTACTGCTTTTGACCAATTGCAGATCTGCTGTGTGTAATCATAACTTGTCCAGATACCCGATTTGAATCGCTTCAGAGTTTTTGATATCCCCAGGATAGATCGGATATACGCCGGTGAATGTTCGGTAAAAAAGATCGACGAGCTTACGAAAGGGATGTTGAAATTATTCATTACGCTTGCTAAATGAAATGTTCCCAGGTTTGCAGAGAACAGATGAACAAGATCGCATGATCTCCGGTCATAATGTTCCCATGGCTGGAAGAGCGAGACCTTTACGCCGAGCTTTTCCAATTCATTCTTCGTCTGCAGGATCTGCACGCGGGGACCGCCATGCAGTAGGGATAACGATTGATATGTTGCGAAAGTTATGTTCATTCAGTTGTCTTTATCCACCAATCAAGTGCATTCTGCAACATGTGACGGGCATCGAATGATCGTGAGCGTAAAATATGTTCATTCGTCGGCACGTCTCTTCTGATCGTTGCAAATGAAACACTGTTGATATCAATTTTTCCACGAATGTTTACGATCGCCTCACTATGATCGGATTGGACGATGCGATACGATGCCTCATCCGATAACGATTCGATCATACCGTTAGAATATCGTAACCGTCCCGGATTTGAATTCCGCCGCTTCCACCATTCCGAATACTGCGTATATGTCAGTTTTAGAATTTTTCGTTCATTAATATAACGAAAAACTTCTTCAAAGACGTTGTTGTGACCGTGCGTGGGATGATGATACAGACAGATCGGTTCGTTCAGCAAATAATTTGTATCCACAATCGACCGGTAATACGATATCATCTCCTCGTCATTCATCCGGGCGCGAAGCATAGTGCCGATGCAGACCGGATGGATAGGGATCTGAAGAATCGGGAAAAATCTTCCATTCGTAAAGGGATAGGAAGGAAGATTTTCATAGTCGAATGAAAACTCAGATGAATACTGAAAACCAAGTGATTCGATTGCGTCAGCATATTCGTTGTTCCATTCTCCGGTCGGCGCCGTAATTCCTTTCGGTTCCAACGAATGTATACGAAGAAGGGAAAGAGCTTTCCCGAAATTATCCTTATTCAACAATGCGCTGCGATGCAGAAGATGCTCGTAACAATGAAGACCGATCTCCTGATGAGCAAATTTCTGGAAATACGAAAGCCATGACTCATGGCTTTTTACATCAAGGAACCATGTCGTGGGGACAGCATTGGCTTCGCTCAAGGCATAAATCTCTTCGACCTGTTCCTGCGATCCCTTGTCAGAATCGATTCTCATCGTGAAAATAGTCGGTTCGGAACCGGGGTAATACCATTGATGAACAAAGGGGATCTGTTGAAGATGATGCAGTGTGCGGAGCAACGAGAAGATCAGTTGTCTCAATGTTCCTTTGCTTCGTTTGGCGACGGTTTCATTCGGCATTCGTCCGGAATTTCGGAAGAAATTTTTCCGTGTTGAACCGATAGAAAGTATGATATCGATGTCGATGCCAAGATACGCTTTCCATCCATCTCCGTTCTGTACAATTTCTACGAAGTCGTTGTTGTGAAAAAAAGCTACGCGTGAATGCAGATCGAGGATACCGTGGAATTGATATGAATCATTTTTTGAGGGCGGTAATGAACGAACGATAGATCTCGATACAGTCCTATCTGATATTGCGTCTGCCGAATTTGTAGTGTACAACACTGAACCGCCGCGAAGAATAAAATCTTCTATCCCGGCTTGTTGTCGAACATCCATTGTGCTGTTGACAATGATAACGGAAAATTCATTCAGTAGTACTGAACTATCCGACAGAACTGAAAAGGGAATTCCGATCTGGCGTAGGACCATTTCCCAGGCTGGTTCATAACGGACCAACCCGATCTGTAATATAACCGGACTATTTCGCATTGATGAGTGCTTCAATATGGGATGATAATTGCTGTTCTCTCATTTGTTTGGTAAAGTGTGTCGCAATACGTTTACGAGCGGCTGCGTTATTGCCGTGGTCTAAACCGTCGAGGATTGCTTTTTTTGCTTCATCAATATTCCCATAACGGATGACGGAACCGGATGTCCCAATCGCGGTCGGAATTCCACCGACGTTTGTTCCTATCGGATAGCATTCACATAGCATCGCTTCACACACGGTGTTCGGCAATCCTTCGCGCAACGACGGCTGAAGGTACACCACTGCTTTCTGGTAGTAAGCCAGTAATTCTGGCTGTGGTACAAATTCGACAATTGAAAGATTTGAAGGAATAGTATATTGATCCGCGATCTTTCTGTTCAATCCAATAAGAACGAACGATTGTTCCGGCATTGCAGCTGCAATGTTGAATAAAAAATCTATCCCTTTTATCTTAACGCGAGTGTGACTATCGCACTGGGCAACGGTGAGGATAATATTTTCTTTTGTCTTTCCCGGTTTCCAGCGGTCAGGATCATATCCGGTAGCGACTACGTGGATATTCCCGCCGTCATACCGGGCGAGCCGGATCGCGTCCTGTTTCAAAGATTCGTCGACCGCCAGAACAGCGTCGGCATGCATTATCCCATAACGCACGATCCTTGATTTCCACCAGCTGTTCCAAATGCCGTAATTCAATTCCGGAATATTCGCAACATCCACGCCGCCGAGTACAATGATTGATTTATTGCGAAATACCTTCGTAAGGAAAACAAGGACGGAGGAATAGACCGAAGCAAACCATGAAAATGTCACGGTGGAGGAAGGTAGTGCCGTAATAATTTTAACGAATGTAAGGATGCCCGAAGAAATTATTTCTTGTAATAAGTATTGTGACCGAAGAAAAGAAATATCTTCCCGAATGAAGGAGGTTGAGAATGCTGCAGTGAACAATATTTTCACTTTTTTGTTCACGAAAGAACGGGCTAGAGATTAAACGTCAGCGAGAAGATATGATTTGGTGAAAACGCGCCGTTCATCGGGACGAAAGCGTAATCCAATCGCAGAATGCTGTACAGCACTCCAGCGCCTGCCGCAAATGATTTTGTTTCGTAACCTGTTTGGTATCCCGCACGCAGCATGAACATGGAATTATACAGTGCCTCAGCGCCTAAAAGCATATGTGTCCCGTCATCGTTCAGCGTCTTCACTGCATCGCCGGCAAAAAGAACGTCAATATCCTGCGTGACCGAAGTTGTATATGATGCGCCCAATCGCAGAGTTGTCGGGAGAACGGATCTCTCGGAGCGCAGGACTCCCATTTTTCCAAGATTCAAAAGACTCAAACCGATAGTGAGATGATCAAGTGCTTTATAGTACATGCCAGCATCCATTCCGTAACCGCTGGCCTCATCCACAAATATTTTTTCGTACAGTAATTTTCCTGTCAATCCGATCGTAATTTCATCCGATAGCGAAACAGCTGCACCTAATGCGAGAGCACCATTGCGGGCGCCGAAAGTTCCTTCGGCATCTCCCGGACGTAAACGGACTTCAATATCATTCACGGACGTTGTGTATGCGGAGATTCCGAATGAAAAATCATTCCCCGGTATTGTTGCACCTATATAATCTGAAGTGGTTCCTGCAAAACCTTGACGGTGACTGACCGCAAATTGCCGGTTCGAGGGTCGTAACGATGCCGGATTATACGTATAGGCAGAATGGTCATTGGAGATGGAGGTAAATGCTTCACCCATTGCCGTGGAGCGCGCATCATTACCTTGTTTGAGGAATGGTAATCCGGTCTTGATCCCTTGAGCATTGGAAAGCAATGCACAGAGCAGCGAAAGCGAAAATATCGTTCGTATCTTCATCATAATTTTATGGAAAGAGAAATTACGTGAATGGAGAATAGACCGTACGGTTCAAGAATATATGCATAATTCACCGAAGGTTTCCAATCTGTATAATCTGTCCGTATTGTAAACCCAAACGACGGATGTGCCTGCTCTGATTTTTTTAGATCCCATCCATCGATTCCAGCGCGCAACGTTACAGCATCAATGGGACTGATCTCGCCGCCTGCGCGGATGATTGTTGTGGCTTTATTGCTATGTTCAATTTCCGCTGAAAGCAGTCCAATCATACCATCGAACACGTACGATACTCCGGCCGTTTGTCGTGCAGGAAATTTATCGATCGTTGAATTTCCAAGTTGTCCGTAAAGATCGGAAGTATCCCAACGGTATTTTGAATTTATATCTTTTAGCGTTCCAGCGACCATCAAATTTGATGTGATGGGATAGATGACACCAAAATCGAATCCGGCACCCGTGGAAGAGAGTTTATCAAAAAGTGAGAAGTAATATAGTTTCGTTGTGATTCCAATGGTCAATTTGCGGACACGGAGGGCGAATGAGAGCGAAAATTGATTCTCGGAGACAGAATAGGTTTCTGTCTTGAAACCGTCCATATCCCGTCCGTCGATATTTGAAACTCCGGCATTGAGTATTCCGAATGCAAGACCGGCATTGGTATCTATCGGCATCGCGTAGAAGATCGAATTCAGGCTTCGGTCAAGCGATAGTATACCGTACGACATCGATGCATTATGTGCTTTCAGCAGAGCAACAGCGGCAGGATTATAATATCCGGAATTTTCTCCCGTTTTCACCGCTGTTAATGCGTTCCCCATGCCCATGCCTCTGGCCCCGAACCCCATCCGGGAAAATGCGCCGGGAGTTCCTGCAAGCTGGGCAGAGGAGAAGGTTGTGAGCATTAATAATGCTGCAAAAAGTATGGTTGATCTATTGAATGACAAGTATTTTTCCCCAGCGCGGTTCATTGTTATCGATCACGACCTGATAAAAGTACACTCCGTTAGTGACGAGCAATCCATTTTCATTTTTTCCATCCCATAGTTCATCATGTTCACGCGTCGATTCACGCGATGCATTCTGAACGACGGTACGGACAAGGTTCATTCCAAAATCAAAAACGCGTATAGTTACTTTTGCAGCCGATGCTGTTCCCGTTGCATAATGTATCCGGACGACCTCATCATCCGGCGCGAATGGATTCGGGTAGGCATATGTGTCGGCGGTGGAAGGAAGTTTTTGCGCTGCATGAAGGATCGTCCAATTGCTGCCGAACGGTGTATTGATATTATCTATAGTTCTTACTGCACCGTCGCCGCCGCCGAACCATGCCGTATCACCCAGCGATGCTGCGGCAAAAAATTTGTTCTGCGTATAACGCTGGCGGGTAGTCTTATCGTAGATCGATCCTGTCTGTATCCACGACTGCCCGAAGTCACTGGAGCGAAAGATACCATTGTCCGTGGGTACGTAAACAACATCATCCTTAAATCCGAAATTGTGCGGGAATTCTCCGGTGAGCGATTGTTTCCACGAGATACCGCCGTCTTCCGTGAAACTGACGCCGCGTTTTTCCGTGTTGTCCGATGCATTGATTGTCGCAGCCCAAATGATATTCTTCGTTGCTGTTTTTTGTTTACCGAAACCTACGATGAAGTTTCCGGAGATGGGATTGGTCTGAGTTTGTTTTGTGAACTTTATCCAGGATGCTCCACGATTTGTCGTTTTATTGATACCGCCTGCCGATCCGATCCATATTGTAGAATCATTCTCTGCAAGCACGGAAAATGCTCTGTGGTTCAAATTGTTCTGCAGTCCCAATGCTCCGCCGGAGGGAGAGAGATCGAACACGAGCGAATCATTCGGAGAGATTGACGTAAGATTGTCCGGCGGCAGTATGACGCGTTTCCAAGTTTTTCCGGTATCGTTGGAGACGCGAGCCATTCCGGCGAAAGAACATATATAGACGGAACTTCCTGCGATAGCAATATCGTAGGTGATGTTGTTGATGGCTGTTGTGATTCCCAATGCGCGGATCGTACTTTTCGCATTCCAAAATAATGTATCAACATTGTTGGCATCCAACGGCTGAGCGATCACTTTCCATGTTTCGCCTCCATCGGATGAATATCGTAAGCCGCTTCCTTCGGGCAATGACGTGTTGTCCCGCTCTACGGAGTGTGCCGTTGCAACCCACACATCTTTTCCTCTGACAGCAATTGCGGAGACATCTTCTTTTCCGAATTCAGGTGTATTGTAGTAATTTTTCCAAGTTCGTCCGCCGTCCGCCGATCTGCTTAAGCCTTTTCCTGTGCCAAGCCAAAGGGTATCATGGCTGATGATGATATCGGTGATGCTGTTGCTTGTTGGCAGCGGTGCCGACGCACTTGTTTGCGTTAGCTGAAAAGATTGTGAAGAAAGAATATGCGGTTGTGCCGCCACCGGTTTCATGCACACGATCAAGAACAGTAAAAGGGAAAGGGACTTTTTCATTGAATGAATATCCTTTTGATGATCACGTTGGAATATGCATTCGATTGGTCTCTGGCTGCAAAAATGAAATCACGATACGTGTTCCGGGGCGTTGTGCTGAATATTGGAACAATGATAGAAAAAATGCCGTCACCGGCAAGACTATCTCCGCTCGTCAAACCAAATTGCGGCAGCACGGTCTTGCCTCCGTCATCAGCCATCGTAAATGTTCCCGCCACCGATGAATCAGGACGCTGAGATGTTAATACGACAGAAACGATATCGCTTAATCCCTGTTGATCAGATACGCCAAGGGAAATGTAGATCAGATTGACAGTGTCGGCACTATTTGGTACACGCACGGAATCTGGCGAAGACAGATTGAATATTCTCGGTGCGTTGTTCGTTGACAGTATGATATTGAGAGGAATGTTGAACGTATTACTGGTGAATCCATTTCTATCAGTCGCAAAAAATTGAATATTATAGATACCGATGACCTCTTTCGGCAGTTTAAGGTCGATCTGAGAATTGTATTTGCCATCGGAGGCGTTCACATCGGGCAGAACACCATTATCGTTTAAAATACCGGAAGTGAATAGCTTTCCTGACGGAGAGAATACTCTAAAGGATACGCTTGCAATGTCACTCAGTCCGTTATCGTCGTTCGCATAGACGTAACCGTGGATCGAAATATCGATCGTCGATCCCGATGTGTTTATTTTACCAAAATCAACGATGACCGGAGCAATACTGGATTCAATGATAGCAGGAGGGATCTGTGTATCAATGACGGCATTGTCAACCGGAACATCGCATCCGGAGATGGTAATAATTAAAAATAATGAAAATAGAAATATTCGGTTCATATCAAAAAAAAACCGAGGACTTTATCCTCGGTTAGAATAAAGCACTCTGCAATAAAAAAAGTTGTTCGTAAAATATTTGTTCTTGAAATCTTTTGTATCGAACTTTTTATATGGCAGACTGCAATTGTTGATGAATTCTTTAATAATGATAATAAAAAATGGTTTGAGAGTCAAACTAAAATGCAATGTTGAACGGAGTAGGAATAAAACTCACGATCAAAATTCCAAACGTCAGCCACCCGATGAGTTTGCGGTTTGGGTCCAATTCTGTTTCGTCATCAACAGGGGGGTGATATAATTTCACGACAAAAAGTAGGATCAGTGTCCAAAAGACCCAACCGGACCAGCCGAATGAAGTTTCAATTCCCAGCATCGGTAAAAAGCCTGCCGCACCCAGGAGAAAGATTATTCCAAAGGCGACATTCGAGACCATTTTATGTCGTTCCCCAAACATTGTATAGGAAAGATGCCCGCCGTCCAGTTGTCCGATTGGTATCAGGTTCATGGCAGTGACAAAAAGACCAAACCAACCCGTGCACAGGAACGGATAATGATACATTTCGCTCATCGGCGGAATGAAATCGGCAGCACCGTTCGTCAGAGCAATGCCGAAAAAATTATAGAGAAGAGAAGATCCGAACGTCAAACCCACTCCTTGCTGCGTTGGAGCGAAATAGTCGGGATGGATCTGAAGAATGAATTCTTTTCCCGGAAGATGCGTGAATCCGTAAATCAGCATGCCGATGGTAGCGATAAATCCGGCAATCGGTCCCGCCACTCCGATATCGAACATCACTTTTTTTGACGGAATGGGAGATTGCGTTTTGATCACTGCGCCGAAGGTTCCGAAATTCATGAACCCTGGAAGCGATGGCGTGGGGATGAAGAACGGCAGCGTTACATCCACGCCGTGATATCGTGCGGCAAAATAATGACCGAACTCATGACAGGTGAGGATGAAAAGGATCGAAAGTGAATATGGAAGACCGTATGAAAAATTGGAAAGTTCAAACGGATCAATATTGAGCCACGCAACGCCGGCCACCGTTGTCGTAAAAAATGTTGCGATGAACAGACCGAGATGAAGAAGAGTTTTTCCGATAGTCATAATTTAAAAATCGATATTGAATCCAACGCCGGAATACTCATCGTTGCGATCGTAGTATTCACCGTGGATACTGTTGCCTGAATAATAGGTAAAAAATAATTTTGTTCCGCGTCCGCTCCAATTTCCGATCTTCGTTCCCGCCTGAAATTCATGTCTCGGACGCAGGCCGGTTGCCGTGAATTGATATGCGGCATATCCCTGAACAGCGGCGGTGAGATCGAGATGAACTTCGCTGCCTGCATACGCAAGGAATTTTGGTAAAGTTGTCGGATCGAGATGCCAGAGGTAGAGTGTTCCAACATAGAAACGAAACGATTGTTCTGGTTCATAGCTTACCGCAAGATCAAAGAATTCTCGGCTGTACACCCTCGGATTTATTGCATCCTTCCATCGTCCTGCCGTGCCGTCAAAATGTCCGTCAACAAAATGCGCACTGATATGGCTCAGCCGCAGACGCGAGGAAAGGATTCCGTTTTGCATGGAATCGCTGTAATTGACATTGAATCCGAAAAGATAATCTACCGCATCAACAGGGAAATGAAAATTCTTTTCGCCGCGCAGCTGCGTGTATGTAAAAAAATCGGAACCGAGCGTCAACCGCTTTTTCTGTCCCTCAATGGTGTATTGGACCATGTCAACAGAGTTTCCGATATCCAGTCTTAACCGGTTGTTGTTTGCGTGCCAGATCAAACCCATCCGCGGTTCGAACGTATTGGCCGACAACGGTTTGAACAGAAGCGGTCCGGAGGCAGATGAAAATCCTGATTCTGCGGGATAGGTGAACGAGAGAAGAGAGAGAAGGAGGAAAACGATAATTTTCATTACGGTTGAATCCAAATCGGGTTTGTATAACAGAATCCGTCACGGTCTATTCCGTGTGCATGCTGAGTGTAAGCCTCTGCTCTAATATACGAAAAGAATTCCGCTTGATGCCAATCGCTGATCTGATGTATGGAATGCGGATTCCTGAACTGTCTGATCTCGAACAGAATGCGTTCTCCTTTTCCGATGATCCCGAAATAGATTTTGATAAAACTGAATTTCCCGAATTCGTCGGTTGTCTCACCATGCAATTTTACCACAAATTTTTTCCCTTTGACGGTTTCTCCTACCTTGCCCACGTCTGGCGAATCTGTTTCCAATTCGATCGTCAGAAGCGGTCCGTTGGTCACAACGGTTCTGCCTTTCCCTATTGCTTCAATAATGTCAGCTTCTGAAATAGAAGGGGACAGTACGGCGGTCTTCATCTTGCCGAAGAGCTGATCTTCGTTTTCCCTGAACGTGACCATCGGGATGTTGATCTGAACGTACCGGTTGAAATTGCCGTGCGCATCATTGCCCGCAAGAAGGAACTTCTTTTCGCCGCGATTGAGCATCCATTTCCATATATCCATGCCGCGGTAGAAACCATCAGTACGGCCGCCATTAAGAATTTGGATTCCCGCGAGTCCTTTGTCGACCATATCCGTTACCGACCACTCGTCGCGCTTCAATAAAAGCCGCTGAATGAATGAGACCTCTTCCGTCGGATGTGCAGCATAGACCACGACATTTTTTTCTTTTTGAGCAATAATTTCCTGGATGGTGAATTCACTGTCGGTCTTGAACCATTTTTCCGCACCATCGCCGGATCCGTGGAAGAAACGGCGGTTGCCGAATAGAAGAAAATGGACATTATTGTTTTCTGAATTGGTACAGGAAACTTCCTCTCCGCGTAGTACGGCAAAATCCTTTTCTTGAGCGTTCAAGAGATCGACCTCAAGTTGATAGGCCTTCCATTTCGGCAGATTCGGGTCGTTCAAAAGATAATTATCGACCGAATCATCCAGATCGTAAGAATGATCGGTGACTCCGACGAATGATAGTCCCATTGAACGGCATAAATGCGGAGCGACGGCTATCGGAGAGCCGAATTCGACCTGGTCCTCGGTATAAGTGGAATGTGTGTGCGTGTCACCGAAGATCCAGCCGTTGATAGACGGAAGATGTGTCTTTGAACGATAGAATTTCAACGGCGGTTTCGACGTGAACCGGTGATTGTTGTTGCGGGTTATTTTTATTTTCCCGTTCTGCTTTGTGGTGATCTCTACATCGACGTTCATCATCCCGAATAATGAAGCCAAATTTCCGGTAAAATTCAGGTCAAGGATCTTCCACCAGAGATGTGTATTGATCTTCAATATCGGAGAGAATTCGAATGTATGGCTGTATTCTTTTCGTGCATTGTGGGTAACGGTTATAGTAATGCTCACCAGGTCAACGGGGTATTTGTCGGCATCCTTGATCAAAATTAGGATCGGATATGGTTTGTCCGGATCAAGCCGGTGAGGAGCATCGGCGATGATCTCCGGTTCGGAGTTCTTGTACAAACTGAAGAAATATTTGAAACGGTAATGTGTCTCGGCGTAGAGAAAAAAAGGAAATAGGAACATTATGATATTGTTGTTATGAGGTGGTCAATGCGCTGGCGAAGCACTGAATAATCGTTTTGAAATTGTGAAAATCCGGAGTAGGAACTGAACTGTGCGATCGCCCGCGTCAGCGAAAAATCTTTTTGTGATTCGGAATAACAGATCTTTTGATCCTTCAGCCGCTGCGCTAGGTATTCCTGTTCCGTTTGCTGCGGCGTCGGCACAAAAATAGCATTGGCACCGAGAAACGATAGATCCATGACCGTACTGTAGCCGGGTCGCGAAATAATAATGTGCGATGACGCTATCGCTTCCGACAATTCATCGGAGGTAAGGGAGCCGATAAGTGTGAGTGTGTCGGACAATTTCATCTTGAGAAATCGTTCCGGTGTTCCTCTTACCACCAGCGCACGCATCGTGGTTTTTTTTAATTGTTCCGTGATCAGTGTTTCAAACATTGTCCGCTGAGGTTCCGGTCCTGAAAGGATCACGAGCACATCAAGCTCTTTATTGAATGTGGAAATCTTTTTCAATCGTGATAAGGGACCGATGAAAAAAGAATTTTGCGGAAGTACCGAATTGTGAGACAGTGCTCCGCTGAGATTGTTTTCTGAACCGGAGTCAGGTATCCACACTTCCGTAAATGGCGCCATCAGTTGCCTGTTTGCAAAATCAACAATTCCTTGTCCCCAGCGGATATATTCGGAGAGCAGGATCCTAAGTTGATGAACCATGTAGATCGAGGGAACATTCTCTGAATAGGCGCCCCAACGGTTGTCGGAAATTACAGCATCAATCTTGAGCTCAGACACCAATGTCTCCAGCAATCTGTGTTCATCAGCAATTCCCTTGAAGATTTTCGGAAGTTGACGGAACATTGTCCACGCCATATTTGCATTCGCAGGATAATCGATGGAATATCCGGGATATCGGACATGTTCAAGACCGGGGAACTCTTTCTTCAACAGTTCCGCAGGACGATTGTCGGCCGCCACGATGACTTCAAATCCTTTCGCGATAAGTTCATTGATAATCGGGACACACCTTGTGGCATGACCAAGACCCCAATCGAGCGGAGCGATCAATATTCGTTTCTTCTTCATCGTATCGCTCCAAATTTGTAACCGCGCCGCTTGATTTCCGGGATGACACTGTCCAGGATATTAACGATCCGGTGTTGCGTGAGGTCATTATCATGGTATACAAGGATCGCACCGCCCGAGAGGTCTTTCAGCGAAACACGTACGATCTTTTCATCGGTCCACTTCCGGAAATCGCCTGTCAAACAACTCCACAGTACAAGTAAAAATTCTAGATCACGCGCGGCAGAGATTGTTTTCCATGAGAAGAAACCGAACGGCGGACGAAACAACCGGACATTACGATGAATAATGTCCGATACGATCTTTCCTGTTTGTTCGATCTCGTTTTTTGTCTGGCTCTTTGAAAATGCCAGCATCCGCGAATGGTTGTATGCATGGATTCCAATGGAGTGCCCTTCGTTTGAAATTCGCTCAACGATGTTTTCCCGGCCCGGAATATTCTCGCCGGAAAGGAAAAAAGTCGCTCGGACTTCATGTTTTTTCAAAACATCCAGAACGGCGGGAGTGGCGACAGAATGCGGCCCGTCATCGAAGGTAAGATATATCTTCTTTCCCGGCATTCGCCAGAGCAAAGAAGGGAAGAGGGTCCGATGCAGTATGCCGGTATGGGTGATCATGCAGATTCTTTTTTCAGTTTCCGGTCTTTCCATTCAAACGAGAAAAAATATCCGCCGACCGTGGAAATAAGTACGAACGGAATGTGGATGACCGCAGTGATGAAAAAATATTTCATCGCATCTGTTGTCTTTGTTATAACGGCAAACCGGTTCATGATAAGATAATCGGCCGAAAATTTTCCGATGAGTACGATCCATGGAATACTGTTCCATTCATACAGTGTTATCGGAATTGTCACCGTCAGTGCAATGAACATGATGAAAGTGCAGATCATAAAGAACATCATGTATGGCGGATAGTATGCCGTTTGTCCAACCCACCGCATCCGTTGTTGGAATACTTCCTTCCAGGTTAAGACAGGATGAGTAATGATCGCAGCAGTTTCTTCAACAGCAAACCGCGCCTTCCATTTTCCAGACGCGACGATCTTCTGTGCGAGCAGCGAGTCATCACCCGTATTGATATGCAGCAATGTCTCGAATCCGTCGGCTTCGTCGAACGCTTTAATGCTGAATGCCATATTGCTTCCGTTGCTCACAAGCACCCGTTTCATACCAATTGCTCCTGCAGCAATCGCCGTGTAGGAGATGAAATCCAGGAATTGGATCCCCCAGAACGACGCAGAGATACGGTCGTCTTTACCGTACACCGTTAGTCCGGTGACCACGCCGACATTCTCTTCAAAATACGAATTGATCGTTGAGATCCATCCGGAAGAAGCGATGCAATCCGCGTCTGTTGTAACGATGATCTCGCTCATTGAGTGCTGGATTCCCAGGGTCATCGCACGGATCTTGGGGGAACGTATCGTTGATGTTATATCGGACTGCAACAGTGTCATCGTTATCGGAGAATTCTGCGCAATTTCGTTCACGATGAGCGACGTCCTGTCGTCCGATTGATCATCAATCACAATGATCGCCAGTTTTTCTCTAGGATAATTCTGCCGAAGCAGAGAATTCAGAACACGTTCAATGTTCTTCTCCTCGTTGCGCGCCGGAATGATGACCGTGACGGAATGCTGATATGTGTTTTTTCCTGCTGTCAGACGTGCGAGACCGCGAAAAAAATACAATATCTGCCTTACATAGACCGCTAACAGAACAATCAGCAGAAAGGATGTATATTCCAGGAAAGTCTGCATTATTTCCTCTTCAATCTCATAACGAGCAATGCTCCGATCGCCGTTGGAACGATGACATTGGCGAACGACATCGTGATTGAGGCGTTGAATGCAACGGCCGCACTTGCACCGGCTTTTTCAAAAAAGAATACAGCAGCGCTTTCACGCACACCAAGATCGCCGAACGAGATCGGCAGGATCACGGCTTTGACGAAGAATACCGAAGCAGCACACATCAATGCATCGGCAAGAGAGACTGTCCCAAACGCGGCCGCCAGAAAATAAAACTCGGAAAGGATGACGGCGTACAGAAGCGCGGTCAAAGCGAACAATACCCTCGCATTGTTGTTGTGAAATTTATTTTCAATGACCAATATTATTTCATAGAAGCGATGGAGGCGGATCTTTTCCGGAAGCCGCTTGAGAAGTATTTTGACCTTTTCCGGCAGAAGATATACGACACCGATCAAAACCAATACGCATATGACAATGATCGAGTAGTAAGGATGCCAGAATTCAGTAAAATGGATCGATGCAAATACCAACAATCCCGTCCCGCCGATGATAAAGGTCAATGCCGCCCAATATAATTTGTCGATGATCGTAATGCCGATAACGTGGGATTTGTTGACGGTGGGGTGACTTGCAATTCTGCCGGCAACTTCACCAAGTTGAGCGGGAGTGAAGAACCCTGCCATGAATCCGACAAACAGCGACGTGATGACCTCTTCATTGGTGATCTCTTTGGAGATCAACCGCAGCAAATATCTCCAGCGGTAAAAATGGACGACAAGCTGTAAGGCCGCCAGCATAAACCCGATGGAAAGGAAGAATGCATTCGCATTTCTTAATGAAAGCATTACGGCCGCTCCGTCAATATAATAAACCAATCCTCCCAGCAGGACAGTTGAGACAAGAAGCTTCACAGAAGTTGCAACAATGGGATGTGAAAAGAATTTTCTCACGTGTGGGCGGTACCTTTCCAGTCAAATTTCACCAGAAAACCAAGCGGAGCGATAAGGAAAGAATACAGGACAAGAAGTATTTCATTGCGAATGAATTCCGGCACAGAGAACTCTGCATTGAAGATCTTTTTTCCGCGGGCGACAAATGCGCCGTCGATATTGAATTTTATCATCCAGGCGATCAATGTGATAAAAGGGGAAACAAAGAACCCTGCAACGATAGAAAGATGGAATAGGTGAATCAGCGAATACAGGAATTGGATTTTCACCGGATAGAATTTGCTCGCAGAAACGTGCCGCGTACGCTGATTAATAAACTGCTTGAAGGAATCCGGTAAGGCCGTCCGCACATAACTTTCCGGCGAGGTCATATATCGGATTTTCCACCGGGTCTCACGCTGAACGAGCTGCAGAAAAAGATCGTCGTCGCCGCTGATGGATTGTTTTATTTTTTCAAAGCCGCCGACCTCGTTATAGAGCTCTTTTCGGTATGCAAAATTTCTTCCCGTGCACATAAAAGCATTTTTCAATTCAACGGCCGAAGCGGCGATCAGCGAATTTTTGTTCTCCTCATAGCGCAAAAAAGAATTTGACGGCGTTAAGACGTTTGGACTGAAACCCGCAACGGCACCGAAGTCATCCGGGAAATTTTTTGATATCTCCGCAAGCCAGTTCTTGGGTACCTCGCAGTCGGCATCGGTGAAAGCAAGAATATCAAATTTGGATTGAGCGATGCCTGAACGCAGTGCATTTTTCTTATGCGGCATATCGCTGCTGTTCGAAGTGATATTGACTAATCGCACATTGCCATGGAGTAAAGCGAATGATTCTACGATGGAAGCCGTTGAATCGGTCGAACGGTCATTCATAACGAGAATTTCAAATTTTTCAGGTGGATAATTCTGCGAAACAAGGCATTGTAGCAATTGAGCGATATGCCTCTCTTCGTTTCGCGCTGCAACGATAATGGAGATTCCTTGTTGATCGGCAGCAACCTTCGGACTTAAAAGTCCGGTTAAACCATGCCACAAAACACAATATATACTGAAATATCCGGCGCAAAGGAGCAGAAGGATCCAGAAAAAAAAATGTTCAACCATAAATGCAAAATAGCCAAAGATTTGATGCTATTCAATACAATAGAAATTGTTTTATGCAATTTATTTACTCTGAATAGCGTTTGCTTTCTCGTTTTCTTCAATTATATTCTTTAGTCTAAAAAAGGAAACGATATGCGCCAATTAGTTATAGGAATTGCCGGCGGTACAGGTTCAGGAAAAACCTCGGTAACGAACAAAATTCTCGAACGGTTGCATTTTACGGAGAATGTTGTTGTCATTCAACATGATTCGTACTATCGCGACATCACAACGTACGGCGGTATGACTCCGGCAGAGATAAACTTTGATCATCCTGATTCACTTGAGACATCGTTGCTGATTGAGCATATCAGGGAGTTGCGAAAAGGAATTTCCATCGAGCAGCCGTTGTATAATTTTACAACGCATTCACGGATGAAAGAAACGCGGCATCTTGATCCGAAAGACATCATCATCATCGAAGGAATTTTGATCTTTGCTTCGCTGGAATTGCGCAATCTGATGGATATCAAGATCTTCATTGACACCGATGCGGATGAACGTTTGCTCCGTCGCTTGAAACGCGATATCATCGAACGGGGCCGTTCAATAGATTCGGTTATGAATCAGTATGTTACCACCGTGAAACCGATGCATCTTGAATTTGTTGAACCGAGCAAACGGTATGCCGATGTGATCATACCGTCAGGGAGCGAAAATCTGGTCGGCATAGACATGGTTGCCG
>CAJBTU010000367.1 GCA_903958625.1 uncultured Ignavibacteriota bacterium | reverse complement strand
CAAATATTGTTAACGGAGAACATATTATATTCCGCCCCGGCTCCGAGGGAAAGCATAGGAGTAAGATACACCTCAAGTCCCGCACGTCCGTCGAGCCCTATCGCATCGTTCATCAGCGAATAATTCAGGTCGTCCCCTTTGCTGTCCTTCCCCGTCGCCGTAAAGTTCGTCAGCCAGTATTTCACATCGGCTTGAAAGACAATACCGAACCGGCGAAGATAGAACTTCTTTACCAAACCAAAATTCGCATACCCTGTCAGCGATGCGCCGATATCAACAGTACTGTCAATTCCAGTTAGAGTGCCGGACAAACTATACTTGGGCAGATAGAACTTTCCGTCCACATCAAGAAAACCAAGTGTTGCTCCCGCATGAAACCATAGTTCGGTGATCTTTGTACTTTTGGCGAGATCTCCCTGAAACCAAACGAACGGACCGAATGAATTTTTGATCTCGCTGTTAACATTCACTGCAAAATCATATTTCGTCAGCCCAAATTTAGCCGTCTTATTGGTGAACGGTTTAATGCTCACTGGGAAAGACCCAAGACCAAAGACCGCGTTTACGCCGATCATTGGGATCTCGCTCACCGAAAGACCCGGTGAATAATTGGTCCCGGTTATCGTCTGAGCGTAGGATGTAGCGGATTCATCGGATTTGTTATTGCCGACCTCACGGATCTTCACGAATCCCCGCCGGCTTTTAACAATTTCTCCTGATTCCGTCTCTTCCAATTCTTCTATCCAGTAAGTATCGTCAAGACCAAGCCCTTCGCGACTGCCGAGATTCAACTTTACTCCGAACGTCGTTGTCTCCGAGACAGTTCCGGATAATTGAAACTGTTCAAATTTCTTTGTTTCGTTTTCAATGTTGATCGCGCTGGTCTTCACTGCGTCCGCAAAAGTCTCCCATTCAATATCTTCGCCGCTCTCTGCATCTTTCGTATCACTGCGCTGAATAGCGCTCCCCTTCCATCCGTTCGCCGCTCCAATAAATTGAACCGTTGGATCATTCGCCTTATTCACTTTCAGCTGGAACCATAACAGTCCGGTTTTGATACTGTGCGTATGGGTAACGGTCGGGACTTTGCGTACAACTTTCCCTTTTTCGTTCTTTTCATCACGTTCACCTTTTTCTACGGAATGATTGTAATATTCAACATACGGAACATAGAAGAATCCTGAGTTCAGGATCGATTCAAGCTGCGTCGCGGAAAGTCCGGCCGATTGCGCTTTGGTTGCCAGGAACGTGTTCCGTTCCGCTTCGGTCAGATTTTGTTTGCTGAGCAGTTCCTTGTTGATATCGAGCAGTTCCAGAAACTTCGGAGCCAGTGTTCGTTCAATGAGTGCTCGGACATTCTCGGCGGAAAAGGAATTCGCGCCAGCTGCTCCCTCGGCAAATTGTGAAACAAGATTATCGGGCAACGAAGCGTAATTGAATCGTTCCATCTGAACATTACGCGAAACGGTCGATGAGAGATAATCGGTCTGCCTTTGCGAAAGTCCGTACGATGCTGGTGCCAGCACCGTGTTCACATAGGAAACGACCTTCTTCTTGTATCCCGTCTGTGCCGGCAATAAGGAACCAAAGGATATTAACGCGATAATGAATGTGAGTATGCTTTTCATAGTTTTTCCCCGGTGAAGAGTTTCAAAAGTGAGTAGTAAAGTATTAATATTTTCTATGAAATAAAATTGTATCGGACAGAAATATTGCGACCCTCGGCGCTATATTGACCGTTCTCACCGTTTTTCTGCGCGGTCTTCATTCATTCTCTCCCACCGGGCATAGATCACCGGTAAAACAATTGACCGTTCGTTCAGAAATTCCTTGATCATGTGCAGACGCGATGTGCCGGAGACCTCCTCCAAACCTGATGTCATATTTACTTTTTCATTTTTCGGGAACCACTCGTGAAGATATCCTCCTAATTCCACCGCATAGGTGATCTTTTTCCGGGAACCTGCTGTGTACGGCAAAAATGAACAGTCGATGTTCTGGGACGGGAAGAGAACAGTGTATTGACT
>CAJBTU010000366.1 GCA_903958625.1 uncultured Ignavibacteriota bacterium | reverse complement strand
GGCGTTGAAAAATGGCTGCTGTTCAATGCAACATTTGTTGACGATAAGATCTACGGAACATTTGTCGACATTACGGCGATCGAGCAATTGCAGAAGCAATTGGAACAGGAACGGGATGCTCTGTCGAAGCGGGTGCAGGAACGAACAAAGGAATTGACAGATCTTAACAGTCAATTGCTCACAACGTCGAACATCAAGGACGATTTTCTTTCCACCATCAGCCATGAACTGCGAACACCGTTTAATTCGATCCTGACGCTCACCGAAGCGCTCACCGAAGGGATCTACGGCCCGCTCACCATCAATCAGATCAATAAACTGAACCTGATCATTCAAAGCGGCAGGCATCTGCTCTCGTTGATCAACGATCTTCTCGATCTCTCCAAGATCAATGCGGGAAAATTCGAATTGGAATATTCGTCGGTCAATTTGCACGATATGCTCGGCATGGCGTTCACAATGTTATCCGAAGACATTAACAAAAAAAATCTCAATGTCGATTTCAAGACCGACGGCGAGCCGGCCGTTATTGTTGCCGATGAACGGCGCATGCGTCAAATTATCATCAATCTTCTGGGCAACGCCATTAAATTCACCAAGGAAAAAGGGACCATCGGTGCAGATATTCAAATCGATGAAGAGAGGAAACTGGTCACGATCAATGTGCGGGATACCGGCATCGGTATTCAGCAGGATAAGATTAACAATTTGTTCACCACATTCTCCCAGATCGACAGTTCATTGTCCAGGAATTATCAGGGAACCGGACTCGGTCTTGCACTGGTAAAAAAACTGACTGAGTTGCAGGGGGGATCGGTGTCTGTACAATCAACATATGGTGTGGGCAGTACATTTTCGGTGACAATACCGAAACAGCATCATGCACCTGCCGACGTTGTTTCCACCGATGCGCCAACCGTATCCGTTCAGCCGGCAACCGTCGAGAAAAGGAAAAAAAGTATCCTTATCGTGGATGACAATGAGGTCACCGCATTCAACGTGAAGGATTACCTTGATAACTATGGTTTCAAGACAAGCGTAGCCTTTACCGGTGTGGAAGCAATAAACAAAGCTGCGGAAAATCCACCCGATGTTATGCTGGTGGATATCCAAATGCCGGGTATTGACGGAATTGAAGTAATCCGAACGATACGATCGAACCCAGTAACCCGGCAAATAAAAATTATTGCGGTTACCGCCTTGGCAATGCCGGGCGACAGAGAGCGATGTTTATGGGCCGGAGCAGACGATCACATGCGAAAGCCGGTCGAATTGAAAAAATTGATTCTGTTGATCGACAGGTATTCGATGCGATGATACATTATACGAATATTGTCTGCAGTGCTACGGCTGCGACGGTATCCGCATGAACACCGAAAGCCCGGACTCCGGATAGACTTCCGAAAATAGTTCCCCACCATTCATTACAATAATTTCGTTCACAGTTCTGATGCGGTTGTACCACGCATCGGTCAGTGTGTGCGGAGGGAGCCCATGGACATTGCAGAGCGCGTTGAAGGTCCGCAGCGACTCCTTTGACGCCGGTGTGCTCACGGAAAATTCGACAATAACGGTATTGGGAAAAGAATTCCTGTAGGCGGAAACGGCAACATGTGTGCCGAAAGCGGTGATTGTCACCAACTCAAACAGAAGCATCTCAAACGCCGTAAGCATGGTGGCATTATCTGCAATCAATCCCGGTAGTGAATCAGGAATATCAAGAAAGATCCTGACATTGGCTCTTCCGATCATATCCTGAACCGGCTGCATTGCAGCGATAACGAGATCGTTCACCGGCAAAACGACCGGGGTCATTGTGTGATGAGGGGTAAACACTTGCATCGAAGACTCCGCATCGTGCATGAAGAGAAGGATCTTTTCCGCCGCTTCCATAATTCTATCCAGGTTGATTTTGGATTTTCGGTCGCGCGACTCGCCGGCGACAAGAGCGTACTCCGTTATGCCCATAATGGTCATCAGAGACGAACGGATGTCGCTGCTGAGCATCGCAAGAATATTTCTTCTGATCTGACGGGATTTAAATACAAATGCTCCGTCAGTCTGATCCGTACTTATCTGCTTTTCGGCCGCTAACCGATCTATCCGAATACTATCGAGGCTATTCAACGTGCCGATGAACACCGATGCCGTGGAATCGTCGGCCCGTTCATTGTAATACCCCTCGCAAACAATCAATCGGCCGTTCCGGTGTATCATTTGAAAGCGGCGGCGCGTTACCGGTGGTGCGTTAAAATGCCGTACCACCGGATTTTCGTTCATTTCATCGCTTGATTGTACTACGGCTGATACAGTTTTGCCGATCAATTCACTTGTTGTGTACCCAAGCAGTTCGGCCCCCTCGGCGTTGATATAGATAATAATATCGCTTCGATCCGATACCATAATAATGTCCGGCGCGTGATCGATCCACTTCAGCAGCGAATTGATAATTGAATTCTGGGTTGAAACCGGTGCGTTCATTGTTTCCATATAATTTACTATTCCTGTATTACCAGATGTTACGTAAATATTGTGATGTACTACTTTGCAGTATCTGCTGCTCACTCAAGATTGAATAATTTCATTATTGTTCCCGTTACATTACAACACTAAATTCGTCGAACGCACGAAACAAACACCAACGACTCTCTACCTCCGCTTTCCATACTACAGCACACCGCTGAAATATATCCGTATCTCGATCCTGCGGTTGTGCGGATAATTCTCGATGAGAGGAAAACCAAGAGAATCGACAACCGGCAAACGCGGATGCGTATCGGCATAGGCGGATACATGCAGACGGGTTTCATCGACACCATTATTGGCCAGCATTCTCACTACATTTGCAGCGCGGGCGGCGGAAAGTTCCCAGTTCGAAGGAAACTGCACTGTTGCAATCGGGTATGGATCGGTGTGACCTTCAACATCGATCGAGGTGAGCTTTTCATTTACTGCTGCCAGTTCACGGCAGATCTTCAGCACGTTATTCCGGCCTTCTTCCACAATCTCTGCACTGCCGGTTGTAAAGAGACCTCCCGCGGGAAACGTGATCTTAATTTCATTGCCGATCATTTGCACATTTACCGAACCGTTGCGGATATCTTCGGAGAATATTGTCAGCAATTTCGAATACAGTCCGTCGATCGGAATCATCTTCCCCAGTTTCTTGAGCATTTCTCTGTTGATGTCTGCCGGAAGCGCCATTCCTTTTATCGCCTCGCGTCGGTATGAGGCCGATATCAACGTCATAAAGATCACGATCAGGAGCAGGATGTCTATGAAAGTAATATGCCAATACGGTCCATCGCTCACGGGGGCAACGTTCACTTTGTCCGAGGGATTCATATTGTCTCTCGCCGGCATATGGAATCGATCTCGCCTTCATTTTCTTTTTTAATATAAACTGTGATTTTCATAATTACCTTTAATTATCGTCAGCCGCAAAGCTGTTCTCTTGCAGAGAATTATATTCGGCTTAACTGTGTAAAAATGAATCCAGCCGGTCGTTAATATAGAATGTGGATTTATTTTCCATGATCATTACGGCTCCTTCCACCATCATCTTGTCGGCATGATACGCCGACAAGGCGTTCTGTTTAACTTTTTTTGCCGTTGGAAGAAAGGCAAAGTATGCGAAGACCAAACCGTACAATGTGGTCATAATGGCTGTTGATAAGCCTGTGGCAAGTCTCGCCGCATCGTCGAACTTCGTCAGCATCAGTATCATTCCGAATATGTTTCCGAGCATGCCAAATGCCGGAGCGGAATTCCCCATGGTAGTCAGCACCTCCGCTTCATCGATCTTGTGGAGGTACTTCGACTCGATCTTCTTTTCCGCCATTTGCCGGAATGTTTCAACCGAATAATTGGTGCTCATCAGGGAAAGAAAGGTGATGTGCAGATCATTCTGCGTATGTTCGAGCAGGTACTGAATCGCTTCGTTTTTGTTTAATTTGAACCGTTCATCCCATTGCAGAATAGTCTCCAGGATCTGCGCTTTCTGTTTGTGGGCACTCTCCACCGGGGAAAAAACGGCAAAGGTATTCCGAAGCGCTTTAAATACATCGCTGAGATGGAATGAGATCAGCGAATTGAACAGAACGCCTCCGATAATGATCGCCAGACTGGAGTAGTCCATAATGCGGTAGGTATTTAAAAATTCATTATTCCTTACCACTGCCGTGATGTCGAGAGTTTCCAATACTCCGAACAGTACGAACGCAAACGCAATAATCATTGCAAAGATATTCGTGATACTTCTTGTTGTGTGCATGCATGCTCCAAAAAAACAATTATTTCAATAAATCGGGAAAATCACCGGCGTATCTCCGGTCGCCGTTACCGGCTTTTCTGTATTGTGTCTGTTACCAGCGGAACGATGTAGTCGGGAACCGGAATATCTTTCTCCAGTTCGATGGCTTTCAGCCAGTTCTGTTTTGCCTTTTCCAAATCCCCGAGAAAATAGTGCGTCGAACCGAGCAAGCCGTATGCTTCGGCCGAAGTTTCGATGCTTAATGATTTTCCCGCATACAGAAGCGCATTGCGGTATTCCAGACTGCCGAATGCTTTCTGGGCGAGATATAAAAAGTAGATTGCATCGTTCGCTTTCAGGAAATATTCCTTGTCAATATCAGATTCCGGCGCATAGATACCGGTGGTATCGCAATTCCATCCCGCCGCACCTATTCCGTTCACTGCAGCGGCACTGCGGAACGGTTCGCTTGCGGAACCCAGCGACGATATTCCGACGATGGAAACCAGAATGGCTGCACTCTGGAAGAGGGCAGTTCGTGTGCGGTATGGATCCATCATTCTGCCCCTTTCTTTACTGAAGCAATAGCATTAAGGATCTCCTGACGCGCTTTTTCCGTATCCGCTTCTTCGGCAGGGACACCGCTCTGAAGATCCTGTTCGATCATTTCACGTTCACGCGGCAGACGCGTATTGAGCAGAATATCCTTGATCAGCGGATCGATGTTCCACAGTGCGCGAATTAAGGTTTCGGACGAAAGCGAGGCAACCGCTTTCTCGATGATCTCCGAATCGATTTCGGGCAGATCCTCGAAGAAGGTATATTCATTCCTGATGATCTCCGCCAAGGCCGGATTGTGGCTCTGCAGCTGCTGGAAAAAGATCCACTGATTCTTGACCGGCAGAGACGAAAGAATCGTAAGAATCGCTTTGGATTCCTTCTTTGCATAGGTATCCTGCTGAATAATCTGGATCGATTTTTCAAAAAGGAATTGTTCCATTTTTTTCCAAAGCCGGATATCAATCTGCTTGATCATCGGAATCAGGGCTATGATCGCAGCAGCTTTTTCGGGATCAAGTTCATTAAAGATAATTTTTGATTTTTCCCTGCCGATCTGACTTATGATCAGCGCTTTGGTATTATCCTGGTTCACCTGAAGAAAAAGTATCTTCAGCTGAGCCGGGGTCATTCTCTGCAGAAATGTGAAACCGGGCAGCGCCAGACCCGACCGATCCATATCGCCAACACCAAGGGCGTGCTCGATCTCTTTCCGCATCGTGCGAATATATTCAAGCATTACCCCAGGGGTCTCTTCTGCAACATTGTTCACCAAACCTTCCAGATGGTTATAGATTTCTTCCGGCAGTTCATTTTTTAGTACCATCAGCAATTTGAGATCGACATTTCTGAGAGCGGCTGCAAATTGTTTCTGCTCGTTCCCACCGCCGTCGGACATTTTTCCGGCAACAAACCGGGCAACCGATTTTGCATCGTTCACAAACAGTTGATAGATAGCGTCCTTATCCTCGTCGCCGAAATCCATCGGCGCTGGAGGCTTTTCTTCCGCTGCCTCCTGGGACATCTTGATATTCATCGATTGTAACCCCTCCAGCGGAGAAGTGGTGTTGAGAACAGGTGTAGAGCGCTGAAACACTTTTTGTTCTGCGGCGACAACATTATTTTTTCTTATCATCAGAAGCAATCCAACCAACAAAGCGAACACCAATCCAATAACCGTAAAATCGATCGATGATAATTCCGTTGTATCGGCCGAAGAAGGTTGTGCCGCAGGAGAACTCAGATCAACATTCATCCGGGTGGGTTCCGGCAAGGCGGCCGGTTTCGGAAATTTTTTCCGCATGGTTGTAACTCTGTCTCCGCGCGCATCGGAAAGATTAATGGCTAACCGTACCACACTCATCAGCAGATCCTCTTCGGGCCGTGTGAAGCCCGAATCGATGATAGCGGTGACCATAATGCTGCTGATAAACAGCGAGGTCTTATAGTGCGATTCCTGTTCCGATTGATCGTTGCTCCTGTTTTTCCGGAGTTCATCGGGAAGCACCGGAAGAGCGGGAAGATTGAGAGTATTCGGCTGTTCAATTTTTTTAGTTACAACCGTTGAAGATACTTCCGTTGACCGCGAATCCGCCTGAATCTTTACACCAATAATGTATCTATTCTCCGGAAAATACTTTGAGAGTGCTTCGGTGGCCAAACGGCTGTACGCCAATTCCAATTTGGCAATATCCTCCAGCGAGTACTGGTCCATCATCATCATCGGTGAACCGCCGATTCCGCTCTCCCGCATTGTTTGCGCAAAGATCCGAACAGGTACCTGCAGGGAAACGAAGATCAACAGAAATACCGCCGTAATGAAATTCCGTCCGATAAATCGAACCAAAGCTATTGCTCTTTGTTTTTGTGTCACTGTCGTTTCTCTGGTTTTTTTCATTATTGTACCACTTATTTTTTTTGGTTCGTCGGATTACTGAACCTGGAATCCATACCGGCTGCCTTATCCCAATTTTCGTTCGCCTTACCAAAATCCCCCATCACATAATAGATGGAACCCTTCAGCGCAAACGCAGAGGCGGTCGGATAGATACTGATCGATTCGTTGACCGTCTCAAGTGATTTACCATACTGCTTGTCATACAATAACCTCTGCGCCAGAGCAAATAACCGTATAACAGCGCGAAGTTTCGTAACTGCTTTTCCCTTTTCGTCAACTTCAAACTGTACGATAGCCTCCGGAACTGTTTTTTCTTTCAGAGGTTCTACGACCAATTCGATCCCTTCCACCAGATCTCCTCCTGCTTTAGACCGGACGGTAATTTTTTGTGCGGGATTTTTTTGCTTTGCCTGCAGCAATTTTAACTGCACAGTATCGAGTTCCAGCGTGTACGTTCCCGGAGGGACATTCAGTTCATAGAATCCGCCATCCGCAAAAGTGCGAAGCGTTGACGAATAGCGGCGATCAGTGGAAACCATATACACCCTCATACCTCCCAGCGGTGTCCGCTCTTTTCCGTTATCGCTCAGTACCGCTCCTTCCACGATCGAGCCCCGGTAGAATGGTATTTCAATTCTTTTGAACTGGTTCGGATCGGCCACGAACGAGAACTTGTCGATGGTCGGCACAACTGTGGGATCGATATCATCCCTTCGTATGGAAAGATTGTACCGGTAATAGCTTTGCAGCTGCGTTATGCGCACAAGTCCGTCGCTTCCCAGATCGATCTGCCCTGTTCCGTCCAGACTGACCCCTCTGGAATGTATGATCTCGTCCCCTTTGTCATATTTGCCGTTCCCGTTATTATCAACAAACAGCAGCACGGTCAATCCCCCTCGCCCGACCTGATCGCGGTTGGACATCATCATTCCGCCGCTCCGGTGATCGACACCCAGCGATCCGTAGAACGACTGCCGGACCATTTGCCCCTCTTTGTTCTCCGAATAAAGTGACGAGGATCGGGTAACATCAAGATCCATGATGATGCCGGCCTGCAGCACGACCGTATTGCTGTAAAAACTTTTTGCAGCGCCAAAACTGAACCGGAAATTTTGCAGAAATGTTCTGGAGAACTGCAGTGATGCTTGTTCAACCCTGTTCGTTCTAAAATTAACACTGGCGTCACTTCGAATGAGGGTCGAGTTCAAAAATTCGGGGAGGAACGAACCCCTCGGTATGGTATAACCAACGATCACCGCCATGACACCGTCGCCATAATTTCCTGTCAGTTTGTTCTCCGCAATATTGTTCGTCATCCGGTAGTTCAGTCCGATGTTCACATCGCCCAAACGGGTAGCAAGGTCCGTTCGGCTGATGATATTCTTTCTGCTTTTCGAATCAAGGTAATCACCGGAGAAACGCATGGATGTTCCGGAGGAAAGGAGCGGAACGGGGAAATAGAACGACAGAGCAGCCGACTGATTCGCACCGGAATTCAATAACGGATCTGTTGATGCATATTTCGTGTACTGCAGTGCAGCTCCGGAGTTTCCAGGAAACAAAATATTCGTATTGGCGCGGTAATACGCGTCTGGAACGATGTCGAGATTGAGAACGTATTGCGAGAAAAGCCGTGCGGAGACGGAGCCATAATAGGAGGGCGGGGCATTTCTGTCATCAAATAATTTTTCCGCCCCTCCCTTTGCGGTGAGCCAGTTGGTGATGCCGTAGATAAGGTTGGCATTGCCGACCGGATGAACATCCGCTCCGGTGTTTTGCGATTCCTGCATGCCTGCCTCGGCGTTGTAACTGATGACTCCCTGCGGCATGAATGTATATGGAACCTGCAATTGTTTTTCCTCTGTCTTAATGTCGCCGTACTGCGAATATGTTTTTACCATAATGCGCATGGTGCCGTAGGTTAACGGGAAACGGAAATTATAATATCCTGCACTGTTGGAGCGTTGAAAATCTATCAGGCGGTCATTCATAAACAGTTCCACATCCGACTCGGGATCGGTGTACCCGTCAACATTATAATAATCGAAAACCGTTCGCGGTTCTATCGGTTCGTTGGTGATCCGGGCACCGCGGATGGCATGAGAGAACACACTGGTCGTTGTCAGTTGTCCCCCCGTAAAGGAACTGAAATAGGCATTCTCGCGAACGGCATACCGCCAGCGAACATTTCCGAAATCATTCGTACGGATCCCTTTGGTATTTATCCCATTGTATGTACCCTGAAGATCACCGCCAAGTACTTCGGCACCGCCGGTGACCGTGTACGCCGAGACCGGAGCATCCTGATCGGCATAGGTGCCGGTGACATTGTAATCCAGAAACGTGCCGCTGACAAACGAGCGGCGGCGGTCGTATGTGAGGGGATAAAATTCTTTGGTGTATTGAAAACTGATCTTCTTCCGTGCCTCTTCGTTCCGTTTACGGATGATGACCGGAAAATCCTTGCTCTCTTCAAGTGTCACATCAAGCCGGTTAATGTTAACGGTGAAGGTAAGATCGAAGATATCCTTCAATGCCGCGGGGGAAAGATAGATCTCCGTTCCGCTGCTGAAAAAATCAGTCTCCTTGAAGACGCTCCTGCGCGCGCCGACGGTGATCCGTTTCAGCGCCGGTTCTATCAGGAACGGATTTTCGGAAGTGAAATAGTTTCCGGTGATGGTGGTATTGTTCTCAACTTTGTAATGCACTTCAAACAGATTGAATAATTCCATCATCGGAAGATAGATCCTTCCCTTGCTGTCTGCGGCATTGATATAGTTATCTCCTACGGGCCTATAGCGGAATGTCAGCATTACGTTTTCATACTCTGGAGCAGATTTCTGCTGCGAAAGGGCGACGAGAGTGGTTGCTATGAAAAGAAATACTGCCTGTTTTAACACGTACTGCTTTCGGATAATAAAAGTTTTGAATCTTGCGCCGGGCAGTTTGGAAGCAAACTCTCTCTCAGCATGATTTCTTCAGGAGCGTCTGCCGCCCGTTCCTGCGCTATTGTGTGATTGATGTTGTGTTGCTAAATATTTGAATTAAAATGACGAAGCGTGTTAATGGACTTCACCGATCAATCTCCTATTGCACTGTGACGGTACGCTCGATTGTAACCGGTGGAGCCTGAAGAATATCGGACACTGCCATGTCCCCGCGCTTTGTCTCGAACTTCATTACCAGCCGGTATTTGCCGTTCGGAACATCTTTCGTATCAAATTCAATATTTCTTTTCGTCGAAAAATAGATCGCCGTTGTTACCTCGCGCAGCGCCGCCTCTTTGCCGGACTGATCGATCAGCTTTGCGGACATGCTGCCGATAAACGGCGCAAGACCGAGACGTTCCAGATCGGTGATGAATTTCAGCTTCTCTTTATCCCGTTTCACCTGCACATCGTTCACTTTAATGCCGGTGGTGACATTCCCTTTCCAGTAGAAACACGGAATGATCTGGTCGAACTTGAAGTTCACCGTTGTTCCTATCCCTTCGGTGACCTTTTCGCCGGCATCGGCTGTTTTCTGGCTGGAAGTGATTTTAATACGCGTAAAAGCGAAGAGATCCTTCCGGTTGTCTTTTATCCGCGCCTGTATCCGTATTGTTTGCTGCTTATTGGCCTCGAGCACAAAGGCTTTAGGATATGCACGGACCGAACCATCCAGTGAATAGGTCTTTGCCGCAACCGTGTCGTCATACACCATCACCAGATTCCCTTCATTATCGCCGCCGGGGTACCCGAACATGAAATCGACGCTTACCTCCTGTGCGGCGCTCGAAGGATTTGTGATAAAAAGATTTCCGATCCCTGTTTTTGAATCGATCGTTAATATGGTCGGGGCCACCGAGATCTGTGCATACACGCTTCCAATACAAAGCATAAGAAAAACAATCTGTGTGCGCAGTGTCTGTGCGGGAGATGTATATTTATTTTTTGGGTTCATAATGGTTACCCTTTTTGTTTGTAGTGTGGCCACCTTTCCATGACCGACTTTCTTGAAACGACTTCTTTTGCAACTAAATAATTTTCTAGTGAAGCAAAACAATATTGTTCTTTATTGCTATTAAACATCTTTTTACTCGCTCACCCTTCGACGAGTGGTGACAACACCTACCGCACTCATGGCTCCCTACGGCCTGCGGCTCGTCTACGACCCGTAGGGTAGAGGATCGTAGATCGTCTCCGCTCGCCATGACAGCCCACTCATTGTGACAATGTTGAAAAAACCACAGGCTGCGGCTTGCGCCGCGCCTGTGCGAAATACCTATCTTAGTTATATTCAACATTGATATTGAATGTACCGGTGTAAACACCGGACTCCTTATTTGTAAGAGTCGCTATTAATCCTCCTACCCAAATATAATACTTGCCGGCAGTCGGGGTAATTGTACTGGCGTTCGCTATTGCCGTTGCATTGGTTTGATCTGTTGTTGAATATAATAGAGCACCCACAACTTCGGGGGTCATTGTCATTGATGTCGCAGCCGTAGAGCAGGTTAATGCAACACTTGCATCATATGCTACTGTAATTGCGGAGTTGGCACCCGTAAGATCAAAACGAGCTACGTGAGTTACTGATCCAGTATTTGCATTACCCGCCTCACCATTTGCATCAAGGACAATAGTGCCCGGGGTTGTTGCTGACAGTGCTCCAAAATTAATTGAAGAACCTTCCAATTTAGTTAGCGTCAAATTGGTTTTTACCTCAGCGCTTGCCGAGACGGATGAAGCAACTTGAGCATTCGATACCTGCGCGGTGAATGCGAATACCATTGCAACGATTGCGATGTTACGAATATAACGGAACATATGTTCCTCCTTGTATTGTGGTTAGTGGATATGTCTGTGAGTTGTACTACTTTACAGCGTATTGCTTATCTATGGTAAAGAATCTATTTCGTGCTTACGTTACACTCATCAATGGAATGCTTCGACTCGGCATGACTACATCCATTATTTATTAACGATGTTACGCATAAATGGATTTTTTGTTAAGATGGTTCGGCGCGTCCCGATAAAAGAATCGGGACTTGCTCACCATGACCAGTTTATTTGTTTTGCGCAACATTAGTTATTAATGATGAAGAACTATTATTGAATCTGTTTCGTGTTTTACGTTACGCATCAAAGTGAAAAGCATGGACACGGAAAAACGACAATCATTTCACGGCGTAACGTCTATTACTTACATTTTTCCATCGGGAATTTCTCCTTTCCTGGTTTGAAGCTGCTCCATTGATCATTGGTATTCTATTGTTATCAACGATGCGAACGCTTCTTTTCGTGAATCTCTGACAATCTTCGGACGGACCACGAGCACGTACACATACGCCGTGAACCGGTTGAAATCGCTCTGAAGCGATCTTCGTAATACTCCGCTGTTTGATATAGTAAATCCGAATCGGTTTTTATTGATTGCAATTGCTTTCCCTGCCGCCGCCGACCCGTCGTTGACATAAGCTTTTATCAATTTATATGGGCTTTTCGGCATATCCTGACCATTCCCCAACGTGAGCGGTGCAACATCCATCATCAATTGTATGTTCTCGTACGACGAGATAGAGAATACGGAGAGTCCGACAAGCGTATCTTTAACGCTGATCAGGCGGCTCAGCGATGCTTCTGTCTTTTCAGGATCGGCCAGAAACTTCTCCTTATAACTATCATCCGTCTCACGTATGTTCACCATGGGAGTATAATTCACTTTTATTTTTATCGGATTAGCGAATTGCGCCCCGGCGTGCGCAAGAACGACGATGAGCAACACGAATATCATCGTTGTATAACGGATGCGACAAACACGGCAGGCGTTTTCCGTATGCCGCGCTGAAGAGTGACTATAATTTATTTCTGTACGGTACTTCATAAACTATTTTCTATTCAACATCCATATAAGTGAACACTCTTGTCGTTTTGAATCTCGATAAGGGGCGATAACTCCTACCGCACTCATGGCTCGACGGAGTTTATCCCGCCAAAGGCGGACTCGCCATGACAGTCCGCTGACTCTTACTTAATTATTCCCGGCATACTCCACCGAAATATCAATTGTTCCTGTATAAATACCGGCATTAACGGAACCGACCGGACCGAGCACTCCATACAGGTAGAGATATGCCTTCGTTGTCGGCACCGTATATCCCGTATGGAGCGGTGTCGGCGGAGGCAACGGCACACCGGCTGTTCTCCGGTTCATCGGCATTGTAACAGAAGTGAATCCCGACGGCACTTCGATGGCAGAACTCTTTGCGGCAAGTCCATCGGATACAGCCACATTGGAATACGCATACCGCAGCAGAAACGGAATTGATTTGTTTGCGCCGCCTCCGTCCAGTATAAGCTCCGACGGCGACATGATGGTTACCGTTATGTCCTTATCTCCTTCCGACGTAATACCAACGATCACCGCCTGCTGATCCGTAATAGAGATGGTGACACTGCTGTTTGAATTGGTCACAATGTTGCTCTGTTTGTCATTAAAATTGAGCGGTTCAATTTGATCAATAATAATTCCGGCGGAGGCATACACGCCGAAATCTATCCGCTGGGCAGAAAGTTCTACAGCGCCGGTCACAATCAGCATCAGCAGCGCGGTGAGTACCGCCGATATCGATCTTCCGTTCATATATACTCCATCTCGATCGTGAATTCTAAATCGTAATTTCCCGGATACAGCTGATCGGTAACGCTGAGAATGCCGCCGAGCCAGAGATAATATTCGCCCGTCGCCCCCAGCGTTACCTGATTGGTGGCCCGGAGCATTTGAGAACCGTTCTGCACCTGCTCGGTGTTGCCGCTCATGCGATAACTGAAAAGCATCTTCGAATTTTCCGTTTCGTGCCGCAGAACGCCGTTCGGATCGAACGTTACACGCACGGTTGTTTTCGGCCCGCCGACAATCTTCATCACCGCCGCACGCGTGTCGCTGACCGGATTGATCTCGATATCCTCTCCAAGAAATTCATACAGTTCCAGCTCCATGTCCTTTATCGCCAACAATTCAACCGTTGTGCTGATAACCGTAGCAGTGGCAGTAACGGTTGCTTTTCTTGTATCAATGCCCTGTTTCGTCTGTGCGCCGGCGGTGATCGTAAAGACGAGCAGTGCTGAAAGTATCTGTATGGCTGTACGTTTGTTCACTCGTTGTCCGCAATTTTTCTGTTTATAACTGATGTTATGCATAAATGGATTTATTGATAAAATGGTTCGGCGCGTCCCGACAAAAAGAATCGGGACTTGCTCACCATGACCAGTGTATTTGTTTTTCGAAACATCAGATAGTGATTACATTGTTGCTGCATTATTTATTTGTTCGCTACAGGGTGATTTTATATAGGAGCATCTGAAAAACTTCACATCAATGTCATTCCGAGGAGCGCCCGTCTGACCGACGTCAGTCGGGCAGGTAGCGACGAGGAATCTCGTTTTTCCCTGAATTTGATGTGTGAGATTTCTCGTCCCGAAACATCGGGACTCGAAATGACAATGAAGAACTAATTTTTCAGAAATCATTATATTTTTAATTATCGTTTTTTTATCAGTGCGCATCGTTATTTCAGCAAGATCATTTTTATTGTCTTCAACTCTTTGTCGGCGGCGAAGCGGCAGAGATACATCCCCGATGCCACTCCTCGCGCATTCCAGGTGACCGTATGGAAGCCGGCCTGAAACTCCTGATCGGCCAGCGTTGTAACGCGCTGCCCGAGCACATTAAACACCTCAAGGCGAACGCGTGTTTGTTTCGGCACGGAAAACTTTATGGATGTTGCCGGATTGAACGGGTTCGGATAATTCTGATGTATCTCCGGTGTGCGCGGAATGTATCCTTCAATATCCCACTCGCGTCCCGGCAGCACGGCAATGCGGAACCGGTTCTCATCCGCCGATGTTTTGCCGAGTGATGATCCTGAATTTTTCTGCATCACGCGCTGAACGCGGGGATACGGATTCACCATCACCGCGGCCGGAAGAACCGAGTCGCCGGCAGACCATGTCGTTCCCGATCCGCCATCGTACGTCTGGTCAAATTCCTTCTCGGTTGCCACGGTTTGCGCGGAGACCAACTCCGGCACCACTGCTGAAG
>CAJBTU010000365.1 GCA_903958625.1 uncultured Ignavibacteriota bacterium | reverse complement strand
CGACAGCGGAAACAATATTGACGGCATTCAGAGCGGGTTCTTCCCTTCCTGTTCTCGCGGTGACAAATCACGGAACACGATGCGTCGTGAAATGGAACGGCACGGGGGAAGGGATCGCTGCCAATGTTTGCGATTGGATCGCGCTGCACTGTGCGCGGCATATCGGCATTCCCGTTCCCGCACCGCACCTCATCGCCGTGACGCCGGATCTTGTCCGCGCTGATGCCGATCCGGAGATCAACGAGCTGATCTTGCGGAGCATCGGCATTAATCTGGGAATTGAATATTTTGAACATACCGAACCATTCTCTCCGTCCGCACCGGTCAGCAGCACGCTGAAACAACTCATCTATTGTTTTGATGTGCTGATGCTGAATATGGACAGAACCGATGTCAATCCGAACATGTTCTTCGTTAACGGAGATCTTTATTGTCTCGATTTTGCGGCTACAATGTCTCTGAAGATGTTTTTTGAACAATCATCATTTTCAGACGACACATTCTTTCCTCTGCTGCGCCGGCATCCGTTCTACCTTCCCGAAAATGAAATAACGATACCGGAAATGATGATCGGCCGTGACACGATTCAAGAAATCGTCGAAACCGTTCCCGGCGAATGGCTGACACACGGACATTCTACAAGAGAGCAATTAATCGATGATATTCTTTCACTATTCACGCTTGCACCGGCGGTCATCAAACACCGATTGCCGTTGATCGATGCCATAGCGCTTGAAACTTCAGAGGCACGCCGTTTGCGGTTAGAGGCAAATCTGCAAGCATTTGAAAAAGTGGTAAAAAGATATCAATAGAATCAAGCAATTCTTCATTTTTGCGGTGTCCCGCACCGCTTTTCCTCTGCTCCCAAATAAAAATGTTTTGTATCCGGTCCGAATTATCTTATTTTACATTAATTATTTATTTGGGGCGACTATATGCAAGAAATCAAGAATCAGCATACATTCCACGTTCCGGTGATGGGAATCGGGTTCACCATCGATACACCGGTAAAAGTTGCGCATTACGGCATCTCGTCCGTTATGTCGCTTGTGGATGACATTCTGGTCGAAAAGATGAGGGAATTTTACAGTAAAAAGCTCGACCTTCCGTATTCACCCATTACGGAAAAAAACAGCAGTGATCACCGTGCGGAACGGATCACCGCATATCTGAATATGGTGGACGAAATCGTCCATAACAAATTTGCCGAATTGAAACGTTCCATCCACGACACAGGCGAAGAAGTACAGAAATATATCGACATGCTCCCGGATTTTTCCGACGTGAAGAAACAGTTCCAGGAGATGATCGCAAAGAATACAGTGCGGGAAGATGTCGCGGCGTGGATCGATAAACATCTTCATCCGGGCAGCATCGACGTGAACATCATGACGAAGCTGGATAAGGACAATTACCGCGGCGATGCAAAACTTCCGAACGAGTTCAACGACGCACACGCAGCGCTTCGCGGCTACGCTCAAAGCACGCTGCGGTCGTGCATTGTGTTCTCCGCCGGAATGAATCCCCGCCTGTACAGCTATATTGAAAAATTCAACGATTTCTATCCCGACGAGACCGGCGAAATTAAAAAGAAGATCATCTTAAAAGTAAGTGATTACCGCTCGGCTATTATTCAGGGAAAATTCCTCGCCAAAAAAGGATTGTGGGTTTCGGAATACCGTATTGAATCCGGATTGAACTGCGGCGGACACGCCTTTGCAACCGATGGATATCTGATGGGACCGATCCTGGAAGAGTTCAAAAAGAACCGTCAGGAACTGATCCAGACAACGCACGACATCGTTAAAGAAGCATTAAAAAATAAAAATCGACCCGTTCCCGCATCACCGCTGCCGATTAAGATCACGGCGCAAGGGGGAGTAGGTACGGCGGCGGAACATAATTTTTTACTGAACTATTACGGACTTGATTCCGTCGGCTGGGGATCACCCTTCTTGTTATGCCCGGAGGTAACGAATGTTGATGATCATACACTCGACCTTCTGTGCAAAGCAAAAGAAGAGGATCTGTACCTAAGCAACATTTCACCGCTCGGCGTTCCGTTCAACAGTCTTCGCGGCAACACAAAAGATATCGAAAAGCAGGAGCTGATCGACAAGGGACGTCCGGGAAGTTCCTGCCCGAAAAAATATATCCAGCTCAATACCGAATTCGGCGAACGGGCCATCTGCCGCGCATCGCGTGAATATCAGAACATCAGAATCAACCTGCTCGGAGAAAAAGGATTGAACGAAGAAGAACGGCGGAAAGAATTTGACGCGGTTGTGGAAAAATCGTGCATCTGCGTCGGTCTCGGCACGGCTGCGCTGATCGTCAATAATTTAAGCACGCGGACAGAGGGAGCGGGAGTTTCTGTCTGCCCCGGACCGAACATAGCGTACTTTGAAAAAGTAGTATCACTGCGGACGATGGCAGACCATATTTACGGCAGAACTTCCATCGTGAACGAAGCGTACCGTCCAAATCTGTTCGTAAAAGAACTGCAGCTGTATGTTGATTATCTGAAGAATATGATCGATGAAACGCCGAAACCGTTCACCGAAAAACAGATGAAGTATTATCAGCTCTTCCAGCAGAATTTGGATGAGGGGATCGCGTATTACAAACAACTCTATGCAGATTTTGAAGAGAAAGTGGCGGTTTTGAAGAATGACGTGATGGCGGAATTGGAGCAGATCAGACACGAACTGCACGAACCGGCCTTTGCCAACAGGTAGTAATACTCACCAGTGTACAATAAAAAAGCGTCCCGAAATTTTCGGGACGCTTTTTTTATATCCGTTAATTTGTTTTCATCGTATTGTAATTCAGCTCTGTTCCCCACAGGCTGTGCGGAATTAAAAAGACAAGCAGTGTAACGATCGCCGCCGCAAGCACCCATCGTTTAGGGTTGGCCGAACGCTGCACGGCAACCGAAGCAACAAGCCATGCAAGAAAGGCGATCAGCGTTTTGTTGTCCGTAATGTCGCTTCCGAACGGAAATCCTGTCCACCATTCGTTGAACGCAAAGTTTAAAACCAGCGGACCGAGGATCATTCCCCCCAAAGTTATGACTCCGAATGTTGCATACGTTATCTTTTTAAATGAAGGTTCTTTTGCAAAGAACTCAAGTCCTGCGCGGGTCGACAACAGCATGCCGATAAACATCGCCGCAATATGGAAAATCAGAACGGCTGTCGGTACTTCTCCTCGAAAACGGATCACGGTCGAAGCGGAAAAAGTTTGTTTGCCATCCGTAAGGAAGACCGTATACTGAAGTTTTCCTGCCGGCGGCTGATGGGGAATCGGAGCCATAAGCACTCCTTCATTCATTATCATCGGAACGGATGTTACAGCTTCGTTTGTATTATATCGCTTCCATTCCACTCTTCCGGTAATGTTTGCATGGTTTGCGTTGACGGTAACGGGATGATCGCTTTCGCTTCCGTGCGACCGTTCCAGCACAACTTCGATCGCTTTCCCATCCAGCAACGTTACATAATTTTTTGGATATGACGGACCGGTCATTCGCTGAAATACTGCCGAAGCAAGGGTGATGATTAAAGCAAGGGTCCAAAGATGATACGAGCGTTTCATAGGCGTTGTATTGTTTGGGTTGATAAATATTTGTTGTCGTGCAGGGTGCTTCTGCAAAGTGCATGCCGAAAGAAAGGCCGATATTCCTCTGAATATCTGAAAAATAATTCCTATTTGTGGAATTCCTGGCGCCTTATTTTCAATATTGCAAGAGACGGAAGCAGTGGAACAGGTTACAAGAGTTTTTTTATTTCCTGCACCCGATGACAACGGTCCACGGACGAATCTCCCATTTCGTCACTAATCCATTGATCACATACGGATCGTTCTTCACAAATTTTTCAATGACGGAAATATCGTTCACTTGAAAGATAAGCAGCGCTTGGTCTGCAGGATCGCTGAACGCCCCTCCTAAGATCAATTCGCCGCGGCTGCTTGCTTCGTTTGCCAGACGGAGATGTTCGTCGCGAAATGCTCCTCTTCGTACAATATAATCGTCAACGACGGAATATATCAGTGCATAATAGTTCATTTGCTTTTTTCCAGTGCCTGTTCAATGTCGGCAATTACGTCATCAATATGTTCAAGTCCAACGGAAACGCGGATCAGTCCCGGCAGAATCCCGACTGCGGCGCGTTCGGCCTCGCTCAGTTTAGAATGTGTTGTGGATGCAGGATGTGTGGCGATGGAACGTGAATCGCCGAGATTCGCCGTGTGAGAAAGCATTTGAAGTGAGTTCAGGAATTTTCTTCCGCGGTCGACTCCGCCTTTGACAACGAATGTTACTATGCCGCCGCCGAGTTTCATTTGTTTCTTTGCAAGATGATACTGAGGATGAGATGCGAGAAACGGATATTTCACTTTTTCTATCTCTGCATGTTGCTCCAGATATAATGCAAGTGTCATCGCATTTTCGCAATGACGTTCCATCCGAACGGAAAGTGTTTCCAGGCTTTTCGAAAGGATCCAGGCGTTGAACGGAGAAAGCGATGGTCCGCTGTGGCGCGCAAAGAAACGGACCTCCTTGATCAGATCCTTTCTGCCGACGATCATACCGCCGATTGTTCTTCCTTGTCCGTCGAGAAACTTTGTTCCTGAGTGTATAACGATATCCGCACCGTACGAGACCGGCCGCTGCAGATACGGCGTGCAGAAACAATTATCCACATTCAGCAGTACTCTGTGCTTTTTTGCAAGTGCACCCAGCCATTCAAGATCGATAAGATCGAGCGCAGGGTTCGACGGCGTTTCCACAAAGATCATCTTCGTGTTCTTTTGGATCAATGCTTCCCAGGTTTCCGGTCTGTCAATATCCGCATACGTATGGGTGATCCCCCACTTCGGCAGTATCATCATCAGTATTTGATGCGTAGAACCGAACACCGAACGCGAGACAAGAAGATGATCCCCTGATTTCAACAGTGAGGCAAAACTCGTGAATACCGCCGACATTCCGGAGGCTGTTGCAATACCGTCTTCCGCCCCTTCCAGCAGACACATCTTTTCGATGAATTCCGTATTGTTCGGATTTGAAAACCGGGTATAGATATTTCCCGGTATCTCGTCGGCAAACAGCGCGCGAGCCTGTTCTGCATCATCGAAGACGAAACTGGAGGTCATATAGAGCGGAACGGAATGTTCGCGCATCGGACTTCGCGGCACCTGGGTACGGATCGCATTGGTCTCAAATTTTTTTGATTTTGCCATGATCTATTTTTCTCCGGGAACGGAACATATACGAACGAAAAAGAGTCTCAGAAATCCGATGACATGCTCTTATTCGTGCTATTCGCGGTTCGCTGTTGTTGATAACGTTCAAAAATAAATATACTCAATTTGGTAATTTGTTTTCGATAAATTCTTTATTACTTTATTCACAATCATATGAACAACTCGGATAAATATTTCATCGCTGTAGCCGGTAATATCGGCGCAGGAAAATCATCGCTGACGCGCATGCTCGGCGAACGCTTCAACTGGAAACCGTATTACGAATCGGTCGAAGACAATCCTTACCTCTCCGATTTCTACGGAGATATGAACCGCTGGTCGTTCCATTTACAGATGTATTTTCTGGCCAATCGGTTCAAAAGTCATAAAGAGATCGTTGAGGCCAGCAAATCGGTCATTCAGGACCGTTCCATCTATGAGGATGCCGAGATTTTTGCGAAGAATCTTCATCTAATCGGAAAGATGGACAAACGGGATTATGAGAATTATGTTTCCCTCTTTCACGTGATGATGGAATACCTGAAACCGCCCGATCTTCTCATTTATCTCCGCTCAACGGTTGATACGCTTGTTTCGCAGATTAAACTGCGCGGACGTGAATATGAACAAGGCATTCCACGTGAATACCTTGAGCAATTGAATGGTCATTATGAGGAATGGATCGGACATTACAAATCCGGATCGCTGCTGATCATTGAAAGTGATCCGCTGGACTTTGTGCACCGCCCGGAAGATTTCGAGTTCATTGTCAATGAAGTAAAAAATGCGCTCCCGCAGCTGCAGTTATTCGAAAATTAACTTTGCTCAAGGCGGAGAATAAAAAAACCGAGGAGAATGTTCTCTTTGGGTTTTTTCATATGCTGTCTCTGCACAGTTCCGCGGAGTGATGTGCGCATCTAGTTTTTCTATTTCTTCGGTTTCAGAGTCCCTTCATAAAACTTCTTGTTCAACAGTAAAGAGGCTGCGATCTGCGCCTGCGTGTCGTGCTGTAACGAGGACTGTTCGCGTCCTTTTTCTCCGTTGTAGCGGGAGTTCAGTTCTTCGGACAACTCATTCTTCAGCTCATCGTTGTAACGAGCAAACGTATTGATCTTTTCCCCGTGGATCTGCATGATAAGTGCATCGATTGAAGAGAGGGATGTTGAACTGTATTTTTCCTTCTTCATCTGGTCCTTCAGGTCCGAAAGTTTTTTTTCTGCCGGCTCCACAAACTCAAATTTCTGATCGATCAGATACTGTTCGAACTCTTTCATCAGACCGGCGGTCACAAGAAGTTCGCCGTCGGCCTTCGGGTGTTTCACAAGATACGTCGTCGCAAACTTAAAGAACATCGCCTTGCGGATTAACTCACCGTAATATGAACTGTGCTGCAGATCCTCCACGCTAGAATCCGGAGCTACGCCGCCAAGTTCCTTCACGATCCTTCCCTTCACGGTTTTGAATTCACGCTTTAAGCTGTCCGGCATCACCGCAATGATACCATCTTTGTTTTTATGAAGATAATCGATCTCCTGTATGCATCGTCCGCTCGGAATATAATACCGTGCAGTTGTGATCTTCATTGATGCGTTGTAATTGAGAGGGATGATCGTCTGCACCAGCCCTTTTCCGAATGAACGTTGACCGACAATGATGCCACGGTCAAGATCCTGAATTGCACCGGCAACGATCTCACTTGCGCTTGCGCTGTTCTTGTTCACCAAAATCGCCAGCGGTATATCGGCAGCGACCGGTTCGTCATCTACCACATAAACTTTTTCTTCTCCTCCTTTGCGCCCGCGTGTTGTAACAATGGTGCTTCCTTTCGGAGTAAATTTGCTCACTACTTCAACCGCCGCTTCCAGCAATCCTCCCGGATTATCGCGAAGGTCAAGAATAATACCTTTCAGATCACCCTTCGCTTTCAATTCTTTTATCGACTGTCTGACCTCTTCTCCGGCCCTCCGTGAGAACCGTTCCAGCTTGATGAAGCCGACATTCTCTTGCACAAATCCGGTATAGGTCACATTGTTCACCTGGATCTCTTCCCGCACCAATGTGAATTCGATCGGATTCTTCTCTCCCTCGCGCTCAACTTTCATTCGAACTGTTGTTCCCGGTTCGCCGCGAACTTTCAATCGCACGCTATCGGGATTGGTGCCGGTGATCTTCATACCATCGACCTCAATGATGATGTCGCCCGCTTTCACTCCTTGCTTAAAGGCGGAGTATCCTTCGGTTGGCGCAAGCACGGTTAGCAGACCATCGCGCACGCCAATCGAAATACCCACGCCGCCGTATTGTCCGTGCATGAGCAGATCAATATCATCCTCACCCTTTCCGGCAAGATAGACGGTATAGGGATCGAGTGTTTCCAGCATTCCGTCGATCCCCGATCTCATGAATTTTTCGGGATCTACCTCGTCAACATAATTGCTGACGATTTCTTTATAAACCCGTCCGAAGACATCAATGTTCTGATTGACCTTAAGATAAACATTGTCATACGCTGTAAATCCCGCCGCCCCAAATGCAAATACGGCCAGAGAGATAATTAAAGTTCTTTTTTTCATTTTGCTTTCCGATGTTATTGTCTGATTATGGTTAGACGAAATATAGAAAAGTTTGTTCAATGTTGCTGTGTTGCTTTTCACTGATCGAAGCGATCCTTTTTAGATGAATGTTAAAGTAAAACCTTCCATTTATTGAGTTAAATTGCAATTACAGGCATTTGTTTCTGCTTCCCTGGGATTTTTGTCCCTGCCAATAATTATTATATTTAAGAGAAACATTTTTCTCTTAATGTTTGTTATCTTAACATCAATCAATAACATACTATAAAGGGGTCATTATGAAACTCGAACAAAAAGTGCTTAAAGCAATGAACGAACAGATCAACAAGGAACTCTTTTCTTCCTACCTGTATCTCTCGATGTCTGCATACTGCGAATCGGAAAATTTTCCCGGCTGCGCAAAATGGCTTGCCGTACAAAGCGAAGAAGAGCGCGAACATGCAATGAAGATCTATGGATATATCCACGAACGCGGTGAACGGGTGGAATTGGAAGGAATCGATAAGCCAAAAACAGAGTTCAAGAATCTTTCTCAACTTTTCGCACAGGTTCTTGAGCATGAACAAAAGGTAAGCGCCTCTATTACCGCTCTCTACGAAACTGCGATGAAAATGAATGATTACCCGACGCAAATCATGCTGCAGTGGTTCATCACCGAACAGGTGGAAGAGGAAAAGAATGCTCATGAGATCGTTGACCTGTTAAAGAAGGTCGGCGACTCACCGGTCAGTCTGATGATGTTCGACCGTCAATTGGGTGCGCGAACAGAAAAATAGATCGTGGCCTGTGCCTCCGGTTTATTGGTTACCGGAACACCACGGCGATTCAGCGCAACGATTCAACACGCCGTCTTAATGACGGCGTTTTTATTTTCTCTCATGCTTGCCTCTTCCCGACTTTTCTTGCATATTCGCATCACCACAATACTTCATTATAAGGAGATCTCTATGAACAAATACATCGTTGAATTTATCGGAACGTTCTTTCTCGTGCTTGTTGTCGGACTCACCGTCATTGAACCGGGAGCGGGAATACTCGCTCCGCTGGCAATCGGATGTACACTGATGATTATGGTGTATGCCGGCGGTCCGGTCTCCGGCGGACATTACAACCCGGCCGTTACGCTGGGAGTATGGATGCGCGGAAAATGTGAAAGAAAAGATGTGCTGCCATACATGGTGATGCAGGTGTTTGGTGCAGCCATAGCTTCTTTGGTCGTCGGCTTTCAAAAAGGAAATCCAATACTCACTCCAATGACCCATGATGTTACCAAGTCGATATTAAATGAATTTGTCTTCACCTTTGCTCTCGTCTATGTCGTTCTGAATGTTGCAACGTCAAAAAAATCATCGGGGAATTCCTATTTCGGTCTGGCAATCGGCTTTACGGTTGTGGTCGGCGCGTTAGCCGGAGGAGGAATATCCGGCGGAGCGTACAATCCTGCTGTTGCGGCGGGAATAACAATGATGGGTCTTACTTCAATGAGTAGTATTTGGATCTATCTTGTCGGAAATTTTGCGGGGGGAGCTGCCGCGGCAATGATCTACAAAATTGCAAATCCCGACGAATAAAAATCCGTTGACATAATTTAAAACTGAAACGCCCGTCTCGATATACTCGAAACGGGCGTTTGTATTAAAAATTTCTCTGATGGTTTAGAATGAATCCTGATAATTTCTTGTTGTGAACACACGCATCTGTTTCCATCGTCCGTTGTGGAACTGATACACTGCTGTTTGTGTCACTGCGCGCGTTACTTTCACCACTCCGCCCACTGTCGTTGAATGCGATGCCACCGATGTTACCTGCGTCTGTGAAGCCGGGAAACCAGCCGGATGCGACGCTGAATATTGAACCATATCGTTTCCGCTGACAAATGTCTTTGTTGCGAAATTATTCCGGCTAACATCGTTGGACATAAAGCCTGATGCTAATGACAGACCGGTCTGAGCCAATTGCTCTTCCTGTGCCATTGTCGCTGTTTTAATGGAGGCCTTGAACATCGATTCGTCTGCATTGTTGAACGCAACAATGTAGAATCCGAATATCAGATACACTCCCGACAGCATGATGATCTTTGACGAGCCCATAATTGTGCTCCTCTAAGATTCGTTGCTGTTATATGTTGATTTACGTTCTTCATCTCGCTTGTAATAAACAAAATACCACGCTAT
>CAJBTU010000364.1 GCA_903958625.1 uncultured Ignavibacteriota bacterium | reverse complement strand
GGCGGATATCAATACTGCCCGGCGGGAAATTATTGAGTTCGACGATCTTGTTGGCGGATACCACGGCGATCGGATCAATTTCAGATCCGACAAACGACCAATCATATTCTTTATTGCCAAGAATTGGATAAATACAATTTGCTCCAACTCCTACATCAAGCACGTGTATGGAGGAACTGCGGGGAATGATATTGCCATTGCAAGATGACAAAAGGTCTGCTATATGGTGAATATAATCTGCTCTTCCCGGTATGGGAGGGCAGAGATAATCCTTTGGAATATCCCAATAGGTCAGTCCATAAAAATGTTTGAGAAGTACTTTGTTCAGAGTTCGTACGGCTTCGGGGAGTGCAAAATTTATTGTTTCACGTCCGTACGAATTAATAAAAACAAAAGGTTTAAGTTCGGGATAATTAGGTATCAGTGTTTGGAAATCGTAGCGCGAGTTATTTTTATTGCGGGGATGCAATAATTTCTTTTCGGCTGGACCTATGTTCGGCGTATGTTTCAATAGTGTTCAATGTGACTGGTGGAGGAGTGTGTTTTATTGCCCCAGTAATTGAATTTCTTTATTACCGATGATTTTTTTAGAGTAGCCGTTCAATGTTACGTTGATCATCGTCTGACCAAGATTTTCAAGAGTGCACACGTGTGACGGCAGGAGAGCCTTTAACAAAGGATACAATGCACCCAATGGTTTTGCAAATGCAAGTGTATTTTTCATCCCTGTGATCGGCCGGATGAATCCCGGACGGAAATTGAAGACCGCTTTGAATGGCAATTTTGTAAGATCATTTTCGGTTTTCCCTTTCACGCGCGCCCACATTGAACGGCCCTTTTCCGAACTGTCGGTTCCCTCGCCTGATACATAACAAAATGTCATATCCGGATTGAGATGTGAAAGAGTTGCTGCTGCATGCAATGTAAGATCATAGGTGGTTTTTGTGTAATCATGTTCATTCATTCCCACAGAAGAGACGCCGAGACAGAAGTAACAGGCATTATAGCCTATCATTTCACTTTCAACATGGGAAAAATTAAAAAAATCAGCGTGGACCAATTCTCTTAATTTTGGATGCTGAACGCCGCATGATTTTCTTCCGATCACCAGAACAGATTCGACGTTAATATTGTTCAGCGAAACATGAAGAACCCCTTCACCGACCATTCCTGTCGCGCCAAAGATGACAGTCTTTATTTTCATAGTGATCCTCAGTAGATAATGGTGTTCCCAAAGTAGAGAAGAGACGGAAAGAAAGCAAAAATGCCGTCCTTCGAAATCTGTTATTTCACCATGGTTAGAAGCATCTTGAATCGTTCATGTGCTTTGACACCATGCGGAACATTCTCCGGCAGGATGATCGATTCACCGGCTTTAAGTGTGAACGATTTTCCGGAGAGGAGCACTTCGGCTGCACCGTCAATTACCTGCACGAGCGCATCAAATGGGGATGTATGCTCGCTCAATTCTTCGCCGGCATCAAAAGCAAAAAGCGTTACGTGGCCGGCAGGTTTTTTGATCACAATTTTGCTGACAATGGCACCCGGTGAATATTCAATGGATTTGCTTAGAGTAAATACATCGGCGGTTTGAAATTCGTTTTGTTTCATCGTGACCGTTCCTTATTGATAATTAATTTGTGGATCCATGGCTGCAGCTAAAAAAAATCCTGAAGCGCATCATTTCTTTTCTCCGTCTATGACAAGAGGCTGTTTATTCGAAAAATCAAAAAGCGTAAGCCGACGCAGCCGGTAATATGTTGTCCAATAATCCGAGAGAGTCTGGATTCTGGCGCGGTACGCAGCATCTTTCTCCGATTGGGCAAGGAAGAGGTTTGGCACGTCGATCTTCCCTATGGTAAACCGCTCACGGGCTACGTCAAATCTGCGCTGTGCCACCGTATCCGCTTTTCCGGAAAGAGCTACTTGAGTTTGGAGTTGACGAAACCGCTTTACTTGATAAAGAACTTCCTGTTTGAATGAAAATTGTTGCGATGTAACGGATGTCTCAACACGGGAACGTTCTGCCTTTGCCGCTTCTACCGCATGACTTCCGGTACCGAATCCATACAAAGGTACCTGTAGTTGAACGCTGAATTCCTGCTGATCCAGTAAATTGATATACGCATCGCCGAAGGTGTTTGCTTTTTGGTTCAGTCCGATATTGGCAAAGACTGACATTGAAAACGAATTGTTCGACTCTGTTTGTCTCACATTCCGGCTGGCGGTGATCTTTTGAACTTCAAAATTCAAAACATCACTCCGAAATTGAAGAGCATATTCCAGTGCTTTTGCCTGTTCAACGTCGATGAATGCCGGAGTTTCATTAGGTTGGACATGGATCGGTCGTTCATCCGTGATACCGATGGCGTAACGGAAATTTTGCAGTGCACGGCCATATTCAATAAAAGCACCTTCGTATTGTGTTCTGGCATTAAGGAATGCAAGTTCGCTTTGCAGCAGGTCGTTTTCTGCGATCTTCCCGACATTGAACCGTCCTTTCGACATTTCGAAGAGCGTATCGTTGATCGCAAGATTGAGCTGCGCGTTGTTCACATTCATTGATGCAAGGTAGAATCCGAAGAACTTGCTGGTGATGTCAATGGCGGCGTCTTCCATAGCTTCGACAAACTCGCGATGGGAAGATTGGTATCCCAGATCTTCCAGTTCTGAACTCCACGCGGTAGTGTTAATGGAAAACAATGACTGCCGGACGGAAAGCGTTAACGGTGATGACCGATAGAGCGCAGTTTTTGTTTCAAGATTGTCAAGTCTGTTCAGCCGTGAATAAACGGAGATTTCCGTATTTGTCCACGGGATCCGCTGCAGTAATGCCAGCGACAGTGAAGATTGTGCCTGGCGCTGAAGCAAAAATGCACTGCTTCCATCCGGCTGCGTGATGCTGTTGATCGTTCGAATGAATTGCGGCGCATCTGCCTGTAATGAAAGCTGCGGGAGGAATCCGGCGGCAAACGCTTTGTAGCGTTGTTTCTTGACTTCATACGCCGACCTGGCCATTGATGAAAGGGGGCCGTGCTCTTGTCCCATGCGGATGCTTTCACTTAATGACAATGTCAGTGTATCCGATGTTCCCTGTGCGCGAAGGATGGCAAAAATAAATAATGCAACGAGAAATATTTTATTCTTCATGAACTGACTCATAGTAAATTCTGAATTCAAATGACCGATGTACAATCATAACACACTGATACGTCGCGGCATATCAACGGCGATATTGCCGAAAGCCACGCTGTTTTCAATAGTTGCGTTTCCAATGTCATCTGCAAAATTGATGCAATCATTATTCATATCGCAGCGATTGGATCACATCCTGTTCGGCAGCCCTTTTTGCAGGGAAGTATCCGAAGGCAATGCCGATGGTAATGGAAATGGCAAATGAAATGATGATGGAGATGAAAGAAACGATCGTATTGATTCCGGCAGTATATTCGATGACAATGCTGATGGCGAATCCCAAAATGATGCCGATGATTCCGCCGGTGACGCTGATCGTTGTCGCCTCGGAGAGGAATTGTGTTGTAATGTCGCTGCGCGTTGCACCCACGGCACGACGGATGCCGATCTCTTTTGTCCTTTCCATCACTGACGCAAGCATGATATTCATGATTCCGATCCCGCCGACGATGAGTGAAATGGATGCGATCGCTCCGAGCACAATATTGAAAATCTCCTTTGTCCGCTGTTCCTGTTTCAATAATTCCTCCGGCACCGTCACGGAAAAATCGACCATCCCGTTGTGGCGGCGTTGCAGCATACGGCTGATGATTTCCGCCAGCGGCCGAATATTTTCCGTATTGCTCACACGAACAACCATACGGTCAACCTGATGATAATTCACCGCCTTTTTTTGCTCATCACTGTTAGTGTTTGAATTTCCGTCGCGGGCTGCGTTCTGTATGTCGCGCCGCGTTACGAGTGCACGGTTTTTATAACGGAGCAATACGGTGTTGACCGGTGCATAAATGTCGAAATTGTAATCCCTCAGTCCGAGGTGCTGTATGGTTTGTTTCGATACGTTCCGTTCACTCATCACACCGATAACCGTCAGCCACAATTTCCCGCACTTGATTTGTTTTCCAATGGGATCTTCCCGCGTAAAGAATTTTGTTTTGATCCCATGCCCGATGATCGCAACAGGGAGGGAGCGATCAAGATGCGTTTGGGAAAAATACGAACCTTTTTCGAGCATGTATTCCGAATGGACAAAGAAAGTAGAATCAACTCCCACCAGTTTAGTTGACCGTTTCAATCCCTGCCGCAGTGCAACGGTTTCAAGGACCACTTCAGGGCTGACCGATTCGACACCAGGCAGTGTTTCAGCGATACTTTTACTGTCCTGCAGCGTCAGTCCGGGCGAAAATTTCTTCTTCTCATTTTGTTTTTGATTATCGTCTTCATCGACTTTACCATCTTCCTGCTCAATGATTGGAGTAATGATGATATTGTTCGTTCCCAGTAATTTCATTTGGTCAAGGATCTCCTGCTGAGCACCACGGCCGATGGCAAGCATGGAGATGACCGAAGCGACGCCGAAGACAATTCCGAGAGAGGTGAGACCGGAACGGAGTTTGTTACGCTTGATAGCTTCGAATGCCGTAAGTATGTTACTAACAAGGGCTCGGGAAGGTTTGACAGCTGCAAGAAATAAAAAAATACTGGATCTCATTGCATTGATACTTTCAATGAACGTAATTTCATCGTTGCGGCATCCGGAGGCGGTGAAATATAGATTTCATCCTTTTCCGATAAGCCTTGCAATACTACGGCAGCGTTATCATTTTGAAGGCCAAGTTTAATTTCCTGTTTAATGGTCCCCCCGTTTTT
>CAJBTU010000363.1 GCA_903958625.1 uncultured Ignavibacteriota bacterium | reverse complement strand
TAAAGCCGAGTTACGTCATTCTTCCGAACGATCTTATCACGGTTGACCTTTTGCGCCCCGATCCTCCGGAAGTAAAAGCCGAGGCGATACCGCTTGAAATTGTCTATGAAGACGATTTCCTGCTTGTGGTGAATAAACCTGCAGGTATGGTGACGCATCCGGCATACAAGAATTATTCCGGAACGCTGGTTAACGCATTAATGCATCATTCCGAAAAACTTTCGCAGCTTCATGCGGAGGATGACGAAGAATTTGATATCGTTCGTCCGGGCATCGTCCACCGTCTGGATAAAGATACTAGCGGGCTTCTTGTTGTGGCAAAGGACGAAACGACACATCAGAAGCTGGCAAAGCAGTTTGCAGCGAAAACATCCGAACGCGAATACAATGCGATCGTTTGGGGCAAGTTCAAGCAGAACTCCGGCGTAATAGACGCTCCGTTGGGGAGAAGTAAAAGCGACAGAAAAAAAATAACGGTTATTGCGGGGGGTAAGAATGCTGTTACGGAATATGAAGTGATTGAGCAGTTCGAGTATCTTGCGTTATTGAAGATACACCTGCGCACAGGCCGTACGCATCAGATCCGCGTTCATCTTGCCCATATTCATCATCCCGTTTTTGGCGACGGAACATACGGCGGAAGAGAGATCGTTGTGGGAGGAATAGAAGGGAAGAAGAAAGCAGAAGTGAAGAATTTATTGGAAATCATGCCGCGTCAGGCGCTTCACGCAAAAAAATTAGGTTTCGTTCATCCTCACACGAAGAAAATGATACGCTTTGAAAGCGAGTTGCCGGAAGATATGAAGGCAGTATTGTCATTTTTACGGTTGTAACTATTTCTTCTGTAACTCCAGCGCCATCCGTTCCAGACTCGGAAAATAATCCATTACAAACACTTCTTCTGATTGCGTGAGATTAACAATCGGCACTACTTCGATCTTCTTGAAGAGACTGTTCGGTATCTCGGAGATAGCGCTGACAATTCCTATTTTTATGCCCGGCGGGAAGGCGTTGCTGTATTCGGAGGTGATAACTGCATCCCCTTCCTTCACATCCTGCGTTTTGGCGACATTCTTTAGCAATAACGTCTTACCATCCCAGGCGATAATTCCGTCAACTCGGCTGCGCTGAATTTTTGCGCTGGCTCGGAAATCGACATTAACGATCATCTGGCCGATTGCATATCCCGGGCTGACAGCAACGATTCTGCCGACCAGTCCTTCACCCGTAATAATGGGGTTGCCGATATGAATACTATCGTTGGCACCGACATTGAGTGTTATTGTATTCCTAAGGAGGTTCAGATTTTTTGCAATAACCTTTGCGCTAATCAATTTTACCATTGAAGTTTCCCTCAATGCGATCATTGCCCGAAGTCGGATGTTCTCCAGACGCGCTTCGCGCAGTTGATTGACCTCATCGGCGAGGTTGACATTCACTTTACGGAGGAGTTCATTTTCCCGCTGAAGTGCGGACAGGTTCGGGATGAAAGAAAACGTCTGCTGGATCACGCCGATCGTTCCGACAGTCAGCGATCGTATCTGTCTGATCTGTGCATTATCATTGACCACAAGAAGGACCAGTGAAATGGAGATGAGGAGGACAAGGATTACGTACTCTTTAAAAAGGAACAAATATTGATAAAATCGCTGGATCATCGTGGATCAATAACGTCTGCTTGTGAGAAGAACTTTATGGTATTTCTCAAGATTCTCTAGCACGCGTCCTGTTCCGCGCACGACAGCCGTTAAAGGATCCTCGGCAACGTGGACCGGAAGATTTGTTTCCAAACGGAGACGCTCGTCAAGTCCTTTAATTAAAGCGCCGCCGCCGGTAAGCATAATGCCGCGGTCAAGAATATCGGAGGCGAGTTCTGGTGGAGTGCGCTCGAGTGTCATCTTTACGCCGTCGATGATGGAGGAGATATTTTCATTCAACGCTTCACGGATCTCAACGGAACTTGCTTCCGTTGTTTTCGGAATGCCGTTGACAAGATCACGTCCTTTCACCTGTATCGTCACTTCTTCTTTCATCGGCATCACAGAACCGACCTCGCACTTGATTGCTTCCGCCGTACGCTCACCAATAAGAATGTTATGGTTCTTTTTGAAGAATTGAATAATTGCATTGTTCAGTTCGTCTCCGGCAATACGGATCGATTCTTCGTTGACAATACCCGATAGCGCAATGACGGCGATCTCCGTTGTGCCGCCGCCGATATCAACGATCATGTTGCCGACCGGTGCTTCCACATCCAATCCGATGCCGATTGCTGCAGCCATTGGTTCGGCGATCAGATGCACTTCTTTTGCACCGGCATGTTCTGCAGAATCGCGAACAGCGCGTTTTTCCACTTCGGTTACTCCGCTCGGCACGCAGACAACAATCCTTCGGCTCGGCATCCAGCTGGAGTGAATCTTCTTGATGAATTCCCTGAGCATACCTTCCGCGATTTCAAAATCGGCGATCACACCGTCACGCATCGGACGGATGGTGCGGATGTCGCGATGAGTTCTTCCGAGCATTTCGCGTGCTTCATTTCCAATGGCAACGATCTTTTTTGTATTGCGGTCAAAGGCGACGATCGAAGGTTCATTGAGAACTATCCCTTTGCCTTTCATGTAGATAAGCGTGTTTGCCGTTCCAAGATCGATTGCGATATCTGCAGAAAAATAATCTAATACACCCATAATACTTCTTTAATGTTTAAAGTGACGAATTCCAGTGAAGACCATTGCTATGTTATGATCATTTGCAGCTATAATTATTTCTTCATCCCGTATTGAACCGCCCGGCTGAATGACGGCTGTTGCTCCGGCACTGACCGCTTCAAGCAGACCGTCAGCGAAAGGGAAGAATGCATCGGACGCAACTACGCTTCCCTCCAAAGATAAGTTACTTTCCTTAGATTTCCATACGGCAATTTTTGCAGAATCAATTCTCGACATTTGACCGGCTCCGACCGCCAAGGTCCGGTCGGCAGAACCATAGACAATAGCGTTGGATTTAACGTGTTTTGCGACTTTCCAGACGAACATCATGGCATCAACTTCATCCGGCGATGGCTGACGAAGGGTGACAATTTTCAATTGCTCTCTTGATATTCGTACGCTATCCTTTGATTGGACAAGCAATCCGCCGGATACCGACCGTACATCAAATCCATGCTGATCGTTTTTCAAAATTTGCACGATACGCCGGTCCTTTTTCTTCATAAGAAATTCAAGAACGCCGTCCTCAAAGGAAGGGGCGAGAATGATTTCGGTGAAGATCTCATTCATCGCTGCGGCAGCATTCATGTCTAAGGGACGGTTAACGGCTATGATTCCACCAAACGGCGCTTTCGTGTCGGTTGCAAACGCCTTTCGGTACGCTTCTTCCAGCGTGACCCCGGACCCAACGCCGCAGGGATTCGTATGTTTAATAATGACGGCGGTCGGTTCCTCAAATTCCGCTACAAGGTTTATAGCGGCATTGGCATCGATGATATTGTTGAAAGAGAGTTCTTTCCCGTGCAATTTTTTCAGTGTCTCTTCATATTTTCCGTACAGCGCCGCAGATTGATGGGGATTTTCTCCGTACCGAAGGTCGGCAATTTTTTTTGACGAGTAAGTGAATGTCGCAGGAGGCGTATGCTGTTTCGATTTACCCGAAAGGTATTCAGAAATTGTTGCATCGTAATGAGCGGTATGTTGAAAGACTTCTTGTGCAAGTTCAAAACAGGTCTCTTCACTCACGCATCCGTTGCGTTCGTTCAGTTCTTTTAAAAATGTTCCGTATCGCGAGTGATTGACGATGACGGCAGTAAAACGGTAATTTTTTGCTGCAGAGCGCAACATAGTCGGTCCGCCGATATCGATGTTCTCGATTGCTTCTTCGAGAGGAACATTCGGTTTTGCAATCGTTTCTTCGAACGGATAGAGATTCACAACGACCAGATCGATCGGTTGGATATTATGTTCATCCAGTTGTTTGCGGTGTGCCGGATTGTCCAGCACAGCCAGCAGTCCTGCGTGAACGGAAGGATGAAGCGTCTTCACCCGTCCGTCAAGGATTTCGGGGAAACCGGTTATTTCGGAGATCTGTTTTGCCGGAATATTGTTAGACGATAACAGGGAATGGGTTCCGCCGGTGGAGATAATCTCGACTCCCGATGCGTGCAATGCCGATGCAAATTCAACGATCCCTTTTTTATCGGAAACACTGATGAGCGCGCGCTTGATGTTGAGCAAATTCTATTTTCCTTTTTCCCAGTTTTTCTCTGATAACATTTTAATGACACGCGGGAGAAGCTGATGCTCTACGGCCAATACTTTTGCCGCAAGTGATTCCGGAGTTTCATTCGGTGAAACATCCACCCGTTGTTGAGCGATTATCTTGCCTTCATCATACGCTTCATTCACATAATGAACCGTCGCTCCCGATTCCTTTTCGTGTGCATCGACCACAGCACGATGCACATTCATTCCATACATTCCTTCACCTCCGAATTTCGGCAGCAAGGCGGGATGAATATTGATGATCCGGTCCGGATATTCCCTGATGATCTCTGCATCCAGCATTTTCATATATCCAGCAAGGACAATAAAATTTACTTTGAATGCTCTCAGTATACCGAGAATATTTTGCCGAAAGTAATTCGCATCGGAAAATTGACGCTGGCTGATATGGAGCGCAGGTATACCGAACGATTGAGCCAGTGTCAGTATACCGGATGAAGAGTTGTTGCTTATAACGACAACGATCGCAGCCGGAAATTTCTGTTCAACAATGGCGCGTTGAAGTGCTTCAAAATTGGAACCCCGTCCGGAAGCGAAAATAGCGATATTCAGCACGCAGAAAGCCCTTCAACAAACGAAATCATCAAAAATTCATAACAAATGTAAGCACAAAAGGACGATTTGTCAATAAAAAGCGTTGAAAAATCGCTTATTTATAGAGTTTTTTACATTTTGTCAGGATCAACGAACACCAGACTCATCGAAGCGCAAAGTTTTTTTTGTCGCATCAAGAGTGGCGCGAATGCCTATCGGAATCGTAAGTTTCTTGCGAATATGTCCATAGACTAAACCGGTGACCACAGGTTTTTTTAGATCAGCAAGGTAGTCGCTTATCACTTGATCGGCAGTTAAGAATGGTTTGGAGGTATCGCTTGCTTTGACATCGGTCAGCTCGCAAACAACGATACCCTTGGTATCCCGCAAAATATTGGTGATGCGGAGGTGGTTCATCATCCGGTCAAACCGGTATGTTTCTTCTTCAATCTCTTCAATGAAAAGTATCGAATTCTTGAATGAGGGGAGATATTTGCTCCCGGCCAGCGCAACGATCAAAGAAAGATTCCCTCCCAGCAGAATTCCGGATGCTTTCCCCTTTGCGATCGTCGCCAATTCCTTCCCATCGGGATTCAGTACCGTTCCAATACCTTTCGTTGAGGTGATCAACGACCAAAAATGTTCTTCGGTAAAAGGGTCAATTCCATTGAACATTTCTACTCCGACCATCGGACCGGAGAAGCTGATAAGCCCTGTCCTTTTGTATACCGCAAGCTGAAGAGCCGTCATATCGCTGTAACCGACAAGGATCTTAGGATTTTTTTTTATGAGTGAGTAGTCAAGCAGCGGGAGGATCCGTGGTGTTCCGTATCCGCCGCGAACGGCGATGATTGCTTTTACTTCTTTATCCGCAAACATTTCATTGATATCGTTCGAGCGCTGTTGATCAGTCCCTGCAAGATATCCATACGATTTTTCAATATTCTTTCCAAACTTTACCCGGTAGCCGAGACGTTCAAGGTATTCAGCACCTTTGTAAATCTTCTCTGTGCTGCTGGGGGGACTGGCAGGAGTGACGATACCAATGACATCACCCTTCTTTAGTGCGCGTGGTTTTAGTGGCATAGCTATCTCTTGAAATCAATAATTTGAAAATCGTACGAAGCAGAAAACCCGATACCTTTTGACTTGTCTGCAGAAGAAAAATTCGAAACGCCAAACCCTTTCAGGGAAACATCACCAAAGGTCATTTCCAGTCCTAATTTGGCATTGGCAAGGTCATGAATGCCAATACCTTCGTGGCCTGTTCTTCCTGCAGTCTGTAATAACAGGTAGGTTGATTCTCCGACAGGAAGTGAATATTCCATTCCATAGATGAGTACATCATGCTGTTGGCCGACCTTAGCGGGGTCACCCAGTATTCCGAGACCGATATTGGCCGTCCATTTCCCGGCAAAATGTTTTTGTAATAATAGCGATGAATAAAAATTCATTTCGTCAACCCCGAGCCCTGATTCATTGCTGGCATTGGGAAGTTGGATGCCGAACTGGACGGAGAATCCGAACCCTGACACATATTCATTCATAACACCAAATTTTGTCCAGACACTAAAATCTCCGATATCAGCTGTTGGATTTGAAGATACAACGTTCGCCGAATTAAACGCGGGTCTCCGTTCCGTGATATCGAGAATATTCAATAATGTCCCTTCTGTCTGCAGTTCAACATATTCACTGAGCGAGATACAAAACCGAATGTTCCCGAATTTCGATAAATTTCCGGTTAATCCGGAGAGAGGAAATGGT
>CAJBTU010000362.1 GCA_903958625.1 uncultured Ignavibacteriota bacterium | reverse complement strand
CGTCCGCTGAATGTAGCGGCAGAATATGTGGACCGTATCTCGAAAGGTGACATACCGAACAAGATCACCGATAATTACAACGGCGACTTCAACGAGATCAAGAACAATCTGAACATGGCGATCGACGCAGTGAACGCACTTGTTGTTGACGCAGCAATGCTGGCGAAAGCAGCATTGGAAGGAAAACTGGCAACACGGGCCGATGCAAGCAAGCATGGCGGAGACTTCCGTAAGATCGTTCAGGGAGTTAATGACACGCTTGATTCGGTGATCGGACCGCTGAATGTCGCAGCTAAATATGTTGACGATATCTCCAAGGGCAATATTCCCGCGAAGATCACGGATAACTATAACGGCGACTTCAATACCATTAAGAGCAACCTCAACACATGTATTGATGCGGTGAACGCCCTTGTTGCCGATGCGAATATGCTCGCCATAGCGGCAGTAGAAGGACGCCTGGATACACGGGCCGATGCAGCCAAGCATGGCGGAGACTTCCGTAAGATCGTTCAGGGAGTTAATGACACGCTTGATTCGGTGATCGGACCGGTGCAGGAAGCGACAGGAATTCTTGCAAAAATGGCCGAAGGCGATATGACGGTACGTGTCACGAGCGATTATAAAGGTGACCATCAACTTCTGAAGAACAGTGTGAATACGGTTTCCGGAAGTTTGGATAAAGCACTTCAGGATGTCACAAACGCGGTGTCGGCAACGGCATCGGCCAGCAGTCAGATCTCCTCCAGCACGGAAGAGATGGCAGCGGGTGCTCAGGAACAATCAAGCCAGGCAAATGAAGTGGCAAGCGCCGTAGAGCAAATGACAAAGACGATCATCGATAATTCGCGCAATGCCAGCAATGCAGCGGAGACAGCCAAGAAGGCAAAGAACTCGGCCAGCGAAGGCGGGAAGGTTGTTGAAGAGACCATTGCCGGTATGAAACGGATCGCAGAAGTTGTGAATGTATCTGCGGAGACGGTGAAAGCACTGGGCAAATCCAGCGAACAGATCGGCGAGATTATCGGAGTGATCGATGATATCGCAGATCAGACAAACTTGCTTGCGCTGAACGCAGCGATCGAAGCTGCCCGCGCCGGCGAACAAGGCCGCGGATTTGCAGTGGTAGCCGATGAAGTCAGAAAACTGGCGGAGAGAACAACGAAGGCAACCAAAGAGATCGCCAGTATGATCAAACAGATACAGAAGGATACATCGGGCGCCGTTGTGTCGATGAACGAAGGAACAAGCGAGGTATCGAAAGGAATTAAACTTGCCGACAAGGCAGGCGAATCCCTGGGTGAGATCGTGACCGTATCACAAACAGTGACGGATATGATCACACAGATTGCCAGCGCAAGTGAAGAGCAATCGTCGACAAGCGAACAGATCTCGAAGAACATCGAGGCGATCAGCGCCGTGACCGGTGAAACTGCTTCCGGTACACAGCAGATGGCCCGGGCCGCCGAGGATCTTAATCGCTTGACGGAAAACCTCCAGCAGCTCATCTCCAAGTTCAAGATCTCTTCGGATACATCGAATGTGCAATACAAGTCTGGATCGCGATCTATGAGAAAAGAAAAAGCAGTAGTTACTCTGTAAGTATTTTATAAATAAATCGTGTGCGTAATAATTTATGGAATGAGCTTGTTGCTGTATAAAAACAAATGCAGAGCGGAAGATACAACGCGCATCTCTTTGAAAGTATGCATGGCGATTTAATGGTCAAAAGTAATGTCAACCGGCTTTAAGGAGATTGATGATGAACATAAAGGACTCATCATCATGATCAATAACCTTAGCGGGTGCGATGAAGAACAGTAAAGGAAGGGAATTGAGTATTGCGCTTCAATCATAGATTATCAAGATTGACGGCAGCCTTAAATCATGTTTGGATAAGAATAATCATTTTAGTTTGAACGGAGCGTCAAGATATGGCATTTACATTTTTTTTTCGGGACGAACATGTACTGAATCTCGTTGCGAAACAAGTCCTTCCGGAACTGGCCGGCTTTAGCCGGATAAAATTCTGGGACGCCGGGTGTGCGATGGGTCCTGAACCTTATACGCTGGCAATCATTTGTGCCGAGAATATGGGAAAATTTTCATTCCGCAACCTTGCCATTACAGCGAGCGATATTGATGAGAGCGGTGAATTCGGATCAATCATACAGCAGGGACGATACCGTGGCGAAGAAGTGAAGAGAATACAGAAGGATATTTTTGAAAGATATTTTACGACAACGGAAACCGACGACATATATTTAATTGATCCTCTGATCCGTGATTCGGTAAAATATCAGCAGCACGACTTACTTTCAATGAAATCCATTGGAAGTGGTTTCCACATGGTCTTATGTAAAAATGTTCTCTTGCATTTCACGCCGGAACAGCGAGTTTCAGTTATACGGATGTTTTATGATTCTCTGGCACCCGGCGGATATTTTTGTACAGAACAAACCCAAAAAATGCCGGATGAACTTAATCATCTTTTCGACAGAGTAACGGACGATGGTCAGTTGTTCAGAAAAAAATAGGTTGTAACATCCGAGCCGTCCGCCGCACAGTTTCAATGGACGCCGGAGTTGTTCCTTCGGTGAAACAGGCGTGCGGTACGTTCCATTAATGTTCGGATATAACAGGCTGCTAAACGAAAACTATTAAGGTGATTCTATGAAACATTTTCCTCTCATGGGTGTTTTTACCATCGCTCTGATGCAGATTTCTTTCGCTCAGGATTATAGTTCGGTGAGTAAAATTGTTCGTGAACTTCAGCAAACATTGCACACACGCAATGGAAACCAGGTACAGCACGAATCCGGAACGATCGTTGCCTTGGGCGGCGAGAAGACCGGAGAGAGAACTTCAATCGAGCAAAAGAATGCCGATACTACCCTAACAGCTTCCGGTACACCGGAAAGAAGAAATGACGAAGAATCTTCGTCGAACCTGAATATACAAAGCAAATTCGGCGTTGACATCTACAGCCGTTATATTTGGCGAGGACTTGATTACGGCAATGCTCCATCCCTTCAGCCGTCAATAACTTTCACGGCCGGCGGTTTATCCGTCGGAACGTGGGCTGCGTATAGCATGGGTGCATCATCGGTAGATTCGCAGGGGACCGGAAAAGTTTTTGCGGAGCATGACCTGTGGGCATCGTATGGCATTTCAACCGACGCGGGAACATTCTCGCTGTTCTATACGGATTATTTCTACCCCAGCGCCGGATTGAAATATTTTGATTTCAACGGTACCAACGGCGCACACGTGCTCGAAATCGGAGTTGGATTTACCGGGACCGAAAAATTACCGGTGACGATCACCGCATATTATAATTTTCATAACGATGCCGATCATTCCGTCTATATTCAAGGCAGCTATTTGTTCTCCTGCGAATCATTCTCGGCAAATCTTTTCGTCGCAGTGACTCCGGCCAAAAGCGTCTGGTATGGGACATCAAAAGCAGATATCATCAATGCCGGTGTTACCGTCTCCAAATCGATCATGATGACGGATAAATTTTCGCTTCCATTGACTGTATCATATATCATCAATCCCGATATCGAACAGACATATTTAATCGTTGGGATAACATTATAATTCCCCCGATACTTCTACCAAAGGGTTTTTATTTTGAATTCCTGACTGCAGGCAGGCACGGTGTCGAGAAAAGTTTTCATAATACTGCCATCAATAGATGAGCAGCTCTGGAGCAAGTCGAAGAATGACCGTCGGAGTTTACCCCAATGGATATCGTGGCTCGGGGTGACCATAACCTTCTATACATTCAACGAAGCGTCATTACGATTTGAAGAGGGAGGGAGTTGCAGACAGAATACATTGGACAATGCTGAAAAAGGATCGTTTATGCAGATATGTGTCATCCTGAAAAAATTCTCCGAATTTCTCGCCGCATTCATTTCAAATTCTACATTCGTCGTGACAATGATGATTATCGCGCCGGCTGTATCATCTGCGCAGGAGGACCCACTTGCTGCAAATCCCAGCCGCCCCTCCATTACCAATTCACCCGATCTGGGACCTGTGGGACATATTGAGGTCAATTTTGGTGCGACCGCATACACCGCCGGCACAACAACTTGGATGAGTCCGCTTTTATTAAAATATACTGTCGTTTCTAATTTTGAACTGCGTGTCGGAACAAACGGTATGTCATTTTCATCGGTGCCAAATGAACCGGTGCTCGGACCGCGCGATGTCAGCGTATTGGCGCAATGGATTCCTGTACCGGCGGTTAATGATGAACTGCACTGGGCGCTTACCGGAACGGCGATTGTACCGATGTCGGGAGGCGTTGCTGCTCCGAATGCGTGGGACTACAGCACGGGCATTGCTCTCGGTAAAAATATTTTCGGAGTGATATGGCAGAGTAACGTGAATGCCGGTATCTCCGGCGGAGATGGGATGTGGCTAGGGAACTGCGGGATCACAGAACTGCTTTCATATTCAATGAACAAATGGTCACCGTTTGTGGATGCGGCGTACACGCGAAGTGCGGGAAACGGTGCGGATGGAGTCATCACTATTATGGCGGGCACAGGTTTTACCCTTACTCCTCTGTTCGTACTTGATGCCTCGTTTGCCGTCGAACGCAGCAGCGGATCAACCAATCACTCGATTATGTTTGGTCTCAGTGTATTGTATTAATACTCCTCATTTTGCTGTATCGAAAAATAATTAAGACTATCAGAAAAAATAGATGCATGGACAACAATGTATAAGCAGAACAAAGATGACACGAAAAGATCCGAACCTGATTGAGTGTGTTGGTAAACAAAAGAATTACCGATGTTACACAATTCTTTATTTTTCGAATAGAATGGCTCTATTTATCGGCGACGTGTAGAACGTTCTCGTAGAAACACGGTGCTGAGATAGCGGTCAGGCGGAGTATGAGTGAGACGGAATATTATTTGAACATAATGGAAAGCTGCAGGTATGAATGGAATGACATGGAATTCGGCTATGAGCGTCAATGTGGAATCGCTTGATGCCCAGCACAGAACACTTATTGCGTTGATCAACGAACTTGGTGATGCAATGAACAACGGTAAGACCGACGTTGTCATCGGTTCGGTCCTCTCAAAACTGATTGCCTATACGCAGTTCCATTTTGATTATGAAGAGAACTGTATGGTCATTTCATGTTTCGCCCATCTTGATCATCACAAATGCGAACATGACGGATTGAAGAAAAAAGTGAAGTCGCTGGAAAAAGATTTTTTGGCAGGGAAAGCAAATATTGCCGATGAAATTATGAACACGCTGCAGCAGTGGCTTCACCAACATATCATGGAATCCGATAAGCAATATTCCCCGCATTTTATACAGAACGGTATCCAATAAGCAGAACCGTATCAGACAGAAATCGCCGGGTGGGGGTATCACTCCATTTCGTTATCACGCTGTGCTAAGGGTTCCGGCGGTCTTTCATCAAACTGAGAGACGGTGCTATGTGTTCTGTATAGCATTCCGGGCAGATACCGTGAGAAAAAGTTGATGCCGTTCTCTTTGAGATATATGAATCCACCGGAATCCATTCTTCCTTTTCATCACGGATTTTTTTGCAGTATGAACAGATCGGCAGAAGTTCTTGCAGAGAATGAAGTTCTTTTTGCATGCCGATGATCCGCTCGGCAACATTCAAGCGGGCGAACAGTTGATCCAAATCGAACGGTTTGGAAATAAAGTCGTCGGCCCCGGCCTTCATTGCTTCCATGAAATTCTCTTTTCCGTGCAGTACGGTAAGAAAAATAATGTAGGTGTATCGTTCACGGTGATTTGTCCTGATCATCCGTGCTAATTCCAACCCGTTGATCTTCGGCATCATCCAGTCCGTAATGACAACATTAAAGTGATGCGCCGAATATGTCTCCCATGCTTCTTGTCCGTCTTTGGCGATCATCAGGCTATGGTGAAGCGCGTTCAAATGTTTTACCAGGAACTTCCGTGAAACAATGTCGTCTTCAGCAATCAGTATGTTCATTGCTGTCTCTTTGTCTGCAAATATTCTTCAAGTTCTTTTTTTGTGGAGAGGTAGATCTGTTCCAGATTTGCCACCATATCGGGAATCTCCCGGAGTTCGTTCTGAACAACACATTTCTCAATTCGTGCGCATTGATTTGAGGCGAAAAATGCACCCAGTTGAGCGCTGCTGCCGCGAAGTGTGTGGGCCATGCGCTGCATTTCCGGTACATTATTGGTCTTTAAAGACTGACGAAGGATGTCGATCTTTTCGGGGATATCGGTCGCAAAAAACTGATCCAGAAGGTCTGTAAGGAAAGGCAGGTCCATGATATCCGTATCGATGATTTCATCAACCATTTTTGTATCTATTGTTTCATATGCTATCCTCTCCGGAAAGAAGGCGGAATCCGGAGATGAGTGAACATTATGCTCCGATATTTTTTGTTCAGGAGACCATCGGGTGATCACGTTATTCAATTCGCTCTGCGTAAACGGTTTTGAAAAATGTCCGTCCATCCCGGCTTCGGCACATTTATCCTTGTCGCTTTGAAATGCATTGGCCGTCATGGCAATAATGGGAATGTGTTTTCCCTTCTGTTCGTTTTTCCGTATGAGGCTGGTCGCCTCGAATCCATCCATGACCGGCATCTGACAATCCATCAACACAAGGTCGTACGGTGTGCGGTTGAGTTCTTCAAACGCCTCAAGACCGTTCGAAACAATGGTTGCCGTATATCCCAGTTTCTTCAGCATTCCTCTGCACATCGTCTGGTTCACAAAATTATCTTCTGCCACCAGTATCCGGACAAATTTATCATTGGATCCGTCGGTTGAACGGTGAACGGAACTTCCTTTATGCGTTACGGCATTATCGCGTTGCGCCGTTCTGCGTTCAATAACGGGTGATGCTTTCGGCACGTTAAGGAATGTTGCCGTGAACCAGAACGTACTTCCTTTACCGGGGGAACTCTGAACGCCGATGGTTCCTCCCATCAACTCGACCAGTCGTTTTGAAATTACCAGCCCCAGGCCGGAGCCGCCGTATTCTCTGGAGGTAGATCCGTTTGCCTGTACGAACGGGTGAAAGATCTTTTCAAGCGCCGGTTCCGGCATTCCGATTCCTGTATCGGTGATGGAGAAATGAATGATGCAGCTGTCGTTATAGCATCCTTCCTTTGAAATGACAATGCTTATGCTCCCTTTTTCCGTAAATTTCAGCGCGTTGCCGGTGAGATTGGTGATTACTTGTCGTACGCGGTTCGGATCGCCGATAAAAGATGTTTTCGAGTCGAGCAGGATCTTCAGATCCAGTTCGAGTCCTTTTTCAACGGCGCGATGTTTCAAAATGGCAAGCGTTTCCTCAACAACCTGCTGCAGATTGAATTCGATCCTTTCGATGGTCAGTTTTCCCGCTTCGATCTTTGAGAAATCGAGGATATCGTTGATGACCGTCAACAGCGAATTGCTGGAGTTCTTAATCAGTTGAAGGAAGGAACTCTGTTCGGCATTAAGATCCGACTGCAATAAGAGTTCGGTCAATCCCATAATTCCGTTGATCGGGGTCCGGATCTCATGGCTCATATTCTGGACGAATTCGGATTTCAATTTCGAGGCCGCCTCAACGGTTTCGTTTGCCTTTATCAACTGCTGATTAAACCGTGTCAGCGATTCTTCCGAGTGTTTTCGCTCAATGGCAAGTGCAACCTGTTTTGCGGTCGATTCCAAAAGCGCTATATCGTTGATGCTGTAGGCATGTTCATTGTGATAATCCTGAAGGACAAAAACGCCGATCGATTTTCTTTTTAAGATCAGCGGAATACCGAGCCAGCATTTTGGTAAGGTTCCCCACAGTCTGGTCTTTCCGCTGGCATACCGTTCTTTCAATTCTCTTTCCGTCAGCAGAAGTGATTTCTGCGACTTAATAATCTCAATGGACAACGATTGCGAATCGTCCAGACTGATCGATTTGGTGAGATCGATGGACTGCTCATCGACACCGTACGGATAGGTGATAGCATTCTTTGCTTCATTAACGAGGGCAATAAAAAAATTTTTAGCCGGCAGCAGTTCATTCAACCCCTGATGGATGGCAGAGTAAAGATCGTGGAGGCTTTCGGCGGTATGGACGGCTTCGGAGATATTAAAGAGTACCTGTTTTGTCCGGATCGCCAGTTTCAGTTCGGTGATATTTTGCTTAACGGCAAGGTAGTGCGTTGTTTTTCCTTCTGCACTAATGATCGGCGAGATTTTTGCCGATTCCCAGTACAGTTCACCGTTCTTTTTTTTGTTGTGAAATTCACCCTGCCATTCGTTCCCCGCCGTAAGAGTTGACCAAAGCTGTTCATATTCTGCCGCAGTCGTATGTCCTGATTTTAATACACGCGGATTATTCCCAAGCGCTTCCTCGAAACTGTAACCGGTTGTCTCAATGAATTTAGGATTGACATATTCGATTGAGCCCGATGTATCGGTGATAACGATCGCGACGGGACTTTGTTCAACCGCCTGTGAAAGCCGGCGGAGTGTATTATCGGTCTGTTTGCGTTCGGTGATATCCCTGTTGCTTACTCGTCTACCGAGATAGGTTTTGTTTTCATCAAAGATCGGTCTGCAGATATGGTGTATGTGTACCGTGGCACCATCCTTATGAATCATCCTTATTTCCAATTCGTTATAATCGTTCTGGTGATCGTCCGAAAAGGCATTGTCATGATGGTGGTTGAAGAGATCAATATCTTCGGGATGGACAATGGACTGCAGCAGCGACGGATGAGCAATAAATTCTTCCCGCGTATAACCGGATATTCTGCAGCACGAAGGGGACATATATATGATCTGCTGATCCTCTCCGACCCAATATTCCCAATCGTATGCATAATCGGCAACGGTACGGAATTTCAATTCATTTATTTTCAGCGTTTCTTCCGCCCGTTTACGTTCCGTAATGTCCTTATCGGCCCCGCGAAACCCAACAATGTTGCCGTTTGCGTCGAAGAGGGGGTAGCCATTCGTTAATAAACAAACAGGATGACCGTCCTTGTGTACATTCCAATTCTCAACGTCAACAATGTTTCCCTTGCTCTTTATAATATTTTCAAGGATCGTGCCGACACGGCTGCTTTCCTCGGCAGGCATAAAATCAAATGGTGATTTTCCGAGAATCTCGTTAATGGTGTATCCTAAGATGTGTTCAATCTTATCCGAACAATAACAAAATTTTCCCCCGGCGTCCAATTCCCATATCCAATCGGAGGTGATCTGTACTACACCTCGGTATTTATTTTCGTTTGCTCTCTGAAGTTCTTCCGCTTTCTTACGTTCTGTGATATCAATCGCCGTTAAAAGTAATGTTTCCCCTTTGGCATCAACATTGCCGGAAATGTGCGCATAAAGAGGTTCGCGGCCATTCGTCAGAAAAGTCACCTCGCATGATTCTTTGCTCCGGCCGGAAAACACCTTTTCGAAAAAGAGAATGAAGAGGGGCAGTGTGTCAGCAGAAACAAACGATGCAAACCGTTGTTTCAATGCCTGTGTACGCACTTTGCCGAGCATTTTTGCGGCGGCGAAATTCAGTTCTTCAATGAAACCTTTTCTGGAAAGGGTAAAATATCCTGAGGGTGCGAAATTGAATAATTCTGCATATTTATTTGTTGCAATTTCTGTTTCCCCTTTGGCCAGCACAAGTTCATCGTTCTGCATTTCCAGTTCTATCTTCTGTACTTGAAGTTCGTGTATTAAGCGCACCGATTCGTCATTGGGAATGAGTGCATCGG
>CAJBTU010000361.1 GCA_903958625.1 uncultured Ignavibacteriota bacterium | reverse complement strand
TTATCCGGAATTTCCCGATTCGCCAGCCAATTCTTTGGATCGATTAAGAACATGAACCGCCAGAAAAACACAAAGTGAACTCTATGAAAAAATATTTTCTTCTCGTAATAACAATTCTTCTTTCCATCAATGCATTTGCTCAAGACATGCTGAAAACCGTCGGAGATCAATTGATCAGGAAGGACAAAATATTCAACGGCAGATTCCCATTATATACGCTGAACGGAAGATGGGTTCTGGATGACAAGCCCAATTGGTTTTCCGGTTTTACTTCCGGCGAACTATGGTATTTGTACGATATGACGGGAAGCGCAGAATACAAAAAAAGAGCGTTGAATCATGCCGACAGTCTTGTGAAATATGCGTCGCTCGACAATACACATGATCTTGGATTCATTTTCTTCAATTCCTGCGTGAGAGCGTATCAGCATACGGGTATAAAGAAATATAAGGATGCTGCCGTCCAGGCCGCACGAATGCTGGTGAAGCGGTATAATACAAAGGGAAATTTCATCAGAGCATGGGGGAAATTAGGATCGAACGACAGGGAAGGACTGATGATCATCGATACGATGATGAATTTAGAACTTCTTTTCTGGGCGGCTCAAGAAACCGGTGATATTACGTTTTATGATATTGCGTACCGGCACGCCATCACCTGCATGAATGAAAATGTACGAAGCAACTATTCCTCGTACCATGTTGTTGCTTTCGATCCTGCGAGCGGTAAGGTCGAAAAAAAACAGACCCATCAGGGATATGCCGACGAATCAACATGGGCGCGAGGACAGGCGTGGGGTATCTATGGATTTGCAACGGCATATCAATACACGCGCGACGAAAGATTTTTAATGATCTCGCAGAACATGGCGGAATATTTCATCCAAAAACTTCCGGAAGATCTTGTTCCATATTGGGATCTTGACCTGAAAGGGGAAATGATTGTGCGTGATGCATCCGCATCCGCTGTTGCAGCTTCCGGTATGTTCCTTCTTTCCGATCTGACAAAAGAGAAAAATACATTTGTGAAATACCGGACATTAGCAACGCAGATCACGGAATCCTTGAAAAAGAAATACACATTCACCAACAGCACTAGGACCGCCGAAGAAGGCATACTGCTTCATACTGTCTATAACTATGCAAAAAATATGGGGGTCGACGAATCCTATCCGGCCGGGGATTTTTATTTTATCGAATGCCTGAAGAAAGCAAACGATGCAGAAAAGAGGAATAATAAAATAAACAATGTGTCCGGCAGACAGAGTATTGACATCAACGAGACATGGTTCTATCTGGAAGACGATATTCAAAACATTACCGATCTCTACCAGACGGCGAAACAATGGAAAAAAGTGAATCTGCCGCATACCTGGAATACAACCGACGCGCTCGATCAGGAACCCGGCTACAGACGATCTACCGGATGGTATGAAAAAGATATATATATTCCGCTCTTGAACGATAATCCGGTTCTTCAACTCCATTTTGAGGGAGTGAATATGAAAGGCGAGGTGTTTGTGAACGGCATGGCTGCCGGAAAACACACCGGCGGGTTCGTAGGATTCGATGTTGATATTACCCCGTTTGTTAAAAAGGGAGAAAAAAATATTATTTTGGTGAAAGCGGATAATTCATACGATCCCTTTGTGGTTCCTTCTCAGAAATCCGACTTTATTCTATACGGCGGTATTACACGCAACGTCAGGTTGAACATTCTTCCGCGGACTTATTTCGAAAAGATGCTGGTGCAAACACCTGAAGTAACGGCAAAGAAGGCAATGACAAAAATTCAACTTCGGCTGCTGTCGCACAAAAATGCGAAGTATACTGTTGAAGGAATAGTGAAAGACAACAAAGGCAGAACCGTTGCGGACAAAAAAATGACCATCAATGTTCAAACAGGCCATGAAATGATCGAACTTCTTTTTCCTGAAATATCAAAACCGGTGTTATGGTCCCCATCCTCTCCGGTTCTGTACACGGTTGAATGCACTCTGATCGAGAATGGAAAAGTCATCGACAACATATCGGACCGGATTGGATATCGCTGGTTTGAATTCAAAGAACACGGCGCATTCTTCCTGAATGGTGAACGC
>CAJBTU010000360.1 GCA_903958625.1 uncultured Ignavibacteriota bacterium | reverse complement strand
GGTTACAACGAATTTATTTTTACGAATGAATCCGGCTTCAGGCTCGGATTGGAATTCTTTTATTGAAGAATATGATCATACCGTCATCAAAGTCAGCATTATGGAATAGTCCTTCCAGTGAGCAGAAATCGCTCCGGACCAAAACGCGTTCCTTGATCCGCAGAATATTACCGGTGATTTGCTGTGTAAGCATCGGAGCAATCACCGTATCGGCTCAGGAGCATGCAACGGTTATCGGTGCAGGAGCAGCGTACGAATTACCGTTGGGAACTTTACATGACCGTTTCCTTGCATCGAACGGCGGTATGGTCTATGCCGGAGTTGAAATTACACCTCGTTTGACCTGGATCGGGAAATTCGAATACGCTGAATTTGGCACCATGAATTCTTCCATGCTTAAAAAAACGGTGACAGTAGTTCAGGGAACAAGCGCACAGCAATATAAACTTCCGCTGCCGAAACTTACGATGAATTTAAAGACGGCGGCTGTTACCGCTGAAGCACACTTGAGTATTTTGGGAACCGATGGTCTGGAATCGAACGGTGTGATCGGATTTGGTTTTACCAACTGGGTGAATACCCGCAGTCAGTATTATGATTCGCTATATGTCTCGGATGCTGCGACCGGAACACCGGTGAAGGCTGCAGTTCTTGCCGTGCCTGCAAACAGACAGGAAGATTGGAACGGAACATTCAATCTTGGCATAGAGTTGTCGGCCAAAGTTATAGATCCGGTGTGGTTCACTTTGGGAGCAGACTACAAAATGATCGTTGGTGAACTTTGGCAGACGCTGGATCTTGACCTCGAAAATGTTGCCGGTATGCAGTTCATCTCGATCCGCGCCGGGCTGAAAGCAAAACTCTGAAATCTTTTCACACTTATTTTCCCATTGGATCACTTTAAATCATGAAGCATTTTATCACAGCAATCATAGTATTGTTTTCCCTTCAGTTTCTCTTTGCCGGGGAAAAGGTCCGCGCTATCCGCGGCGTCTGGCTGACCAATGTGGACAGCGAAGTATTGAATTCCAAAAAGAACATCGATGCCGCAGTCGATCGTTGCTCTGCGATCGGTCTCAATACGATCTTCGTCGTTACGTGGAATAAGGGAATGACAACATTCCCGAGCAAGGTTGCCGAATCGGTTACCGGACTTGAAATAGATACATTGTTCACCGGAAGGGATCCGCTGAAGGAATTGATCGAATCTGCTCATAAGAAGGAGATCAAGGTGATCGCGTGGTTCGAGTTTGGATTTTCCGCCTCTTATAAACAGAATGGCGGTAAACTGCTCGAACGAAAACCCGAATGGACATCATTGGACAACGAAGGAAAACTTGTTTCGAAGAATAGCTTTGAATGGATGAACGGATTCCATCCGGAGGTGCAGGATTTTATGCTGGCCATGATCATGGAGGTTGTCCATAATTATGATATTGACGGAATACAGGGGGACGACCGGCTGCCGGCGATGCCGTCCGAAAGCGGATACGATGCGTATACCGTCAATCGCTACCGTGCAGAACATCAGGGAGCTGAACCGCCGAAAAATTTTAAGGACACTTCCTGGGTGCAGTGGAGAGCGGATATTCTGAATCAATACATGAAAAGGATCTATGCTTCTGTGAAGGAAGTGAAACCGCAGGTGTTTGTTACGATGTCTCCCAGTATTTATCCCTGGAGCAAGGAAGAATATCTGCAGGACTGGCCGGCATGGCTGAAAAACGGTTATGTCGATCAGATCATCCCTCAGAATTATAGGTATGAGCTAAAACGATATGTTGAATCGCTGGACGAGATTGTTAACACACAAATCGATAAGGATAAACTCGATAGATTTTATCCGGGCATACTATTAAAGGTCGGGAAGTATTATCCATCGCAAAAATATCTTGCCGCTATGATCAAGGAAAACAGAAAACGGGGCGTGAACGGTGAAGTATTTTTCTTTTATGAAGGATTGAAAAAATACCCTACCTTCTTTAAGAATCTTTATAAAGAAAAAGCGGAATATCCATCAATCATTCATTAAAGCCGGAGAGTTGTTGAAGAGAGCTTTTGCCATTCTTGCTTTTGCACTTATTGTCTCCAACGTGTTCGCCCAAAACAAAAGCGAAGTCCGCGCTGCGTGGCTGACAAATGTGGACAGCAATGTTCTGTCCAGCGACGTGAACATCACGGAAGCAATGGACTATCTGGCATCGATCGGTGTGAATGTCGTTTTTCCGGTTGTCTATAATAAAGGATATACACTGTATCCGAGTAAGATCATGAACGGATTATTCAGTGCACCGGTTCTTCCGGGCTCTCCGTTTGTCAACCGTGACTTTCTTGAACGTTTGGTGATTGAAGCCCACCGGAACGGTATTGAAGTGATCCCGTGGTTTGAATTTGGTTTCTCAACATCCTACAGCCTGAACGGCGGCCATATCCTTGCAAAATATCCCGGTTGGGCGCTGAAGGATAACACAGGAGCGCTGATCGTTGATAATGGATTCGACTGGATGTCTCCGCTCAATCCGGGACCGCAAAATTATATGACCTCATTGATGATGGAGGTGTTGGATTATTACGATGTTGATGGCGTACAGGGTGACGATCGTTTGCCGGCTATGCCTGTTGAGGGAGGATATGATTCTGCGACTGTTCAATTATTCAAAAATGAACATCTCGGTGCGGCACCGCCGGTAAATTTTAATGACGCATCGTGGATGAAATGGCGCGCCGATAAACTTACGGAATATCTGGGACGTCTTCGAGATTCCGTCAAGGCGCGGGGGATGAACACCATTCTGTCGGTTTCACCGGCGCCGTATTCCTGGGGATATCCGCAATTGTTACAGGATTCAAAAACATGGGCGCAGTTAGGGTTGCTGGACAACGTCATTCCCCAGTTGTATCAGTATGACTTCAGTTCGTACAATCTTGCACTTAATACAACATGGAATGATGTTGGTCAATATAATCCGCAACTATTTACTGCGGGCGTATTGGCAAAGGTCGGCACCTATGTTGTCGATACAACCCTGCTTGGTCAGATGTTGACGGCAAACAGAACTAAAGGAACCCGCGGAGAATGTTTTTTCTTTTACGAAGGACTTCGTGAAAACTCCAACCGTATCGGAACATATCTCAAGAATAAATTTTACCAGTCTCCTGCAACGCTTCCGTATCGAAACGGCAAAGTGTGGATACCCAAGGCAACCATTGTCAATGAGACGGATGGTACGACAGTGAAGAACGGAACGTGGACGGAGTATTTGATGAAAGGATTCGCAGGTTCCATCATCCGTACTTCCGATACGACAGCCGCTGCGCAGATACGTTATGGTTTTGCAGTGCAATATTCAGCGAATTACGACCTATACACATATCGGACTCCAAATACCCCATGGACTCAGAAAGCCAGATATACGCTCTATTCTGATGCCGATTCAACAACGGTCATTGTGGATCAAAGCGATCTGACGAAAAAAGGATGGTTTAAACTCGGCACGATATTCCTTTCGGCGGGGAATAAAGTTGCGCTAAAGCTGGATAATTCGCAACTGGAACCGGGAAAATATCTTGTCGCCGATGCGGCGATGCTGATGCTCAACCGGAAACGTTCTCCGGATGTTGTACTTGGTGTTGACGGCAGGTCGATGGGGAATATTCAGTCTCCTGCGAACGATGACCTTTCCAATAACTACCCAAATCCCTTTAATCCTTCCACCATCATTCAATACAGTGTCCGGGAAAAAGGGAGTGTTGCATTAATAGTGTACGACGTGATGGGAAAAAAAATTGCAACATTGGTCGACGAAGAAAAACCAGCCGGTCATTATAGTTTTACATTTAACGCCGGGAATCTTGCAACGGGTCTTTATTTTTATTCGCTGCATACCGGAAATTCTTCGGTTACGCGAAAAATGCTTCTCGTTAAATAACTGATGTTACGCAGAAAGTATGAAAGCAGTAAAAATGGTTCGGCGCGTCCCGATAAAAAGAATCGGGACTTGCTCACCATGAACAGCATTTATGATTTGCGTAACATCAGTAAATAATTTGCTGAAATGTGCTCATCGGGAAATTAGTGAATGAAAAAATTCTTCTTCTGCTTGTTGCTGTTCGTTTCTTCGTGTCTCTATCCTCAGCGTCTCAAAGAATTCCGCGCCGTTAAATTGACGAATGTAGACAGCAATGTTCTCTTCACCGATCAGAACATCGCTGATGCGATGGACTATCTTGCTTCTATTGGGGTGAACGTCGTGCTGCCGGTGGTATGGAATGCAGCGTATACTCAATATAGAAGTGCGGTGATGGACAGTATGTTCGGCGTTCCTATCCACACGCAATTCTCCGGACGTGATCCGCTTGAACGGTTAGTCATTGAAGCCCATCGTGTCGGTATTGAAGTGTATCCCTGGTTCGAATACGGATTCGCTGCGTGGTATTCCGGCAGCAACACGCGGACCGGCGGGCATATCATTCAGAAATATCCGCAATGGGCGCTTCGGACAAGTGACGGGAAGATCTGCAATAAAAATGGGTTTGACTGGATGTCGGCGATCAATCCGGACGTTCAAAAATTTATCAATCTTCTCGTTAAAGAGGTAATAACAAAATATGATGTTGACGGAGTGGAATTTTCCGACCGT
>CAJBTU010000359.1 GCA_903958625.1 uncultured Ignavibacteriota bacterium | reverse complement strand
TCTCGGCGGAGCAATGACCCATGCGTCGAAAAGCGGTGTAGCACATTTCGCATGCGAATCCGAAATCGAATGTATAGATCATATCAAAAAATTACATTCGTTCCTCCCGCAAAACAATATCGATGATCCTCCGCGTCTGCAGTGTACCGATCCGGTCAACAGGAAAGAGGAGAAGTTGAATTCGATTATTCCGGATACTTCCACAAAGCCGTATGATATGAAGGATGTGATCCACTCCGTTATTGATCATGGAGATTTTCTGGAAGTGCATCAGGATTATGCACAGAACATTATCGTTGGTTTTGCAAGAATGGATGGAATGTCCGTTGGCATAGTGGCAAACCAGCCTGCAGTTCTTGCCGGCGTTCTCGATATTGAAGCATCGATCAAAGCCGCGCGATTCATACGATTCTGTGACGCATTCAATATTCCGCTGATCACGTTTGAAGATGTTCCAGGATTTTTACCCGGTACCGATCAGGAATGGCATGGGATCATAAAACACGGTGCAAAATTATTATATGCCTATTGTGAAGCAACTGTTCCGCGGATAACGGTCATTACCCGGAAAGCATACGGCGGAGCGTATGACGTGATGAACTCAAAGCATATCAGGGGTGACATCAACTTTGCCTGGCCTACGGCGGAAATTGCCGTCATGGGACCGAAAGGTGCCGTTGAAATTATATTTAAAAAAGAGATCGATAAGGCTGAAGATAAGGAATTGGCACTGGCGCAAAAGGTACAGGAATATACGGACAAGTTTGCAAATCCGTACAGTGCTGCAGAGCGCGGATATATTGACGACGTTATTCTGCCTGATGAAACGCGACCCCGGATCATTCGGGCTTTGGAAATGCTCGCGACAAAAGTAGACAGGAATCCGAAAAAGAAACACGGTAACATCCCGCTGTAAATTCATTGACAATTATCAATTGAAATCTCGATTCCCTTTTGCTAAATACTGTTATAGAAAAAAGCCGTGGAGTTCTGAAATTTATTAAATTCATATTGCAGAATGTTTTCTGCCTTGTATCAAAGTGTGCAATGCCGGACTGACCGGAACTAAGGAACAAATTAAAAAGGGGTTTAATGAAAAAAATCATTCTTTTCCTCACTGTTATCTGTTCAACTCTCTATCCGCAATATCATTCACAGAACGAACTGACCGGAACGCTTCAACAGATTCCAAAACAATATTCCCATGTAAATGTGGAGTCTCTTGTCAAAACGCCCAACGGTAACGATGTATGGGTAGTAACAATCGGAAAAGGTGAAAAGCAAAACCGGAAAGCGATACTTGTCGTTGGAGGAATAGAAGCTTCGTCGTTGGTGGGGAGTGAATATGCCTTGAAATTCATTCAGCATCTTTCTCAATCATACGGCAAAGTGGATAGCATAACTAAACTGCTTGACAATACGACGGTGTATGTTGTTCCCAGGGCAAATCCAGATGCAAGCGAAGCATTCTTTACCAAACCTCTTGCTGAGCGTGAAACAAACTACACTCCAAACGATGATGATCATGATGCTGCTGTTGATGAAGATGATGTTGAGGACTTGAATAAAGACGGAATCATTTCCTGGATGCGCATCAAAGATCCGCAAGGGGAATGGATCGTGAATCCTGATGAGCCCCGGTTGATGAAAAAAGCAGATGCTTCAAAAGGAGAACAAGGGATCTATAGATTATTACGCGAGGGAATTGATAACGACAAAGATGGTGAGTGGAACGAAGACCCTGCGGGAGGAACTGATTTCAATCGAAACTTCACGTATAATTACCAATTTTTCGGTAAGAATAGCGGCAATCATCAGATATCAGAGAATGTCACCAAGGCTCTGGCCGATTTTGTATTCGATCATCAAAATATTGCGGTGATCTTTTCTTTTTCGTCCAACGATAATCTGACAACTGCTTGGAAGAATGAACCGGCCAAAGGAGAGTCACCGGTAATCTCATCTGTAACAAAAGACGATGAGGACTATTTTGGATACATTAGTAGAAAATTTGGTGAGATCACTAAATTGAAAGATGCTCCGAAACCGGTCAAAGGTGAAGGAGCGTTCAGCGAATGGGCCTATTATCATGCAGGACGCTGGTCGTTTGCAGCACGCCCGTGGTGGTCTGCGGAAATACCAAAGAGCAAAGATACATTGGCAGTAAAAGACTCTACGAAAAGAACGTCCGAGTCAAAAAAAGAAGAAAAAGAAAAACCGGATGATCCAAACATCAAGACGCTGAAATGGTATGATGCAGTCGGGGCAAAGAATATTTTCGTGCCCTGGTCAAAGTTTGCGCATCCCGATTTCTCCGGTCAGGAAGTTGAGATTGGTGGTGTGAAACCGTTTATATTAACGAACCCTCCGGCGGAAAGTCTTGATTCGTATTCGAGATCCTATTCAAATAATCTCATATTCCTTTCTGCTCAACTACCATCGATTTCACTTTCCAATCAAAAAGTGGAAAAGGTTAACGGCAATGTTTTTCGTGTGTCGATCGATATCGTGAATAATGGATTTCTTCCCACGAACAGCGTAATGGGAGATAAGACCCGTTGGATACGTAACGTGCGTGTCGTTCTTGAAAAAGCAAAAGGAAACTCGATTGCGAGCGGTAAATCGAAACAGATACTTGACCCGATAAAAGGAAGCGGCGGATTTAAGACGTTATCTTGGATCGTTGTTGGAAAGGGAACCGTTGTGATTAGTGCGGAAAGTCCTGTTGCGGGGAAAGCTGAAATGAACATTGAATTGAAATAATGGAAATAAATATTCCGTCTTCTTATGTAAGGTATTCCGAAAGTATACAAAAGCAGTCCGGAAAATTTGAAACTGAATGAAAATCTCGAAAATGAATTTATTGTTATTGGAGTATTAATGAATAAAATCTTAGTCATTATGATGTTAACGGCATTCTCTTTTGCCCAGCAATCAAAAGAATTTACCGCCAGCGCGCTGAAAGCAATGGGCGGGCCGAATAATCCCAAAGTTGAGATTGCATGGAACCGGTACTATGATTCGAAACAATTATACGAGATCATGCAGCGGATGGAAAGAGCCTATCCGAATCTTGTGAAAGTATCCAGCATCGGAAAGTCTGTTGAAGGGAAGGACATGTGGCTGATGACGATCTCGAATTTTAAAAATGGAAATCCAGATGAAAAACCGGCAATGTATATCGATGGTAATATCCATTCCAATGAGATTCAGGGAGCGGAGGTTGTCCTTTATACAGCGTGGTATGTCACGGAATTATTTGACGAAGTGGAGTGGATAAAAGACCTGCTTGATGAGAAGACACTATATGTTGTGCCCACAATTAATCCTGATGCGCGCGATTATTTTATCCATCAGCCGAACAATCCGCATTCTCCACGCAGCGGTTTGGCAAAACGGGATGATGACGGTGACGGAGAATACAACGAGGACGGCTACGACGATCTGGACGGCGACGGCAATATCACCTTCATGCGTATTAAAGATCCCAATGGACGGTTCAAAGTTGATCCTTCGGACAGCCGCTTGATGGTTCAAGCAAATGCAGATGAAAAAGGTGATTATACGCTGTTAGGGTGGGAAGGAATTGACAACGATGGCGACGGACTGGTGAATGAGGATGGTCCTGGTTCGTATGATCCGAATCGCGATTGGGCGTGGAATTGGGCGCCGCGGTACATTCAACATGGTTCGGATCAATATCCGTTTTCCTTCCCGGAGAATGGCTCGGTTATGAATTTTGTCATGAAGCATTCAAATATTGCTGCCGCACAAACTTTCCACAATAATGGAGGTATGATTCTTCGGGGTCCCGGATCAAAATCTGACGAAGGCACATACAGTCGTCAGGACGTTCAGACCTACGATTTTCTCGGACAACTTGGCGAAGAACAATTACCCGGATACAAATATATGGTTCTCTGGAGGGACCTGTATACGGTCTATGGCGGTGAGATTGAATGGTTCTACGGCGGACGTGGGATTCTCTCCTTTACCAATGAACTATGGAGCGAGTTCGATTATTTCAGACGGGCAAAGGATTCAACACGTGATGTTTCTCAACAGGATATTTATCGTTTTGATAAAATATTATTGTTCAGTGAAGGTGTTATTCCGTGGAAAATATTCCAGCATCCGCAGTACGGCGAAATTGAGATTGGCGGGATAAAAAAAGCGTGGACTCGCACTGCACCTTCGTTTATGATAGAGGATATGTGCCATAGGAATATGGCGTTCACGTTATTCCATTTATATTTTACACCAAAAGTTGCCGTTGATTCAATCATAGTGAGGAACTTGTCCGGAGGATTAAAAGAAGTGACGGCGATCGTTTCCAATAGTCGCATCATACCAACGCATACTTCTCAGGATGTTAAAAATAAGATCACCCGTCCTGATTGGATCGCGTTGAATG
>CAJBTU010000358.1 GCA_903958625.1 uncultured Ignavibacteriota bacterium | reverse complement strand
TAATCTGAGAATTATTGCTATCAGGGTAATCAGTATAAATGCAAGAACTCGTGGAGAGATTATTTTGCTCCCCGATGTAACCAGGATTCCTGTTTGATGAATCAATTGGTTCCTGAACAGTTGCGTTTTCATTCGTCAAGGAAATTAGAACTGTAGTTTATAAATAAAGTTTGGAAAGAATCCGAGCTGGTATGTTGTCTTTATTCCTCTTTGTGCGGCGGCTTGCTCTCCGGCATTCCGGGTGCACCCGGAAATGATCCCGGTGGTGGAGTTTTCTCTTCCACCAGGCACAGCCCTCCAAACTGAATGGCGCCAATCACGAGAACAATAAAATAGCAAAAAAAATATTTTGTGAACAAAAGCGCGAAACAAAAAAAATAGACGTTGACTAGAAAAATGATCAGGTGTCCGGACAAATGAACCCATTCCTTTGCGAGCATTCCCCAGTCGAATAATTCCGCTTTTGATGCACCAAAAAATGGAATGACAAAAAATAAGGCTCCACACGAATGCATAAAGTAGCGATTCAATGTTCCGGGAAGTAAGAGAGATTGATTTCATAGTGTATGTAAAAATATTGTCAGAGATCCTTACAATTTCACTTGCAGACGGTAACAACATACGTAACGCTTATCTTGCCAAAACTAATTTCTTCGTATCGGTGAACCGGCCCGCCTGCAGCCGGTAAAAATAGACACCGCTCGCCTTTCCTTCCGCATTCCATTGACGCACATAATTTCCGGCATGAAGTTCCGATTCCAATAATACCGATACTTCCCTCCCCAGTGCGTCAAATATTTTTAAGGAGACAAGCGATGCTGCTGGGATACTGAAAGATATTTCTGTCGCCGGATTGAATGGATTCGGATAATTCTGATGCAAGACAAAATCCTTCACAACAGCCAGATCGTTTCGAATACGGGAAGCCGTACCATTCGATGTCCCTCGTGTTATCGTATTAAGCAACTGCCACGATCCGCCGTCCGGATTTCTTCCGTACGATTGAGCGGCAGCATGTCCGGCAAAATTTACGGAATCAATCAGCTTCCCGTTGTTTTTTTCAAGCCAAAGCTGCTCACCGCTGCTTGAAAGTCCGAAACCACTCGCCGATCCGTCTTCAGTGATAATAACATAGAATCCGCGGGACTGAAGAATAGTGCCGGACGGAATTTCTTTTTTCGTTTTGCTGCCGCTTTGTCCGCCCGCATCATAGATCTTGTATCCGCTGAGATTGATAGATGCGCTTGTCGGGTTATACAGTTCAACCCAATCCGGATCGGCCGTCGTTCCGCGGGCATATATTTCATTCATCACCGCATCATTTGCATTGCCGGCCGTTTTGCAGTTGACCGTGTAAAATTCATATTCCGCACGCGCGGGTGAAAATATTCCGGCACTGCTGTTTTCAGCATAAATATAATACTGGATAAGCGCCGTTTTCACGCTTACTGAGCAGCCATAGAGACCATCCCCCGCTGCCCCGTCACCATGAACTCCGTCGTCATACATCAGCATCCTGGTGAACTTATCGCCGATCGTGTATCTGTATCCAAGAAAAACGCTGTTTGAATTTGCATTCGTAATTTTGGCTGTAATGAAAATATTGTTGTTCACCGTCGGCAATGTGTCGCCCGGCATTACACCCGAAATGACAGGCCTTGTGGCCGTGAAATCTGTCAGCCCCGAAAGATACGCGTACCGGTTGTTCATCAGATTTGTGATCCCCGGCGCCGATGTCATGCCTGCTGATACATCCGTCGTCAGATTGCTTTGATACTGTGCATAAGTGAAGAACTTGTTCGGATCAGCTTGTACCGCGGCGTTGATGACAGGCAGATAAGCCTGCGCTTTCGTGACATAACTCGTGTTGGAAAAATTCTCGCTAAGAATTGTCTGCATATGAGCAAGATACATCCTCTTATACATCGGGACAGAGAGCAGTTTCTGCACCAACGGCCAGTTTGCGTCGCCGGAATGCAGCAGGTGCGTCATCTGAATTTTTGCCGCCGTATTCTGCAGCATGATCGTCCCCGTAGAATTGAACGTGCCGAACGATTCATTGAAATCCCACAGCACGCAATTGAACCGCCCGGTATTATCTTTATAGAGATAATAATTCTGAGCAAAAACGCCAATATAGCTATCGATATTGACAAGAACATTATCGAACGCGATCATCCAGAGCGCCCTGTCGATATCAAGCACCGACTCGATATTGCCGATGTCATTTTTCAGCGTATTGCATAATGTGATGAGATCTTTCCAGCCGTAATCAGATTTGATTTCGTACGCCTTCATGTAGCTGGCGCTGTCCGCTCCCTGATAGACAAGATTCGGCAGCGTAGTCGTTCCCGGCACGGCCCCATCGATCGGGTTGCATTTGAAAAATGAATTCGTCTTCGAATAAAAATGAGTGTAGACGAATTTTTTTCCGATCGATTCGCAATTGACATACAGCCCCAACAGCACGCCATTGACATACACATGCGCATAGTTCGACTGCGGAGCGTCCATATACTGCCTCAGCAGTTCATACGACAGCACTTCCCTAACAAACGACGGGTCTTTTGCAACATTGCTCAGTTTAACATCGGTATATCCCATGTAATCCTGTTCTTTGTACGTATCCAGTTCGATATGGAACGGATTTTTGACCTGATTAGCATTGTACGTGCTGTTCCCTTTGTATTTAACACCGACGCTGTCGTATGCTGTTCCGTTGATCGTCACTGATCCCATGATGTAACCATCGCTTCCGGCCTTCGCCGTATCGAGCATGTAGTCCCAATTACTCTGTTGAAAAGTGATGGCTATCGTCTGAATAGTGTTGATATCGTAAAAACTCTGTGCCCCGGCGACTGGAGCCATGACTTGAAGGAAAAGAACTATGAAAAAAGTTTTTTTACACATGGCATTCCTTGTTATGCTGGTAGAAAAAAATATACATTCGCGGGAATATATAAAAATCGTTTCCGCTGCACGAATGATCATTTGAACCGATACTGTGATCATGAGAACTTTTTATTGTCAGGAATCCTCTTTGAATCTTTGCGCCTTCATGTTGTTCTCATGCTGATGCAGCAGGAATTCTGTTTTTGAATTTAACTCAAAAATATGCAAGAAACCTCCTGCCGCAAAATAACTTCACCGGAAACGGGGTTGACATCACCGGATTTACTGAGGCATTATTAAGTGGATCCCGGATGTCTAAGTCTTTTTGTATCTATTTGAAAACTGACGTCCCTTCTTTGAAACAATCCTATTTCCTTTTCTAAAGATCTTCAGTGTTCAATTTCTTGAAAGCTGAGGTGTTGTGGAATCAAGATCAAAACTGTAGTTTATAAATAAAGTTTGGAAAGAATCCGAGCTGGTATGTTGTCTTTATTCCTCGTTGTGCGTCGTCATATTCTTCTGAAAATACATTTTTGTTGTTCGTTGCATTTTGCAGATCGAGTGAAAATGAGTGGGATAGTTGCGACGTGCTGCTGTTGAGTGTATACCCCACTTTAATGTCCATTCTGAAATAGTTTGCATACCGGCTCGTATAGGCATAATCATCCCCTTTCAACGTCATCCGTCCCGTCATTTGTGATGTAGTGACATCGATCGGCGTATGATAGCGCCCGCCGGCATTGGTAATTTTTATATCTGATGATAGTGTGTTCTGCTCTTCCCCGCCGACTTTCCATTCTTTCCCGAATAAAACGTTAAACACATATTTCCCGTTGAATGCAGTGTTGCGTTCTACGCCATCACTTGCGGTGTATTTTGAATCATAGAGCGATGATGTGCAAAGAGCGTAGTATCCGTTGCTGAAGAATTTTTCGATGGTCAATTCTATGCCGTAATTTCTTCCTGTTCCTTTGTTTACAAGACTGTCCGCCAGATCGGTCTGAAAGCCGGCACCGGTATTCAGCATGGAATAAATACTGGAATACGTATTCACCGGAACATTGTAGAGACGCTGATAATATACTTCTGTTTTTATCCGCCAATCCTCAAAGGGTTGCAGATCATAACCCAACACGAACTGATGGCTTTTGGTAAAGTCCAGATTCTTGTTGTTGTAACTGGTGGAACCGTCCGCATTCTTCGTTTGCAGATAATAGACGTTGATCGGCTGCATTTGAGAATGAAGTCCATATCCAACACTGAGACTGCTTAATTCATTAAGGTCATACTTCAGTGCAAACCGGGGCTCTACGGAAAAAGAATTATTGAGAAATAATTTCTGTGCATGAATGCCGGTGTTCAATGTGAGATATTCGTTGATGCTGTATTTTGCGTGGATAAATGCTTGCGCCAGGGATGTATAACCGTCATAGTCCCAGATCTGTTTCCAATCCGATTGGATCCTATCTTTTTCCCTGTAATAGAGATTCAACCCGAGCAATTCTTCCTGAATGCCGAGT